>JAFAOG010000049.1 GCA_019237945.1 Deltaproteobacteria bacterium | reverse complement strand
ACCGTCACGTCGTACTGCTGTGCGACCGCTGGGTTCGGCTGCGCGGTCACCTCGAACGCGGTCCACGCGTGCGTCGGCAACAGCGACGTCGTGTCGTCACCGGTGTTGGACGTGTTGATCGCGGGACCCGCCGCGGACTCGTCGGCGTTGACGAGCGTGAAGCGCGTGTTGAGCGCGACGACGTGCGGGTGGACGGTGATCGTCGCCGGATCGCCCGGCGTGCTGCGGAACAGCACGTAGCCGGTCGTCGTCGTGCCACCGAGCGGGTTGTTCGTCGCGGTCTGGCTGCTCGCCGCTGCGATCGTGCCGAGGTCGATGATCGTACGCTTCGCGAAGCTGAGGTTGACGGTCGCGTTCGCGGCCGGCGTCACGCCGTTGACCTTGACGAAGTACGTCTGCGTGGGGTCGTCGAGCAGGATGCGCCCGATCGCGCCGCCCGCGGCCGTGTACTGGTGCGTGAAGATCGGCGTCGGCTCGCCACCGACGTTGCCTGTCGATGCGGTCAGCGTGTCGAGGCGCCCGTACGCGGCGGCCGGGTCGTACCAGCCGACGATCTCGCCGCCCGTGTTGACGCCGGCCGCGTTGAACAGCTGCCACGGATCGGTCGTGCCGGCGGCGTACGTCAGCGGCACCGAGCCGAACGTGCCGAGCGCGACGTTGCCGGTCGGCGTGCCTTCGGTGATCGGCGCGGGCGTCAGCTTCGTCAGCGTGCTCGTCGCCGACAGCGTCGTCGTGCCGGCCGTGCCGGTCGGGTCGTAGACGAAGAAGTAGTAGCGGCCCGGATTCTTGATGCGCAGCAGGCCGGTGTACGTGGTCCAGGTCGCGCCGCCGCTCGCGTAGCCGGTGAACGTCGCGATGCTGTTGAGGTTGCCGTCGAGCAGCGAGCCCTCGACGGGATGGTTCCACACGAGCTTGATGCCGATCGTCTGATCGGGCGCGTCGGTGTCGAAGTAGAACTGGTTGAGCTTCGGCACGTCGGAGAGCGACGCCGGCTGCGTGTTCGTCTGCTCGGGCTCGCTGACCGTGCCGCCCGTCGTCGACAGCGGCTGCGCGTTGCTCGTCGTGATCGTCAGCGTGTAGTCGGCCGGCGCGATCGCGTAGTTGTACGTGTCGTCGACGACGATCACCGGCGTGTCACTCGCCGTGAACCCACCGGCGAGCATCTCGGCCGGCGTCGGGTTGCCGAACAGGTCGGTACCCTCGTCGGCGAAGCCCTTGAGCGCGCTGCCCGACAGCGTCAGCACGCTCGCGTTCGCCTGGACCTGCGGCATGTCGAGCAGCACGTCGTTGATGCCGGTGCCCATCGCCGCCGTGTAGAAGATGACGTCGGAGCCGATCTTGTCGCTGATCGTGTTGGACGTCAGCATCGTCGGCGCCGGCAGGTCGAGCACGTCGACGGTGACGTAGTACTCGGCATCGGGACCGCCCGCCGCGCCGCCCTGCAGGAACAGCGAGCGCGTGTCGGAGACGCCGAGGATGTACGTGCCCGCGGTCGGCAAGAACACCTGCCGCTGCGACGTGTCGCCGGTGAGGTTGATGCCGAAGCGCACCCACGGCGACATCGGATCGGTCGACGCGACGTTGTCGACGGTGACGTAGCCGGCGGCGAGGCCGTGCACGCCGTCGGCGGTGATGTTCAACAGCGTCGGCTGCGTGACCGTCACGACGTACGAGTCGATGTCCGGATCGTTGAGGCCGTCGCCGTTGTTGTCCTCGAACGGCATGATGTGGCCGTGGATCACGAAGTGCTGACCGACCGGCTTCAGCTGGATCACGCCGGCCGGATTGCTCGACGTCTCGCCGAACAGACCGAGGCCGTTCGGCTCCGTCATGCCTTCCTCGAGATCGACGGTGAGCCCGCCCGTCGGATCGACGCACTGGCCGCCGACGAGCACGGTGCCGCCCTGACACGCGTTCGGATCGATCTTGCAGGAATTCGTCATCGGATCGAACACCGTGCCGTCGGTGCAGATCATCGAGCCGTCGGGGACGCACTGGTTCGTCGTCATGTCGAGCTTCGTGCCCGGGCCGCACTCGCCGCCGCCGATGCACACGCCATCCTTGTCGCGCGTCCCGCTACCGCACAGCTTCGAGTTGTCGCCACAGCTCGCGAGCGCGAGCACCAGCACGAGGAGCCTCTTCATGGCGGCGCAATACCGCGAAACTCCCACGGCTTGGAAGGGCTTCCCGCGACGTGCTATTTGCTGTGGTCGTGAGCTCGCGCGCCGCAGTCCTGGCCGGCCTCGCCCTCGCGGTGATGGCCGCGGGCGTGTACCTGTTTCTGCAGGTGCGCGAGAGCCCCGCGCAGGCGCAGGTCTCGGTGCCTCCGCGCGCGCACGTGCCCGACGTCACACACGACGAGCCCGCCCCGCCAGATCACGCCGCGCCGGAGACCCACGCGCAGGTCGGCCATCCGCTCGAGCACCCGGCCGCCGTCACCGACGTCCGCCCGTCGCAGGGCCCCGTGATCGCGGCGACCGACGATCACCCCGCGATCTCCGAGATCCCCGACAAGGCCGACCCGCGCTACTCGATGGTCCTCGGCGAGGCGAACAAGGCGTACGACCGCCAGGACTTCGAGGAGGCGCGCACGATCGCGACCAAGGTCCTCGCGAAGGATCCGAGCAACGTCCGCATGCTGCGGATCATGGTGTCCTCCCACTGCATCGAGGGCGACCAGAACGCCGCCCAGCAGTGGTACGAAAAGCTTCCGGAGTTCGACCGCCAGCAGATGGTGAAACGCTGCTCGCAGTACGGCATTTCGTTCAAGGAACCCGGCCAGTAGCTCCGAAGATCCTGTTGTGGTACGCACCCCGCAATGCCAACTCTCGTCGAGCAACTCGGTAACGGCACCAAGCGTCCCGCGGTGATCAAGGACTGCGTCGAGCTGATCGACGCGCAGGTCAAGCAGCGCGGTTTCATCATCAAGGGCGCGTACTCGACGATCAAGGCGATCAAGAAGGGCTTCGTCGAGGAGACCGTCGACGCGATGCTCGACGAGTGGCTGACCCAGCTGCAGCCGCACTACGAGAAGTGGGAAGCCAACAAGTCGACGCCACTGCCGGCGTTCATGGTCGCGCGCGGCGACGACATCGCCGAAGATCTGTTGAAGGTCACCGACCGGCGCGCCGAGAAGACGTCGCACACGACGGCGAAGAAGATGTATCTGAAGATGCGCGACGGCGCGAAGAAGCACGTCGTCGAGGCGATTCCCGACCTCGGCAAGCTGCTCGAGAAGAACCTCGCGTAGCTACTTCAGCTCGACCTTCATCGAGTGACAGACCTGCTTGAGCGGCGTGCGTAGCGAGTCGCTCTTGATCTTGCCGAGCATCGCCTGCGCCTCCGCCGGCATGTTGTTCTGGCACGCCTTCACGCCGCGGCCGTAGTAGTAGCCGTCGACCATCTTCGCAGCGGTGTCGGCCTGGCCGAGGTCGCGTTCGTCGTCGGCGAGCGCGAGGACCCAGGGCTCGGCATCCGGGCTCGTGTACTCCTGCATCGCCTTCGCGCGTGCGGTCGCACACGCGGTGACCTCCTGCGTGTAGCGCTGGTAGTCGGGCCCCGCCGACGACGCGAGCGTCGGCAGGATCGTGACGGCCTTCTGGCAGTGGCGGCTCGCGACGGCCGCCTCGAGCGCCTTGACCTTCGCGGGATCGGGGCCGCTGCCGGGGGCGAGGCGCTCGGGCTGCGGGTCGGGCTTGACGGAATTCGGATCGAACGGCGCGACGGCCGGCTCTTTTGGATCGCTGGACGCGACGACCGGTCGCTTCGTGGTCGGGCGTTTTGGCGTGGTCGAGGACGGTGCGGCTTTCGGAGCGGGCTCGGGAACGGCAGCAGGAGCGGGAACGGCAGCAGGAGCGGGATCGGGAACGGGGGCAGGGGCGGGTGCTTCGTCGGCGGCGGTCGCGGCCATCGAGCGCTGCGTGCCGGTGCCAATGACGTCGAGCGCGCCGTCGTCGAGGAAGCTGACGAGGTGCTCGCCTTCGATCGCCTCCTCGATCGCGCCCTCTTCGCGCTCGTCGTCCCACGTCGCGTCGAGCCAGCTCGCGAGCTGGCGCGCCGGCGCGTCGGCCTTCTTGCCCGCGCGCTCCTCGAGGATGAACGCGTCGAGCGCCTCGAGCAGCGTGCGGGCGTCGGTGTAGCGCGCGTCGGGCGCGGCGGCGGTCGCGCGATCGATGATGTCGCGGAGCGGGCCGGTGAAGCCGTCGGGCCACGGGGCGAGCGCGCCTTCGCGGGCGAGGGCGAGGGTCGCTTCGCGATCATTGCCGGCGCGCGCGCGCACGCCCGTCCAGGCTTCGCGCAGCACGAGGCCGACTGCGTAGACGTCGGCGCGGGCGTCGGTGGGCTCGCCGCGCGCTTGCTCGGGGGCCATGTATGCGGGCGTGCCGACGGCGGAGCGGAATGCGTCTCCGGCGAGCGCGGCGATGCCGAAGTCGGTCAGCTTGACCTCGCCCGACCACGACAGCAGCACGTTGCGGGGCGTAACGTCGCGGTGGACGATGCCGAGCGGCGCGCCGTCGGGGCCGCGGCGGCGGTGCGCGTAGTCGAGCGCCTGGCAGCACTCGGCGGCGATGAACGCGGCGAGCAGGGGCGAGAGGCCGCGGCCGGCCTTCGCGAGCGTCGAGCCGAGGTCCTTGCCCTCGATGCGCTCCATCGCGAGGAAGACCTGGTCGTCGATGCGGCCGAAGTCGAAGACCGGGACGATGTTCTGGTGGGCGAGGCTCATCGAGAGCTTCGCTTCGCGCATGAACAGATCGAGGAACCGTGCATCGCCGGCGCGCTCGGGGCGCATGCGCTTCACGACGAGCCACTTCTCGACGCCCGCTGCCCGCCGCCGGGCGAGATAGACCTCGCCCATACCGCCGCGCGCGAGCGGCCGGAGCAGCTCGTAGCGACCCAGCGCGCGGCTCATCACGCCAAGTATAGCGCGCGGTTGACCGCACCGACGAACCGGCTGAAACTGCAACCCGAGTGCGCACCCTGGGGGCCCTCCTCGTGCTCGGCATGGCCGTTCCGGCCGTTGCTGCGCCCGCCGCCGACCTCGTCGAGGTGTGGGCTCCGGGGGCTCGCATCGCGCCGATCGAGCACGTCGTCCATGCGAAGGGCGCCGCGCTGATCGACCGCTCGCCGCACCCGACCGTCACGGCCCAGACGGCCGAGCGCGTGCGCACCGCGATCGCCGCCTACAACGCGCTCCAGCTGCAGCAGGCCAAGGACACGCTCGACGGCGTGCGCGCCGAGCTCGACGCGAATGGCGCCGCCGGCCTGTCACCCGCGCTGCTCTCCGACGTGTTCGTGTACCGCGGGCTCGCGCGCGGCAAGCTCGGCGATGACTCCGGCGGCTTCGACGATCTGGTGATCGCGGCGACGCTCGATCCGACGCGCGAGCTCGACACGCTGACGTTCGAGCCGAGCGCGAAGAAGGCGTTCGATCGCGCGAAGGAGCTGGTGCTCCAGCGCAAGACGGCGAAGGCGACGCTCGACATCCCGGCCGGCTGCTCCGCCACGCTCGACGCCGCGCCGTACACCGGCCCGGTCCCGAAGATCCTCGGGCACCACTGGGCGCGCGTCACGTGCCCCGATCGCGAAGCGCAGGGCATCCACTTCGAGCTGATCAGCGACACGTCGTACTCGCTGCAGCCGCCGCCGTACCTGCCGCCGTCGGACTCGGAGATCCTCGTGCAGGCGCGCGTCGCGAGTGCGCGATCCGTGGTCGTCGTCGAGGTGCACGGCAACGTCGGCACGGCACGCCTCGTCGGGCTCGACGGCCGCGAGCGCGATCGCCGCACGGTGACGATGGCTCCGGGTGGCGACCTCGGCGCGCTCGCCGATGCGGTCGGCGACTTGCTGGCACCGCCGCCGTCGCGGCACTGGTACGAGTCGAAGTGGGCGTGGGTCGCGGGCGGCGCCGCCGCGGCCGCGATCATCCTCGTGCCGGTCACCGCCGCAATCGCCGGATCGACGGTGAGCTCGGGCAGCGTGCAGGCCGGGCCGGTGATCAAGTGAAGCGGCTCGCGTGCGTCGCGCTGGCTGCGTGCGCCGGCAACAGCGCCGTGATCACGCCCGTGATCGACGAGCCCGCCAACGATAGTGCGTCGGCGTTCCCGCTCGACTCCGTCACGATCTCGGTCGCGCACCAGGGCGCGGCGGTCGACCTCGTGTCGCAGACGATCACGAAAGGCCAGCCGATCGATCTCGGCGGCGTGCCGTTCGCCGACGACCTCGTCATCCACATGACCGGCCAGCTCAGCTCGAGCGCGGTCGCCTACGGCCGCACGTGCGCGTTCGCGCTCGACCAGAACGCGACTCCGCCGTCGCCGCACCTCTACTTCGCGCACACCGTGAAGTTCGGCCAGCAATCGTTCACGCCGCTGTTGCGCACGGGCGGCGTCGCGGTGACGTATCACGATGGCTCGGCGCTGTTCATCGGCGGGGTCAGCCCGGGCTCGTCGACGACGCCGGTCACCGACGTCGAGCGCTACGATCCGTCCGCGGGCGAGTACCGCGTGCTCACGACGATCTCGCAGCGCATCGGCGCCGCGGTCGCGCTGCTCGGCCTGGGCACCGAGATTCACGTCACCGTGATCGGCGGCATCGACGCGTCGACGGGCACGGGCGCGACGTTCGTCGAGACGATCGAAGCCGACAACCCGGCCGACCGCCGCGTCGAGCGCATCGACGACAGCTCGATGGCGCGCCTCGGCCTCACCGCCACGACGCTCGTCGACGGCGACATCATCGTCATGGGCGGCAGCGGCACCGCCGGCTCGGCAGGCAGCGGCTCGGATGCCTCGACGAGCGTCGACGAGATCACGCTGGCGAACGGCACGCCGACGGTGCTGCCATCTCACGCCGCGCTGCTGCACGGGCGCTGGAATCACACCGCGACGCGCCTGGGCGACGACCTCGGCTCCGAGATCCTCGTCGCGGGCGGCGAAGGTTCCGGCAGCAACGGCATCGTCGCGCCGATCGCGGAGGCCGAGCTGTACAAGCCGCTGACCGACAAGTTCTCGACCGTCCACCCGACGATGCTCTACCCGCGCACACTGCATCGCGCGGTCCGCATGCCCGACGGCAGCGTGCTGATCATCGGCGGCCTCGATGCGATGGGCAAACCGGTGACGAACCTCGAGTCGTTCACGATCGATGGCGGCTTCGTCGACGCCGGCACGCTGCCGCCGAACGCGGGCGTCCTCGACTTCACGACGACGACACTCCCCGACGGCCGCATCCTGATGGCGGGCGGCCGGATGTCGCCGGCCGGCGCGCCGACGGCGACCGCGTTCATCCTCCAGGTCAACACGAACACCGGCCTCATCGACTTCCTCGCCACCGATCACCTCGCGGTGCCGCGCGCCGGCCACGCCGCGACGCCGCTCTGCGACGGCACGATCCTGATCGCGGGCGGGACGACGGACCCGCAGCCCGCCGAGCGCTACAACCCGATCGCGACGTCGCGGCGCTAGTCGCCACACGCGGCGGCCCGCGCGCGCAGCCGCGCTTGCTGGCGCTCGTTCGTCGTCAGCTCCGCGGCCCGTTCGTATGCCGCGCGGGCCTCGCCGCCGCGCCCGAGCTGATGCAGGAGCTCCGCGCGCGCCGCGTGGAACAGCGCGTAATCGGCGAGTGGCTTGCGCAGCTTGTCGACGAGCGCGAGCCCCTTCGCAGGCCCGTCGGCGCGCGAGATCGCCATCGCACGGTTGAGCTCGATCACCGGCGACGGCCTCAGCTGCGCGAGCTCGCCGTACAGCTCGGCGATGCGGCGCCAGTCGGTCGCGTCGATCGACGGCGCGGTCGCGTGACACGCGGCGATCGCGGCCTGCAGCTGATACGGCCCGGGCCGGTTTGCACGAGCCAGCGCGGCGAGCCCGTCCGCGATCAGCGTGCGGTCCCAGCGCGCGCGATCCTGATCGACGAGCAGCACCGGCTCGCCGTCGGCGTCGACGCGCGTGGCCGAGCGCGACGCGTGCAGCTGCATCAATGCGAGCAGCCCGAACACCTCGGGCTCGTCGGGCGCGAGCTGGGCGAGCAGCGTCGCGATCCGGATCGCCTCGGCGGCGAGGGCAGGGCGCATCAGGTCACTGCCCGCGGTCGCCGTGTAGCCCTCGTTGAAGATCAGGTAGATCACCTCGAGGACCGAGCCGAGTCGCTCGGCGAGCTCGTGCGGCGGCGGTAGCTCGAACGTCGGGTGCGCCTCGGCGAGCGTGCGCTTCGCGCGGACGATGCGCTGCTGGATCGTCGTCTCGGTCGTCAGGAACGCGCGCGCGATCTCCTCGGTCGTCAGCCCGCCGATCAGCCGCAGCGTGAGCGCGACGCGCGCATCGGTCGACAGGACCGGATGGCACGCCGTGAACATCAGGCGCAGCGCGTCGTCGGGAATTGCCTCGGGCATGACCGGCTCCGCCGCGATCGGCGCTTCGTGGGCGAGCGCATCACTCGTGCGCGCGGCGACGCGCGAGCGCTTCAGCGTGTTGAACGCGCGGTTGCGCGCGGTCGTGACGAGCCACGCGCCCGGGCGCTCGGGAATTCCGGTGCGCGGCCACTCCTCGAGTGCCGCAACGAGGGCATCCTGCGCGAGCTCCTCGGCAAGCGCGACATCGCGCAGGATGCGGACGAGATACCCGATGACGCGCGGGCCTTCGTCCTTCCAGACCCGCGCGACGGCATCCATCGCCTCCGACTATACGTCAGCGCGGCTGACCTTCACCCATGTCGAAGACCTGCAGGATCTCGCCGACGCCGTCGCCCGCGAGCTGCATGAACTCGCTCGCGACGCGCACGGCCTCCTCCCGCGAAGCGACCTCGACGAGCGCGAACCCGTCGATCAGCTCCTTCGTCTCGACAAACGGCCCGTCGATCACCGACATCTTGCCGCCCTTGCACTCGAGCTGGATGCCCTTCGTCGGCCTCACGAGCCCGCCGGTCATCTTGACGATGCCGGCCTGGATGTTCTTCATCGTGAACTCGCCGATCTTCTGCATGTGCTCGGGCGTCGGCGGCGCGGCGTTGGGATTCTGCTGATAGGTCATCAAGAACTTCATGGTCTTTCTCCTCAGGCAATCAGGTGGCGAACGCGCTCGTCGCGCAGGTAGAGGCCGCCCCACAGGAGCGCGCCAACATAGATCGGAAACAGCGTGTGCGTGAGCATCGGATCGCCGACGCGCACGTGCGCGAGCACCGCGCCACCGAGATACCCGGTGAGCAGCACCGCGCCGAGCGGCGCCGTCCTGCGCCACACGTACAGCGCGACGCACGCGGCGAGCACGATGCCGAGCGGCACCGCGGTGCCTGCGGGAAGCCCGAGCCGCGCCGATGCGGCCGCCACCTCGGGCGGATCGACGAGCTTCATCAGGGCGTCGAAGGACAAGAACAAGACCGGGATCCCGGTCAGCACGGCGGCGGCTCTCTTCATCGTCTGCTCCTTTGGCAAGACGACAAACGAGCCCGCTGCCGATCGACAGGGGCTCGAAGAAATCTCACAAGCGCGCGTGGCGCCAGCGATTTCTGGCTGCGCTAGCGGTCGCCGTCGAGTGCTTCGAGCTTGCCGAGCGCGTCGTCGAGGATCGCGCGGACCTTCGCCATCGTCTGCGGCGTCAGCCGGCCGCGGCGTGCGGCGCGCCGGAACGCGCGGATGAGCCCGCGCACGCGGTGCATGAAGTCGCGCAGCTCCTCGGCGTGGTCGTCCCACACGTCCTCCGATTGCTCGTAGAACGCGGCGACCTCATCCGCATGCTCGGCCAGGTCGGCCTTGCCGGCGGCGGTGATCGCGTGGATCTTCTTCTCGTCGCGCTCGCTCACCTTGACGTGGCCGAGCTCCTCGAGCAGCTGCAGCGTCGGGTACACGACGCCCGGGCTCGGCTTGTACCGTCCGTTCGCGCGCTCGGCGATCGCAGCCATGATCTCGTAGCCGTGGCGCGGCTGCTCGCTCAGCGCATCGAGCACGAGGTAGCGCACGCCACCCCGCTCGGCGCGCGGCGGCCGCTCGCCAAACAGCTCCTGCCACTCACCGCGCCCGCCGAACGGGCCGCCCGGCCCGCCGCGTCGCATACCGCGCCGCCCGCCAAACGGGCCGGGGCCCATCGGCCCGCCGCGCCGCGCGCGGAATGGTCCACCACGCTCGCGTCGCCCATCCGGGCCCTCGTGGCGACCGTGCATCGGACCCCACCCACCGCCGAAGCCTTCCGGCTCGCGGCCTTCACCAAACCAGTTTCCATACCTTCTGTTCATATCTGTCTTCTCTGTCTGCAGAACGTGTCTGCAGATATATCTTTAGTCATGTCGAGAAGACTGTCAAGCGCCGGCTTCGGCGGCCCGCGATCACGCGGACTTGCGTTAGGGGCAGTCCCTAGCGCGACGCGACCTTCTCGACCAGCGCCTTGCCATCGAACGCGTAGGTCGCGGTCTTCGGGCAGTCGCTGTCGTTGGGCTTGCCCTTGCGCGCCAGCGCCTTGACGTGCAGCAGCTTGCCGGCGCCAGCGGGCTCGAACGTCAGCTCGCCGCGACACGCCTCGGGCCCGCGCTTGAGGCCGAGCTCGGCGCTGGGACCCAGGCTCGAGTAGCTCAGCGGCACCGATGCGCGTTTCGTCAGCTCGCCTTGCGCGGCGGTGTAGAGGTTCAGCGTCTCCCACAGCTGTCCTTCGCCGCTCGACGCGCGAGAGTGCTCGATCACCTCGTCGTTGCCATCGCCGTCGAGATCGACGGCCTGGTAGTCGGACGGGGGGCCGTCGAGCCCGTCGGCGGCGCGCCATTGCAGCTTCGCGGTGCTCGCCGTGCGCGTGCCGGCGACGATGACCGTGTCGTCGGCCTTCATCAGGCGGCCCCAGAACAGCCACTCCGTCGTGTTCTGCGACCAGAACGCGAGGCACTTCGGCTCGTCGAGATCCTTCGCCGTCGCTCCGAACAGCGCGGCCGCCTGCTCGGCGACATCCTTGGGGCAGGGGACCACATCGCGCGGCACCGGTTGCGCGACCGGCTGCGGCGCGGGCTGCGGCACCGTCTGGACGACGATCGGTTTCGGCGCCACCGCAGGCGCCGGCGGCGGGGCCGGCTGGTCGTGCTTGGTGCAGGCGGCGAGGAGGCAAACGAGGACGCAGCGGAGGTTCATGCCAGGGTGGTGCCCTGGACCCGACCCGATGTGACAGAAAAACCGCCTCAGTCGTCGGGGCGCACGGGCTCGCCGGTCAGCGGGTCGATCTGGATCACGACATCCGCCGTATCTTCCTCGTCCGGCAGCGCGGGCTGGGCGGAGTCGTCGTCGATCTCCTTGTCGACGGCCTTGTCGACCATCGCCGCGATCTTCGCGGTCACCTCCGCGCTCGGCTCAACGAATGCGACGGCGATCTCGTCGGTCAGCAGGTCGGCCGTATCGACGCGCACGACGTCCGCCTGGACTTCGATCCGTTCCTTGTCGTCGAAGAAGACGATCGAGACGCGCTCCTTGAGCTTGAGCGTCAGCGGACCCTGCATCTTCGCGCCGGTGACCGAGATGTTCTCGATCGTGAACTTCGCAGGAGCGCGCTTGCCAGTCGCGACCGTCGCGTCGATCGACTTGACGATCCGTTTTGCGCGCATCCAGCCTCAAAGCTTAGCGCCTGGTGCCGCAAGTTGTATACAAAGCCATGATGTTCCCGCGTGTCGTCGCCGCCGCGCTGTGCAGTTTGCTGCTGTGGCGAGAAATGCCGAAGGCGCTCGCGGGCGCTTGAGGCGGTTGAAGTAATCCCAACCTCCCGGTCGGGGGGACCGAAACCAGCGACATCGAGACGGGGCGTCTGTCCCTCGATCTGTCGTCTGTCGCGAGCCCGGCAACGGCCACCCATCTCGCGTGGGAATCGCTGCCCGGCGGCATCCCCGCGATGGTCGAGCACGATCAGTCGATCGTGAACAGCGAGACGCGGCTGATCGGCGAGCTCGGCGTCACCAGCTGGCTCGCCGCGAACGTCGTGCTGCCGTTCCGCGTGTTCAACACCCACATCCGCTACCTCGATCCGCAGACCGGCGAGCCGGTGACGATCGAAGATCCGAACCTGCACCATCGCAACGAGACGCTCGTCGGCATCGCCGATCCGTGGCTGATCGCCCGCGCTGCGACGACCGCCGCCGGCTTCACGCTCGGCGCGCGCCTCGGCACCACGCTGCCGCTCGGCAGCACGGTCCCCAATCCGTTCGTGCTCGGCGACATGGGCCTTCCCCACGAGCACACGCAGTTCGGCACCGGCACGTTCGAGCCGGTCGCGGGCGTCGAGGGCTATCGCACGTTCGGTGGCGTCACCGTCGATGCCTACGGCCTCACGATCCAGTCGCTCTACGAGAACCACTACGGTTACCAGGCCGGCAATCGCTACGCCGTCGGCGCGAGCGCTGCGTCGAGCCTCGGCACGAAGAGCTGGCGCTTCCGCGCGACGCTCGACCGCTTCTCCGAGAGCGCCGAGCGCTGGAACGGCATGGTCAACACGAGCGAGGGCAACATCGGCCGCGTCGACATCATGGCCGGCCTCGAAGCCGCCTACACCCTCGACGACGACTGGCGCGCCGCGTTCTCCCTCAAGGTCCCGGTCTACACGCACGTCGTCGGCGGCCAGGTCGACGTCCCGCTCTACGCGACGCTGACGATCAGCACGCACGTCCACCTGTGGAAGCCGCGCGTCGTCGCGCCGATAACCGACTGGGCGGGCCTCGACAAGCGCGACGCCTCCACCGACGGCAGCGCCCCACCGCTCGAGCCCGTCCCCGGCAAGCTCACCGTCTACGACTTCTGGGCGGACTGGTGCGGTCCGTGCGCGCAGCTCGATCGCTTGCTCGGCGACGTCGCGCGCCGCCACCCCGACGCGATCGCGGTTCGCAAGATCAACGCCGTCGACAGCGACTCGCCCGCGTGGACCACGTACCTCGCCCCGGGCAGCTTCAACCTGCCGCACGTCAAGCTGTTCGGCCGCGACGGCAAGCTGCTCTGGGAACGCACCGGATCGCCCGCCGCGCTCGCCGCCGCCGTCGAGGATGCGCTCGGCCCGCCGCCTGCTCCGCGTGCTGTCGCGCCCGCGACGACGCCGCGCATCGCGATCACGGTCACCGACGCCGGCTTCACGCCCGCCGTCGTCACGATCCCACGCGATCAGCCGGTCGTGCTCGTGTTCACGCGGACGAGCGAGCAGACGTGCGCGGTCGACGTGCACGTCGCGCTGCCCGACGGCACGAAGATCGACGAGCGCCTGCCGCTGAACCAGCCCGTGGAGATTCCGCTGCGCATCGATCGCGCCGGCGACATCCCCTACGCGTGCGGCATGAACATGCTGCACGGCACGATCGAAGTGCGTTAATCGCGTCGCGGCGCGAGCGGCACCAGCCACGTGAACATCGGGCCGCCGAGCGCCGCTCCCACCGCCTGCGCCGCGATGAAGCCGGCGACGTCGGCGGGCCGGATGCCCGCGTACGAGTCGCTGAACGCGCGGCCGATCGTGACGGCCGGGTTCGCGAACGACGTCGACGCGGTGAACCAGTACGCCGCGACGATGTATGCGGCGACCGCGAGCGGCGTGATCGCCGGGCGCGTTCGACCGACGCAGATCACGACGCCGATCAGCCCGAACGTCGCGACGCCCTCGCTCAGCAGCTTCGGGAAGCCGGCGCGCACGGTCGTCGACACCGCGACCGGATCGAGCGCGAACATCGCGTTGGCAAGCACGGCGCCGGCGATGGCACCCGCGATCTGCACGGCGATGTAGCCGGCGGCGAGCCGCGGCGTCAGGTCCTTGGTCATCGCCATCACGACGGTAACGGCCGGGTTGAGCTGCGCCCCCGAGACCGGGCCAAACATCAGCAGGATCGCGACGAGCGCGCCGCCGGTCGCGATCGTGTTGCACAGGAGCGCGGTCGCCGGATCCTTCGCCAGCTGCTGCGCCATGATCCCCGATCCGACGACGGCCGCTACGAGCAGCGCCGTGCCGAGTCCCTCCGCGACGAGCTTGCGCGCAGCGTTCACAGCTCCGCCTTTGCGAACGCCTCGAGCTTCGCGCGGATCGCATCGCGCGCCTCGCGGAACCGCCGCAGCATCTCGTCACGCGAGATCGTCGGATCCGTGCTGGCCGGATCGGGCACGGGCCAGTGCAGCCGGCGGATCTGGCCGAGGAACACGGGGCATACCTCTTCTGCGCACAGCGTGATCACGAGATCGACGCTGGCCGGATCGATCGCATCGACCGACTTTGACGTGTGCGCCACGAGATCCGCGCCGAGCTCGTTCATCACCTCGATCGCAGCTGGATTCACGTGCGACGGGCGGCTCCCGGCGCTCTGCACAGTTGCGCGCTCGCCGAAGATCATCCGCGCGAGCCCCTCGGCCATCTGGCTGCGCGCCGAGTTGGCGACGCACAGGAACAGGATGCCGGGCTTGTGGTGCAACACGCGACCGGCCGCTACTCCGCGCGCGACGGCGGCGGCTTGAGGCCGTACTTCTCCATCTTGTAGATCAGCGCGCGCCGCGAGACGCCGAGCCGGCGGGCCGCTCGCGTCTGGTTCTGATCCTCGGCATCGAGGGCGGCGACGATCGCCGCGCGCTCGACCTCGGCGAGGTGGCCGCGCATGTCGGCGGCCGGCGTGACGGGGCGGACGCGCTGGCCCGCGTCGCGCAGCTTCTCGGGGAGGTCGGCGGCGGTGATGCGGTCGCCGCAGAGGATCAGCGCGCGCTCGACGGCGTTCTTCAGCTCGCGCACGTTGCCCGGCCAGGCGTAGCCGAGGAGCGCGTCGCGTGCGTCGTCGGTGAAGACGGGGGCTGGGCGGCCTTGCTCGGCGGCGGTCGCGCGCGCGAAGTGCTCGGCGAGCGGGATGATCTCGCTCGTACGATCGCGGAGCGGCGGGACGACGAGCGTGAAGCCGCCGATCCGGAACAGCAGGTCCTGGCGGAAGCGGCCGGCGCGGACCTCGGCCTCGAGATCGCGGTGGGTCGCGGCGACGAGGCGGGCGTCCGTCGAGATCTCGGTCGTGCCGCCGACGCGCGTGATGACCTTGCGCTCGAGCACGCGCAGCAGCTTGGCCTGCAACGCCAAAGGCATCTCGCCGATCTCGTCGAGGAAGAGCGTGCCGCCGTCGGCTGCTTCGAAGAAGCCGACCTTGCGGCGCTCGGCGCCCGTGAATGCGCCGCGCTCGTAGCCGAAGAGCTCGGACTCGAGGAGCGTCTCGGGGAGGGCGGCGCAGTTGAGCTTGATCAGCGGCTTGGCGGAGCGCGACGACTTCTTGTGGATCGCCTCCGCGACGCCTTCCTTGCCGGCACCCGTCTCGCCGAGGATGAGGACGGTCATCGGGGTGTCGGCGATGCGTTCGACGAGCGAGTAGACGCGTCGCATCGCGGCGTCGAGCACGACCGGCTCGCTCGACGGCGGCTCGGCGGCGGCGGCGGCGGCGCGGGCGGGCTTGTTGCCGCGGAGGCTCGCGCGCAGCTGGCTGATCAGCAGCTCGACCGAGGTGCCGTCGTCGGGGCAGAGCGCGGAGGCGACGCGCGCATCGGCGGAGGCGGCACCGGCGAACTCGAGTGCGCGCTCGACGGCGGCGTGCCCTTCGGCGCGGCCGAGCTCGGGAAGGATCAGGAGGTAGTCGTCGCCCGCGTCTTCCGCGATCATGTCCATCGGGCGGAGCGAGCGCGCGATCGCGTCGATCACGGCATCGTTGGCGCAGCGGACGAGGCCGACCGTGAGCGGGCGGTGATAGCGGACCGAGCGATCGACCTCGGCGGCGAGGCGCGCTTCGCCCGCGACGTCGTCGGCGACCGGGGACGAGCGGCGCAGACCACTCGCGATGCCGACGACCGCGAGGATCGAGCCGACCTGGATCTCGTCGCCGTGCGTGATGCGGCGCGGGCCGTCGATCTTGTCGCCGTTGACGCGCGTGCCGTTGCGCGAGCCGAGGTCCTCGACCTCGATCACGTCGCCGGTGCGGCGGACGCGCGCGTGCATGCGCGAGACCTTCTCGCTCTCGACGTTGACGGTCGCGCCGCGGGAGCGGCCGAACGTGACATCGACACCGTCGGGCAGGTCGACGATCCGCGACGTGCGGTCTCCGCCCTCGATGTAGATCGCGAGGAAGGCATGCGGGCCGACATGCGCCGCGAGGGCGGTGCCGGCTTCCTGCGTCAGTGGCTCTTCTGCCATCGCTTTGTACGAATCGTGCACAGTAGACGAGGGCTGCGCACCTGCCCAATGCAGGAATTCGCGGCGTTGCGTTGATTCACCCCTGGCCCCGGCGTTGCTACCATGGACCGCATGCAGGGGTTGATCCGGTGCGGCTTACTCGCCGGGTCCCTCGTTGCCTGCCACACGTCGAGCCCGGCGGGGCCGGATGGCGCGACGCCGGACGGCGGCGGGAGCGGTGGTGGGACCGGGCTGCACGTCGCGTTCACCTCGGACCCGACGCCGATCCCGGCAACGCTCGACAACGGGTTCACGCTCGACAGCGTCCTGTTCAGGTTCGACAACCTCAAGGTGATCGGCGACGCCGGCCCTGGCGACCCGCGCACGACCGCGACCCGGTTCACGACGAAGTGGGACTCGCAGTCGACGCCGACCGAGATCGACTTCGGCGACGCGCCGACGGGCGTCTACTCGAAGGTGTCGTTCCAGATCGATGGCCACCTGATCGACGACTCGTACGAGCTCCAGGGCCACGTGACGGTGGCGGGCACGAGCTATCCGTTCGAGGTCGAAGATCGTAGCTCGCTGTCGCTGTCGCTCGATTGCAACCGCATGCTCGCCGCCGGCGGTATGAACACGATCAAGCTCAAGCTCGCGTTCAAGGACGCGCTCGAGACGATCAACTGGTCGAACGCGCGCAACCATGACGGTACGCTCACCGTCGACGACACGGATCCGCAGATCCTGATGGTTCACTCGAAGCTGACGAACGCGATCTCGATCGACAACAGCGGCCCCAATTAGGCGAGCGCGACAAGGTCCTCGAACGCGGCGTAGTAGCCGCGCCGGAATGCAGCGAGCGTCTGCACGCCCGCACTCGCGCGGTGCGTGACGAGGTTGCGCACGGCGGCGAGCGTGTGGAGGCGGTGCGCGAGCGCGATCGTCTTCTCGGGAGACTTGCCGCCGAGCTTCATCATGTTGCGGAAGCCCGTCGACGGATGGTCGACCGCGAACAGCACCATCAGGCGCGCCCACTCCGTGATCGACAGCGGCGAGTCGAGACGCTTGCGGCGATGCTCCTGGAAGTCGCGCACCGAGTTCGGGATCGCGCGCAGCGGCACCTCGACCTTCGCGCCGCCAACCTCGGCCGGGTCGCGCCACTTCGGCTCGATCCACCGCTGGTAGCCCGACCACGAGCCACCGATCACGCGATCGACGTAGTCGAACAGCTGGTTCGGGTCGCGCTGCAGGCCGGCCATGCGTGGGCCGAGCCACGCGTGGACGTAGTTCTCGAGGACCTTCATCCACAGCGTGATCGGCGGCGACAGATCGGCATCCGGCGACGACGCGGTGTGGAACAGCGACTCCGCCGTGCGCAGCGACCTGACGAGCTGGTCGAAGCCCGCGAGCTTGGTCAGCTGGGCGAACGACGGGAACGCGGACGCGATCTCGGCATCGACGTCGATCGCGGCGGCCTGCGTCGGCGCGTGCGTCGAGAGCTTGAGACGGACGAGCGAGTCGAACACCGGATCATCGGCGGCGACCCTGCCGAGCGCGATGTCGACGAGCGGCGCGAGCTTCTCGGCGTGCGCGGGCGGGATGTGAACCCCGGCGGCGAGCGCGGCGCGCGCGGCTGGATCGCCGTCGCTCGAGATGAACGCGATCGCCTGCGCGAGCGCATCCGGCGTGCCGAGGCGCAACAGGCCCGCGGCGGCGCGCTCGTGCACGGTCGGGTCGTCGTCCTTGAACGCGGCGAGCAGCGCCTTCTCGCTCGCGGGGTCGGCGAGCTTGCCGAGCGCCCACACGGCGGCGCCGCGGACCGTCGGAGAGTCGTCGGCCGCGAGCGGCGCGATCTGCGTGGCGGGCACCGCGCCGGCGAGCAGGCCCGCGATCTCGGCACCCGCTTCGCGCATCCGCGCATCGGGCGCGTTCAACAGCTGCGACGCGCGGCCGGCGAGCGCCGCGATGTCCTTCGCCTCGGGCGACGCCGCGATCAGCGCGTTCGACGCGGCGCCGAGCACGCGCGGATCGTCCTCGCGCTTGATCGCACCGACGATCTCGCCGACGACGCCGGGCATGCCGAGCTCGCCGAGCGCGACATACGCGGCGAGCCGCAGCGCCGGGTCCTCGGTGTGCGCGGTGCGGCGCGCGAGGGCGGGCGCGAGCTTGTCGAGGCCGAGGTTGCCGGCGACGTACGCGGCGCGCCGGCGAACGACCGGATCGGGATCATCGAGCAGCGGCTCGACGAGCTTCGCGGCCCCGTCTCTGCTCTCGCGCGCGAGCTGGAGCGCCCACAGCACCGCGCCGCGCACGGCCGCGCTCGGTGACTTCGCGAGCTCGCCGATGCGCTCGATCAGCTCGCTGGTCGTCGCGAACGCGCCGATCGCCTGCACGGCGGCGGCCCGCAGCGCCTCGTCGCCGTCGCCGCGCGCGACCTCGACCAGCGCATCGCGCTCCCACGGCTGATCCGCTTCGATCGCACCGACCGCGCGCGCCCGGACATGCGCCGGCAGATCGCTGCGCGCCGCGAGCGACAGCAAGAACTTCGTGATCTCCGGCTCGCGGACCTCGCCGAGGATCTGCACGACGCCCGCCGCATCCTCGCCCAGCAGCACCTCGGCCTGCTCGATCACATCCTTGACGGGCAGCGTGCGCAGCCGGCGTGCGAGCACGGCCCGCACCGCCCGATCGGGCTCGCTCAGCGCGATGAGGAATCGCTCGCCCGCGTCGCGATCGCGCTCCGCCTTCAACGCCCGCGATGCCAGCGACGACGCGATCCGGATCTCGGCATCCTCGCTGCGCGCGAGCCGCCGCAGCATCGGCAGGACCTCGAGCGCGCCGAGCTCCGCGAGATAGCGCACGGCCGCGATCTGGACCTCGGGCTCGAGCTCGCGATCGAGCACGTCGAGCGCCGCCTGACGGCCCGCCGCGGATCGGATCTCGGTCAGCGCCGCGAGCGCCGCCGCCGCTTCGATCGGATCGCCGATCACGAGCGGTACGAGCCGATCGACCGCGCTCGCCGCTCCCATGCGGCCCAGCGCCCCGATCGCGGCAAGGCGCAGATCGCGCGGCGCGCCTTCGGCGGTGTACGCGGCGACGGCCTCCTCGAGCGCGGGGAAGCCGAGGCCACCGGCGGCGTCGAGCGCGGCCGCCGCGATCGTCGGATCGCGGTCGCTCAAGCGGCGATGCACGAACGGAAGCAGCCAGATGTTGCGAAACCCGCGGCCCATCGCCGCGATCACGCCGCGCCGATCCGCCGCCGTATCCGCGACCCGCGCCGCCTCGAGCAGCGCGAATGCCGCACGCTCGGCGACGTCCCACTCGGCCCCGAGCGCGCGCCCGGCGAGATCGCCGAGCAGCCGGCATGCCGCGAGGCGCTCGCTGCGAGTCGCGGCGTCGAGCGTGCTCGCCGTCAAGAGGGGAAGCGCATCGGCCGCCGTCGTCTCACCGCGTTCGAGTCTCATCCTCAGCGCACGTGCGCTGGTGTCATCACCCATCCGGCGACGGTACCATCGCCGCGTGCGCTTCCAGCTTCCGATCACCGCGAGCGACGCCGACATCGACGAGCTCGACCACGTCTCCAACCTCGTCTACCTCCGCTGGGTGCTCGAGGTCGCGATGGAACACTCGCGCGCGAAGGGCTGGGACCACCCGCAGTATCGCGCGCTCGGCAGCGTGTTCATCGTGCGCCGTCACGAGCTCGACTACCTCGCGCCGGTGCTGCGCGGTGAGCTGGTGATCGCGGAGACGTGGGTCGCGAGCTGGAAGGGCGCGTCGTGCGTGCGCGCGACCGAGATCAAGCGCGGCGAGCAGGTCGTGCTGCGCGCGGCGACGACGTGGGCATTCGTGTCGCTGACGAGTGGCCGCCCGCAACGGATTCCCGAGGAGCTGCTCGCCGCTTTCGTATGAGTTTCGGACCTGTACGTCAATTGCACAACCGCACGTGGCGCTCTTGTTGCAGCCTGGTTTCGCCATGCGGAAGAGGGTGTTCGCGGTCCTCCTGATTTCGGCATGTACGGTCGGCACGGTGGGGACCAGTGGACCGCCGGGCGGGGGCGGAGGCCCCGATGCATCGTCGGGTGGAGGCGACGGCCCCACGGGATCGATCGACGCGCCCGCCGGCTCGGGCTCCGGCTCGGGCTCGAATGGCTGCCTCAACCAGAGCGCGAACCTGCCCGACGGTCACCACAACCCGGGACAGGACTGCATGAACGGTTGCCACAACCACGGGTTCACGCTGTCGGGGACGATCTATACGTCGGTCAACAGCAACACCGCGGTTGTCGGTGCGACGGTCGTCGCGACCGATGCGAACAACCAGGTGATCAAGATGGTCACCGCGACGAACGGCAACTTCTACACGACGTCGCCGGTGACGTTCCCGGTGACCGTGCTCGCGACGGAGTGCCCGAACATCACGCCGATGTCGGCGCAGCTGACAAGCGGGCAGGGCGGCTGCAACAAGGTCGGCTGCCACACCGCCGGCGCGCAGGGCCACATCCATCTACCGTAGCGCGGCGACGCCACGAGCGATCGCGGCGGCGAGAGCCTCGGGCTGCTCGAGCGTCGGATCGTGGCCGCTGTCAGCGATCGTCTCGAACGACGCGCACGGCAGCCCGGCCGCGATCGCGACGTACTTCGCATCGTCGGCGCCCGCGATCAGCGCGATCCGATCGCGGTGCGGCGCGACCTGGCTCCAGTAGTCGGGCATCGCGGCCAGGCCCATCACCTCGAGGCTGCGCGCGAGCTGCTCGGGATCGTGCTGCAGGCGTCGCGCTCGCCGCGCCGCGCGCTTCGCTTCCGGGACGCGCTGCTGCGTCGCGAACAACGCCTGCTTCGTCCACGCGTCATCGAACGCCGCGACGCCTTCACTGCGCAGCAGCCGCGCCCACGCCGCGTCGACCTGCGCCCGATCGGCACGCATGTCGTCGGGAATCCCGGGGTTGACGCCGATGAGAACGCCGTGTGCGCACCGCCCGCTGACGACGAGGCCGAGCGCGACGCGCGCGCCGAGCGAGTAGCCGATCACGCAGTCGCATCCGGTGATCGCAGCGGCGACCGCATCGAGGTTCGTGTCCCACGTGTCGAGCACCGGGCCGCCGCCGTGACCCGGCAGCGCGATCGCGCGCGGCGCGTCGGGCAGCTGCCACGCCGCGACGACATCGTCCCACGCGTGCGGGTCGCCGCCGAAGCCGTGGATCAGCGCCGCCTTCACAGCAGCGTGCTGTGCGGCGCCACGACGAGCTTGATGAACTCCTCGCGCGTCGCGAGCTCGAGGAACACGCCGCGCACACCGCTCGTGACGAGCCGCGCCTCGTGCGCCCCGACGCCGCGCGCCGCCATGCACATGTGCAGGCCCTCGATGTAGACCGCCGAGCCCTGGCTCTGCAGCTGGACATGCAGGATGTCGGCGAGATCGTGCGTCAGGTCTTCCTGGAGGCGCGGGCCACGCGCGATCAGGCGCGCCAGGCGCGACAGCTTCGACAGCCCGAGCACCTTCTCCGTCGGGATGTACGCCATCGAGATGTTGTAGACGACCGGCAGAAGGTGGTGCGGGCACACACCGAACGCGGTGTTGTGCTTGCTGATCACCATCTCCGTGTACTTCGCGGGGAACGTCTTCGCGAGCAGCTCCTCGACGGCAGGCTTGACCTGCTTCTGATCGTGGATCAGCTCGTGGAGCCCCTTCGCCGCGCGCTTCGCCGTTTCTGCGAAGTTCGGGTCCGCGACGTCGTACCCGAGGCGGCCGATCCCTTCGATGATCTTCTCGTAGCCTTCGGTGAAGAGCTGGAGCGCTTTGGGATCGAATTCCATGGCGTTGCCTCGTACTTCGAAAGGATCGCGGTCGTTGCCGCGGCGACACCGAGCGAGCCGACCTCGCCGAGCGAAAACCGTGCGATCCGGTCGTAGCCGGAAAGCGCCCCCGCGACAAGCCGCGCCGGCATGCCACCGCGAAACACTGCGATGCGGAGCCGGCGATGCGACAGCACCTGGTCGTGATACGCGACGGCGTCCGGATCGACTGTAACGCCGAGCGCGCGTGCGACCTCCAATCGATCGTCGCCCTGCGGCAGCTCCCACAGCCCGCCGAACAGGCCTTCCGCGCGCCGGCGAGCGAGCACGATCTCGTCGCCCTGCTGCAACCACAGCGCCGCTCGCGCGAGCACGGGCAGCTCGTCGAGCCCCTTGCGCTTCGCGACGACGGGAAGCTCGTCCTGGCGGCCTTCGATCGCGGCGCGGCAGTGCTTCACGAGCGGACACACGAGGCAGCGCGGCCCCGTCGGCGTGCAGATCGTCGCGCCGAGCTCCATCAGGCCCTGGTTGAGCGCGCCCGGCGCGTGCGGCGACGGCAGCGCGGCCATCAACTCCCCGGCGCGCGACCACAGCGCCTTCTGGCCGGCCGTGCTCTTGATGTCGGCGGTGATCGCGAACACGCGCGCGAGCACGCGGGCGACGTTGCCGTCGACGAGCGGCGCCTTCTCGCCAAACGCGATCGACGCGATCGCGCCCGCCGTGTACGGCCCGATGCCCGGCACGTCGCGCAGCTCGCTCGCCTTGCTCGGCAGCCCGGACTCGCGAACCGCCTGCGCGCCCTTGTGGAGGTTGCGCGCCCGCGAGTAGTAGCCGAGGCCGGCCCACGCGGCGAGCACGTCGTCGAGCGGTGCATCGGCGAGCGCGCGCACCGTCGGGAACTTCGCCATCCAGCGTTCCCAGTACGGGATCACGGTCTGCACGCGCGTCTGCTGCAGCATCACCTCGCTGACCCAGATCGCATACGGATCGTGCGTGCGGCGCCACGGCAGGTCGCGGCGCACCTTCGCGTAGTGCTGTACGACCGCGAGCGCTACATCATCCACCCGCTAGTTATACAGGTGGATCATCATGACGACGTTCGGGTTGAACACCACTCCGATGTTCGTCGTGCTGTTCGTCGTGCTCATCCCCGCCGCGGTCTCGCGCTTCGTCGACGACAGGCTGATCAGAGGATTCTCGATCGTGAACGTGAACTGCCAGTGCGACGTGATCCACGCCCCGACGCCGACGCCCCAGAACAGCGAGATGTCGCTCGTCGTGATCGTGTTGTTATCGCCCTGCGGATCGTCCTTCGTGACGTCGAGACGCGCTCCGCCGATGCCCTCGAACTCGTAGCGGCCGCGCTTGATGAACGCCTTGCGCAGCGCACCCTCGAGCAGCAGCTCGCTCGTCGAGTCGTTCGTATCGGGATTGCCGGTCGTCTTCGTCGACTGCGATGAATTCGCGAGCGCCACCCGCGGCTCGAGCGTCAGCCCGCTCGCAAAGCGCAGCCGGAGGCTCGCCGTGTTCGGCGTCTCGAGCGACGTCGGCAGCGTGTAGCCGATGCCGATGCCAAACGCCGTGCCTTCCGGCCGACCCTCGGCAGGCGGCGCATCCTGATGGATCACCGCTGGCGGAGCGGGCGGCGGGGGTGGCGCGGGTGGCGCCGGCGGGGGCGTGGGCTCCGGCGGCGGAGCAGGCTCGCCCGGCGACGGCGGTGGATCGCCCTGCGCCGCCGCGAGGCGGCAAACACCGAGCATGGCGGCAACTAGCGCAGTCGAGAGCCTCATCGCATTCCTCCGAGCTTTGGCGTCTGATTCGCGGGCAAACACAGATCGGTGCACTGAGCGGCCAGGTCCGTGCACACCTGGTCGTGCGCGAACACGCACTGCAGGCAGGCGTCGCTGACCGGCGGCAGCTGCGGCAAGCACTGCTGCTGGATGCAGTCGTCGAGCACCGACGGCAACGCACCCGGATCGGCGCAGCTGCAGTACGCCTGGCAGACGTCTTGCGACTTCTCCTGTGGCGTCTGCGTGCAGCCGAGCAGCACGAGCAGTGCGATCACCCGCATCCCCGAAATTGTCCCGCGCCGCGATCCGCGGCCGCAAATTTACGGCAGGCGCACCGGGGCCACGCTCCACGACACGCCGAACACTCCGCGCGCCACCCCGACGATCGTACCGTCGCAGGGGGCGTCGATCCGCCAGGTCATCCCCGTGATCTCGCCGCAGTCCGTCAGCCACGTCCCGGCCGGCAGCGCGAGGTCGACATCGAGCGCCGGCGCGGGCGCGATCGGGGCCGGCGGGTTCTCGATGTGCTCCCCGAGCGTCATCTCCTTCGTCGCGACCTCACCGCTCGCGAACCGCATCTCGATGCCGAGCGTGGTCGGCTGGTCGACGATGCCGTCGATCTGCCAGTGATCGACATTGTAGTGGACCGCCGTGAACAGCTCCTTCGGAAACTCGACGACGACCGCGACCGGCTGCTCGTCGGTGATGCTGCCGTCTTCGTGCGCGAGCAGCCCATCGATCGTCGCCGTCTCACCGGCCGCGATCCCCGCCGGGTTCGTCTGCACCGCGATCACGCGCTGGTGACGCAGCTGCCACGGCGGAACGCTCGCATCGACACACCCCGCGAGCACGAGCAGCCACGCGCGCTTCATAGCGTCCCCACCAGGCCGAGCCACGGCAGCACCGGCAGCGCATGGATATCGAGGCGCCGCGAGTAGTCATAGTTGTACGTGTAGCCGAGCACGCCGCCGTCGATCGCGACGTCGAGGTACGCACGCAGCTGCGGCAACAACTTTCGATCGACGCGCAGGTCGAGCTCGCGACGCCACGGCGCCCGCGCCGACATCACCTTGCCGTCGATCGGATCGAAGCGGTCGGCCTCGACGTTGTAGATCGAGCCCGTCACCGGCGTGTACGGCAACCCGGCGCGCAGCTGCACGCGTGCGCCGAGCTGCCACGCCCCTATCGCGCGGCTCGCCATCACATCGAGGTGCGCGGGCAGGTCGTAGTCCGCTGCATGCGACGCCGCGGTCGGCGTATCGGCGCGCGTCGCGTGCGAGACGCTCGCTCCCAGCCGCGCGCGCCACGGCCCGCTCGCGAGCACCGCCCGCACTTCGATCCCCACGTTCGTCGCGACGCCGGTCGCGCGGCGGTCGGGCTCGCCATCGACGGTCGTTCCATTGATCGGGACGAGCAGCCGCTCGCGATCGACGTAGTAGGCCGTGCTCGCGATCAGCACCGGCCCCGCATGATTCTCCGTCGACAGGGCGAGCTGCGTCGCGCGCTGCGGCGTCGCGTTGTCGGTCGGCCGGCGATACGCGCCCGCGGCGAGCCGCACGATGGTGCCGCGCGCGTTGACGGCAAGCATCCCGCGCGGCTGCACGGTGAGGTACGAGTCGAACGCGTCGGCGCGCACGCCGCCGATGAAGACGATGTCGCGCGTCAGCGCCGCCGTTGTCGCCGCCCACACCGCTTCGTTTGCATGCGACTCGGTGCTTGCGCTCGTCTCGCTGTACTGCGAGTCCTCGCCGATGCGGACCTCCAGCGAGTGCAGGCCAAGCGCGTGACCGAGATCGCGGCGCAGCTCGGCGCGCGTGTCGTACGTGCTGACGTGCGCGTACATCGTCGACCCCGCAATGACTGCACGCCAGGCTCCGTTCCTGTAGCGCACCGTCACGACTGGACGAAGGAACAAGATGTTGGAGTTGCTGGCACCTAGCTCGCTGAGCGTCAGCGACCAGCGACGCGACAGCCGGTAATCGACGCGCCCTTGAGCGGAGAAGTCGTGCGAGCCCGTGTCGAGCTTCAGCGGCACGCCCGTCGGCTCGAAGAACGACCCGCGCACCGCGAGAGAAGCGCCGTGCGCGTTCGCGCTGACGCTCGCATCCATCGGCGTGAGCTCGTAGCCGTACGCGTAGCGGTCGGAGGGACGCGAGAAGATATCGATCAGCCCACCGGTCGCGCGCCCGTTCTCGACCCCGAATCCGTCCGCCTCGACCCACACCTGCGACTGATCGCGAAAGAACACGCCGCGGCCGCCCGCGAGCAGCGTCGGCACCTCGAACCCGTCGAACAGCATCCGGTTCTGATCCGGCGCGGCGTCGCGGATCGCGATCGCATTCGGCACGGCCGCGACCGGTACCAGCTCGATGCCGGGAAACACCTCGAGCGCGCGCACAGGATCGTCGAACGAGCCGGGCAGACGATCGAGCCCGTCCGCGCGCGCAGCACGCGCGACCAGTACCAGCCCGGCAATCAGCAGCGACCGCAGGCCGCCACGATATCACTCGGCGTGGATCGGCCAGACCTTCCACACGACGCCACCCTCGGCATCGCGAATCACGCAGGCGAGCTCGCCGTCGTGGGCGTCGGCCGGCAGCACGTGCAGATAGCTCGTCGGCTCGTCGTCCTGGAACAGCTGCCCCGCCGAGGTGAGCCAGTTGACGCGCCAGCCGGCCGGGACGCTCGTCGATAGATACACGTCCTGATCCGCGGGCACCGTGAGTGCGTCGCCCGCCGGTGCGCCGCCAATCGTGACGTCGGGCATCGCCGGGTTGTCGGCGGGCTCGCCGAGCCACACCGTCTTCTTGACCTGCACCGGGGACAGCGCGCGATTGGTGCCGCGCGCGAACGTCATCAGGACATCGACCGGCGTGTCGCCCGTGTCGTAGGCGACGTCCTTCGGCGCGTTGACGGCGATGATCGACCCGGTGACCTGCGTGCGGCCGGCGGACGCGCTGAGCGGCGACTCGACTGTCGTCGGGCCGCCCGCGTGGGCGACCAGCGCGTCGAGCGTGGTCGCGTCGCCGGCGTGGATGCGCGGCGGCGTCGCGCGCGCGACGACGACGTGGTCGTGATTCAGGGACCACGCCGGATCGACTGGATCGATGCAGCCGGCGACGAGCAGCAGCAGCAGTGCCGTTTTCAAAACTCACCTCGCAGGCCGACCGTCGGCAGGATCGGCAGCTGGCGGAACGCCGCGCGCTGCGTGTAGTCGAAGCCGTAGAAGTACCCGACGGCGGTCTCGTTCATGTAGACGTTCTGGATGTCGAGGAACTGCGTCATGCGCGCGGGTCCCCAGTGAAACCAGCGGTCGATGCGGATGTCGAGCTGGTGGTGGGTCGGGGCGCGCACCGAGTTGATCGGGCCGAACGTCGGGTAGTAGACGTTCGCGTCGCTGTCGAAGATCGCGCCGTCGACGGGGGTTGCGGGCAGGCCGGATTGCAGGCGGAAGCGCGCGCCGAACTGAAAGCGGCCGACGCGATAGGACGCGGCGACGTTCAGCGAGTGCGGCACGTCGTAATCGAACAGACGCATCTGCATGCCCGGCGCGTCGACGCGCGTCGAGTGCGAGTACGCGTAGGTCAGCCAGCCGAACCACGGCCCGCGCTTGACGATCGCGAGCAGCTCGGCGCCCTTCGTCGTGCCTCGCCCGCGGTTGCTCAGCTCGCCCGTCATCTCGTCGCGCGTGATCAGCTGATCGCGATCGGTGTAGTAGAGCGAGCCCTGCAGGCGCACGCCGTCGGCGACGTCCCATTGCAAGCCGCCGATCATCTGGCGCGAGCGTTCGGGCACGAGCTTCGCGAGCAGCTCGGTCTGGTACTCGGGCGGCCGCGAGTAGGCGCCGGCGGAGACGCGGGCGGTCACGCCGTGGCCGAGGCCGATCGCGAGCTCGCCGCGCGGCTGGAGCTCGGTCGCGCCGGAGCGCGAGAAGTGATCGACGCGCAGGCCGCCCGTGATGCGGACGCGGTCGTCGAGGCCGGCGGTCGCCGAGGTCCATGCGGCGTGGTTCGTCGTCGAGAATGCGCCCGCGTAGGTGACCGAGGTGTCCATCGGATCGTCGACGGTCTGCGGCGGCTCGCCCTCGATGTGCTCCTTCGGCATCGCGAGGTCGAGGCGGTGCTCGGTGACGACGGTCTCCGCGCCCGCGCGCCACGACAGATCCGCGAAGCCCGCCGTATCGCGCGACGTATGCGAGACCTCGGCGCGTGCGGTGGCCGACGGCGACGACTGATCGATGTGCTGGTAGAGGCCGCGCTCGAAGCGCGAGTCGAGCGCGATGCCGCTCGCGGCGAGCTTCGCGGTCCAGCCGTCGTCGTGATAAGTCGCGGCCGCCGTCGCGCGCACGAAGCGCGTCTCGGAGAGGTAGCGCTTGTCGGCGTTGCGGTCGCGCGAGGCGTACAGCGCGAGCGCATCGTCGGAGCCGAGCGACGACAGCCGCAGCGTCCACTTCGACGTCAGCGCGTAGTCGAGGCGGACCTGCTCGTCGTAGTAGCGCGGCAGCGTCGTCAGCGAGAGGTCGAGCGACGGCGGCAGGATGTAGGGCAGGTACAGATCGAGCGTCGAGCGGCGGACCGACGCCGTGTAGCGCAGCCCGTGCTCGGTGCCTTGCGCGAGCGCGCTCATCTCGCCGGCGCCGAGCTCGGCTTGCTCGTGCGGCGTGTCGCTGCCGGCGCGCGTCGTCAGCTCGATCACGCCCGAGGTCGCGCGCCCGACCTCGACGCCAAAGCCGCCCGGGATGTACTCGAGCGAGTCGATCGACTCGACGGGGATGATCGAGCGGAAGCCGACGTCGTGATAGAGCGTCGGGACCTCGAAGTCGTCGACGAGCACCTTGCTGTCCTGCGGCGACGAGCCGCGGATCACGACGCCCGAGTTTCCGAGCGGCAGCGGGTAATCGACGATGCCCGGCATCGCCGACAGCGCGCGCAGGATGTCGTTGCCGCCGCCGGGCAACCGCTCGACGTCGGCGCGCTCGAGATGCGCGGTGCCGAGCACCGACGGCGGCGGATCGCCGTGCACCTCGATCGTTTCCTCGGCGACGAGGATCGCATCGGCCGCCTCGGGCGACGCGAGGCCGAGCGCATAGCCCGGCGCGGTGATCACGAGCGATGCACCGGGCGCCGCATCGATCGCATAGGCGCCGTCGCGATCGGTCGTCGCGGACGCGGCGCCGGATTCGATCGTCACCTGCGCGCCCGCCACCGGCCGGCCCGCCGCATCGCGCACGTGGCCGTGCACGTGCACCGGCGCAGACACCGGCTGCGCGACAGCCACCCGGCTGCCGACGAGGAGGGCCACCACCACGCGTCGCAAGCCGGCCAAGGATTCGCTCGCCCGCGCGTGGCGGCAAGCGCGAAATCACTCGGGAAAATTCCTATCGAAGAAACTCGGTCACGAAATGGCCGCAACCCGGCACGTGAAGGGCGTGAAGGCTCACCCGCTGGCGTTGCTCGCTACCACCGCGCTCCTCGCAACCACATCTGCCTACGCCGACTCGACGACGCGCGCCGCGATCGATGGCGCCGGCCACACGAGGAAGCTCGTCACGACCTGGGGCGACCACGGCAAGCTCGAGCTCGACGGCAAGACGGTGTTCAGCGGCGAGGCGGTCGGCACGGTCGTCACCGGCCACGGCGTCACGGTCGTCGCGTACGAGGTCTCCGCCGACAAGCCGTTCCGCGTGCGGATCAGCGAGGACGGCAAGCTCGCCGACCCGGCGGCGTTCGCGCGCCCCGCCAAGTCCGACAATTCGCCGTTCGCGATCGCGGCGACCGCGACGCCCGACGGCTTCGCCATCTTCTATCAAGAGGTCCAGAACAACGATCCGACGGCCGCGCACACGTATCTGCTCGAGCTCGACGGCGCGGGCAAGCCGAGCGGCGCGCCACGCGAGGTCGCGGTGCCGTGGGCGCTCGCCGATGCGATCTGGGACGGCAGCGGCTATCACCTCGCGTTGATCTACGCGGGCGGCGGCGATGGCATGCGGCTCGCGATGGTCTCGACGACGAAGGACGGCCAGCCGCAGGGCCACCCCGACTGGTCGAGCGCGCCCGGCGTGATCACCGACGTCCATCTCTCGCGCATCGGCGATCGCGTGCTCGCGTTCTATCGCCGCGACGATCACCTGATCGAGACCGACGTCACGCGCATCGGGAGCTGGGGTCAGGTCACGTCGCCGTCGCACGATCGCGGCGCGCTGTCGGCGGGCACGATCCTCGCGGTCAACGCGAAGGGCGAGCCGGTGAAAATCACTGGGCGCTGATCGGCCAGACCTGCCACGCGACGCCGCCCTTGCCGTCGCGCAGCACGACCGCGAGCTCGCCCATCGTCGGGTCCTTCTTCTCGACGCGCAGATACGCCTTGTGCAGATCGAAGTCATGCATCGACCCGCACGAGGTCAACCAGTTGACCGTCTCGACCGAGTCATCGGCGTTGACGAACAGGTGGACATCGGTGAGCGGTGGCACGACGATCGACGCGCCCGGCATCACATCACCGACCGTGACGCCGTCGAGCGTCGGGTTGTCCATCGAGTCGCCGAGCCACACGGTCTTCGTCGCCGCGAGCTGCTCCGCCGCCACGCCGACGCCGAGCTGCAGCGGCACCGGTGCGCCCGGCATCAGGCCGAGCTCGGTGCGCGCGGCGGCGAGCCGGTCTTCACTCGGCGCGGTGACGGTCGAGCCGCTGACCGTATCGGCGAGCGACATCGGCGACACGACGGTGACGACATCGGGCGGCTGCACATCGGTCGGCGCGCCCTTGTGGCCGACGAACAGATCGATCATCGACGTGGCGCCCGCCGGAATGTGCGGCGGCGTCGCGCGCACCGCGATGATGCGATCGTGATCGAGCTGCCACGGCGGATCGACGTCGCCGGCGCACGCGCCGAGCGCGAGGAGCACCAACAACTTCTTCACAGCACACCTCGCAGTCCGATCGACGGGATGATCGGGATCGACTTGAACGCGGTCCTCTGCGAGTAGTCGTAGCTGTAGAAGTACGTCACGACGCTGTCGTTCATGTACAGGTTCTGCACGTCGAGAAAGGCGGTCATCTGCGCCGCGCCGAGCTTCCAGAAGTAATCGACCCGGATGTCGAGCTGATGATGCAGCGGCGCGCGCGCGGAGTTCGGCGGCGCGTAGATCGGGATGTAGAGGTCGCGATCGCTGTCGAACACGCTGCCCTTGACCGGCGTGTAGGGCAGGCCCGAGTACAGCTGGAACCGCGCGCCGAGCTGCCACTTCTTACCCTTCCAGCTGCCGGCCGCGTTGAGCGAGTGCGGCTGGTCGAACGTGAACAGGCGGCTCGGATCGCCGGGATGATCGATGCGCGTCGAGCGCGAGTACGAGTACGACAGCCAGCCGAACCACGGGCCGCCGCGATACGTCGCGAGCAGCTCGCCGCCGTACGTCGTGCCGCGGCCCTCGTTGCCGAGCGTGCCGTCGCGGTTCGTCGTGATCAGGCGCGTGCGATCGGTGTAGTACGCCTGCGCCTGCACGCGCGTGCCTTACTGCGGCTCGTACTGCACGCCCGCGATGTTCTGCACGCTGTGCTCGGCGCCGATGTTCGTGTAGAGGTTCTCGCTCTGGAACTCCGGCGGTCGCGAGTACGCGCCGGATGACAGCCGCGCGGTCAGCTCGCTCGTCAGCTTGA
>JAFAOG010000046.1 GCA_019237945.1 Deltaproteobacteria bacterium | reverse complement strand
TCTCTGTTCTCGCAATCGTGGCGCTCCCGCTTCTCGCGAGCGCGTGTGATGGCACCGCCGTCGCGGCTCCGAAGAAGGCCGCCGGCTCGGGTGCGGGCTCCGCCACGGGATCCGGCGCTGGCTCGGCCGCGGCCGCCGCGACCTGCTCGATGGCCGCCACGTGGAAGGGCACGTACTCGTGCCCGGGGCCGCTCGCCGGCAAGCACTACACGTGGATCATGAATGCCGATGGCACCGCGAACGGATCGATCGAAGGCCTCGGGCCGATCAACCAGACGTGGGTCCTCAAGGACGGCGTGCTCACGATCAACGAGAAGGATCAGTGCGCGGGCGAGGGCAAGTACAACGTCAAGTTCGCCGCCGACTGCAGCACGATGACGCTGTCGAAGATCAGCGATGCCTGCGCAGCGCGCGGCGGCTGCGTCGACAAGCTGACGTCGAAGCGCTCGAAGTAACGCTCAGCCGATTTCTTCGGCGTACGTCATCACGAGGTACATCACCGCTTCCGTCTTGCCCGCGTTGCGGTAGGCGTGCGGCGTGTCGGCCTCGAACAGGATCGAGTCTCCGGCCTCGAGGCGATGCGTGTCGCCCGCGACGTCGATCTCGACGGTGCCCGCGGTGACGACCAGGTTCTCCGAGGTGCCGGGCGGGTGCGCGTCGGCGTCCTCGACGGAGCCGGCGCTCAGGCGCAGCTCGTAGAACTCGACGCGGCGCGGTTCATCGAACGGGAACAGCGCGCGCGAGCTGAAGCTGCGGTCCTTCGACGTCAGGATCTTCGACTCGGACGAGCGCAGGACGAGCGCACCGGACTGCGTGCGCGCGCTGATCAGCGCCGAGAACGTGACCTCGAGGGCGCGCGCGATCTTCCACAGGACGTTGATCGTCGGCGCGGACTGGCCGAGCTCGATCTGGCCGAGCATCGCGCGCGACACGCCGCTGATCTGCGCGAGACGCTCGAGCGAGAGGCCGCGACGCGTGCGCAGCCGGCGCAGGTTCGAACCCACGACAGGCGCGAGATCGGTTGTCTCCGACGACGCCGCGGGCGGCGCCTCGGGAACCTCTTCGGTGCGCGGGGACGACGCCTTCTCAGCGCGGGGAGTAGCCACGGAGGACGCTTTCTTTTTCTTCACCAGACCCAAACCGGGACCCAGTATACCCACACGGTAGGTGCGGGTTGGGACGCCGGCACGGACTGGAGGCGGGGCGGCATCGTCCGCTTGTCACCGCGGTTCCGACGGTAGTCGTCGAGGCTCACGATGTTGCTGGCCGCTGCTGCACTGCTCATGGATAGAAATCTATCCATCATAGCGGACGGGGTCAATCTGTTTTTACGGATGAATTGCTAACGCCTTGTAACTACTGGTGAGAAACCGAGCCCGCGTTGCCGTATGCGGATTCACCGTGGAGCGCGCCATCGAGGCCGTCGTGCTCGGTCTCGGCGTCGACGCGCAGGCCGATCGTCAGGTCGAGGACCTTGAGCAGCACGAACGTGACGACGGCCGCCCACGCGCCCGCCGCCGCGATCCCGATCGCCTGCTTGCCGAGCAGCGACAGCCCGCCGCCGGTGCCGTTGTTGAGGGCGGCACGCGCAAAGATGCCGGTCAGCAGCGCACCGGTTGCGCCACCGACGCCGTGCACGCCGAACGCATCGAGCGCGTCGTCGTAGCCGAGCTTGGCCTTCGCGAGCACCGCGAAGTAGCAGACGAGGCCCGCGATGATGCCGATCACGATCGCGGTCATCGGCGACACGTAGCCGGCCGCCGGCGTGATCGCGACGAGACCCGCGACGAGACCCGACGCGACACCGAGCATCGTCATCTTCTTGATGCGCGAGCCTTCGACGATCGACCACGCGAGTGCACCCGCGCCCGCCGCGAGGTGTGTGTTCACCATCGCGAGGGCCGCAGTGCCGTTCGCACCGGCCGCGCCCGCGTTGAAGCCGAACCAGCCGAACCACAGCAGGCCCGCGCCGAGCACGGTCATCGTCAGGTCGTGCGGCATGTGGCGCGTCGACGGATAGCCGCGACGCTTGCCGAGGACGAGCGCGCACACGAGCGCGGAAAGACCACTCGAGAGATGAACGACGGTGCCGCCCGCGTAGTCGATCGCGCCGAGCTTCGCGAGCCAGCCACCCTCCGCCCACGACCAGTGCGCGATCGGATCGTAGACGAGCGTCGTCCAGCCGAGCGTGAACAGCACGTACGCGGAGAACTTCATGCGCTCGGCATACGCGCCCGAGATCAGCGCCGGCGAGATCACGGCGAACATGCACTGGTACGCGAAGAAGGCGAGGTGCGGCACCGTGCCGTGTGCGGTCGTCTGGTCGATGCCGGAGAGGCCGAGGAAGTCGAGCCCGCCGATCACGCCGTGCCACGTGGGGCCAAACGCGAGCGTGTAGCCGATCACCGCGAACTGCACGGTCACGATGCCCAGCGCGAAGAAGCTGTGCATGAACGTCGAGAGCACGTTCTTGCCCTGGACCATGCCGCCGTAGAACAGCGCGAGTCCCGGCGTCATCAGCATGACGAGCCCGGCCGAGATCAGGAGCCAGGCGGTATCGCCGTCGATCATATGAAGGCGACTTTGACCGGGAGTTTGTTTCCGGTCCGTTTCGTACGCGAAAAACCTACTTCGTCCCGAACAGGCGATCGCCAGCGTCACCTAACCCAGGGACGATGTAGCTCTTTTCATTGAGCCGCTCGTCGACGGCGGCGGTGTAGACCGGCACGTCCGGATGGGCGTCGTGGAACGCGCGAATGCCTTCGGGACACGCGAGCAGGCAGACGAACTTCACGCTCTTGGGGCCGCTCGCCTTGATGCGGCTGATCGCGGCGACCGCCGAGTTGCCGGTCGCGAGCATCGGGTCGACGACGATCGCGTCGCGATCGCCCATGCTCTCGGGCACCTTGTAGAAGTACTCGACGGCCTGCAGCGTCTTGTGGTCGCGATACAGGCCGATGTGGCCGACGCGCGCGCTCGGCACGATCTTCAGCATGCCGTCGAGCAGGCCGTTGCCGGCGCGCAGGATCGAGATGATGACGATCTTCTTGCCGTCGAGCATCGGCGCGCGCATCTTCGCGATCGGCGTCTCGATGTCGGTCAGCGTCGTCGGCATGTCCCGGCACACTTCGTACGCCAGGAGCATCGAGATCTCGGACAACAGATTTCGGAACGTGCTCGTGCTGGTCTCTTTCGAGCGCATCAGCGTGAGCTTGTGTTGAACGAGCGGGTGAGCGATGACGTGAACGGTGCCGGGCATGAGCCCGCGCAATCTAGCTCACAACGCTCATTGCCGCGGGGCTAGCTGCGCGACGTGAACAGCGTGCGTCGTGGCAGCCTGGCAGGCCGTCTCGACGCCGGTGATCGAGACGAACGCGGCGACGGCGAGCGCCACCGCGAACATCGCGTCACGGACGCGGGACTGCTTCTGGCGGGTGGCGATGGTGTCGAGGCGGTTCATCATGACCGCTCCGTAATACACGGACGATGCCAGTCGCGACGCTAGCCGTTCCGAGCACTTGCACCGCGCTGAAGCGCCGTTGCCCTGTCGCACCCCGTGTCGCGGTCCTGCCGCTGTCGCAGTCCTATTGCGTGGTGTCGGGGCTGTCCGAGATCAGCAGCGGAAACCGCGCCGAGCTCGTCATCCGCACGCGCGTCGGCTGGTCGCCGCGATACGCATCCGCGGGCGGCGCATCCGGATCGGGCTCGCGCACGCCCTCGCCGAGGATCGCGACGCGCTCGCCGAGCTCGATGATTGCCTCGCGATAGCGCAGCCGCTTGTTGAAGATCCAGCCCTGGCCGGTCGTGCCATGGCGCTGCAGGAACGCCGTCTCGCGCTCGTTCGGCTCGTCGAACGTGCCCGAGTCGCCCTTGCCATCGACATCGAGCGCGACGCGCGCGCTTCGCGGATCGACGATCGCGCGCCCCGTTCCGTCATCGAGCACGAATGGCACGCCCGCTTCTTCCTTGATGATCTGCTTCCAGTACGAGCTACGTCCCGTCGAGTGATGCTGCTCGACGGTCACGACGTAGTACATGCACGTCCGCCCGGTCAGCGGCGCCTCGAGCGTGCGCTCCAGCGGCTGCGCCGCCCCGACGACGCGCGCCCGTTTCGACTCGGGCAGCTCTCTCAGCGACATCCGCGGCGCGCTCTTGAGCTCGCGCTTGATCTTCGCGGATTCGGAGAAGTACCAGGCGAGCGTCACGAAGACCGCGATGCCGCCGAAGATCAGGAGTACTTCCACCCCGGCGAGCTTACCTGCGCGCGACGGCGACGTGGGCAGCATGCGCCGCCACCGACACCGACGACACCGACACGGCACCGGCCACCACGACGAGCGCGGCGAACAGGACGTCACGGGCAAAGCTCTTGCGCTGGCGGCACGCGATGGTTTCGAGGCGGGTCATGCCCGAGCCTTCTTCACGGACGATGCCATCGCGCGTCTCAGGCGCGGCGCGCAGTTAGCTCGATCAGCGACAGGTCGCAGCGATGTCGCAGCCCGGGTCGCGCGTCACGTGCGTTCGCGGCCGTCGCTGATGATGAGGCCCTCGCCCGCGAGCTTGAGCCGACCGTTCTCGCGCGTCGCGCTGCCGAGGATCGTGATCGGTTCGTCGACGCCGACGATCGCTTCCTTCCACCGCAGGTGCTTCTTGCCGAGCTTGCGCGCGAGCTTCGCCGTCTTGTCGTGGCTGGTGACGAACGCGGCCTGCTCGGGGCTCAACGACATGCCGGGCAACGTCTCGCGGCGCCAGTCGGTATCCAGCGCGAGCTCTGCGCCGCGCGGATCGACGAGCGCACGCTCGGTGCCGTCGTCGAGCTCGAACTCGACGCCGCCGTGATCCTCGAGCAGCGTCTCCGACCATCCCCGGCCGTCGCTATTGCCATCGACGTGATGGATCAGCCAGACCTTGTAGTAGACGCACGGACGTTTCGACAGCGGCGCTGCGATCGGCGGCAGGATTGCGCGCGCGATTCCCTCGACACGCGCCGCCCGGTCGACGGGAAACGTCGAGAGCGTCGCTTTCGGCGCGTCCTCGATGCGCTCGCGCAGCCGCTTGTCCCGGTCGAACTGCCGCCAGAACAGCCAGCCGAGCATCATCGCGCCGCCGAGCACCACGAGCATCGTCAACTCGCCATCCACGGTCCGAGCCTACCGCCGTTTACAGCGCCCCGATTGTCGGGCAAGGTCGGCCCGATGCGTGGTCGTTCCGCCGCGCTCGCGATCGCGGGCGTGCTGCTCCTTGCCGGAATGGTCGCGCTGCGCTGCTCGCTCGCCTCGAGCGACGAGGAAGCGGCGACACCACCGCCACGCACGGCCGCGTCGGGCGCGCCGACCGCCTCGACGCCGCTGCCTTCCGCGCCGAGCGCGCCGTCCGCACCGGCGGCGCCCGCGGCGACCGCGCCCACGCCGAGTGGGCCGGCTCCAACCGCGGCGCCGAATGCGCCGGAGCTCCCTGCGATCGCGCAGGCGTTCGTGCCGACGGAGAAGCACCCGCCGATCGCAAACAATCGCCTGCTGCGCGACCAGATCGCAGCGGTGCGCCCGCAGGTCGAGGCGTGCGCGAAGGACGCGGGCTCCGCGGCGAACGGCACGGCCGTGCTGACGTACATGGTGACGCCCGACAAGAAGAAGCAGCAGGTGAACATCGAGCAGACGGGCGTCGAGTACGACGGCACGACGATCACGGATCAACCGCTGCTCGATTGTCTCAAGGACACCGCGAAGGACATGAAGTTCACGTATGTCCCCGATGCCGACGGCGTGTTCGCGTTTCGGCGCGTGAAGCTCGAGAACGGCAAGCTCGTCGAGAACGCCTACATGACGTTCCACTACATGCGCTGACGCGGCTTGACGAACGGCAGCAGGCCGACGATCACCAGCTGCAGCAGCGCCGCGAAGATGTACGTCTGCTGAAACGACAGGTACGAGAGCACGTTCGCGCCGAGCAGCTTGGCGCCGACGACGGTCGACAGGTTCGTCAGCGACGTGTACGCCGCGAACTGGGTGGCGCCGACCTTCGCGTCGGTCGTGTCCATGCAGAGGGCCCACAGGCAGACGATGAGCGTCGCGTTCGCGAGCGGCTCGATCATCGACAGCAAGTAGATGAAGCCGTGGTGGTGCCACCACTGATCGTTGAACGCGAACACGAGCCAGCCGGCGGCCGTGACGATGCACGCGATCGCGGCGAGCCGGCGACGTCCGACGAGATCGGCCAGGAAGCCCGCGCACAGCGAGGCGACGAACCCGGCCGGCAGGCCAAACCCGCCGGTCACCGCCGAGTACTCCTCCTGCTTCCAGTGCAGGTGCTGCATGAACAGCACGCCGGAGACCGGGTTGAGCATGCCGAGCGCGAGGTTCATCCAGGTCATCACGAGCGCGGCGATCAGCGCGCCTCGCGTCGAGAACGCGCGCGGGATGGACTTGACCGTGTCGAGGAACGACATCTTGTGCTGCTCCTCGTGCGCGCGCTCCTTGACGAACAGCGGCACGAGCATGATCGCGAGCAGCACGATCACCATGACGACGATGCCGGCACGCAGGCCCGCGTGCGCGACCACGATGCCGATGCCCGCGGAGCCCGCCATGCCGCCGAGGAACTTCGAGCCGTACATGATGCCGCTCGCGCGGCCGCGCTCGGATTTGTCGAGCAGGTCGATCGCGAGGCCGTCGACCGCGACGTTCTGGAGCGCGTTGAACACGGTGTGCGCGAACATCAACGCGAACATCGCGTCGAGGTGGTCGCCGAAGTCGCCGAGCAACAGCAGCGACGCGAGCGTCACGGCCATCATGAGCTGCGCGCCGACGATCCACGGGCGGCGGCGGCCGAACCGCTTGCTCGAGATCGCGTCGACGATCGGGCCGGCGACCCACTTGAACGCGAACGGCAGGACGGTGACCGTCGTGATGTTCGCGAGCGTGTCGGGGCTCGCGTCGCGCTCGGCGAGGTAGCCGTAGAGCGTGATCGCCATGAACCCCCAGGGGATGCCCTGGGCGAAGAACAACAGGCCGAGCGTGAATAGCCGTAGCCATCGCCGCTCCGCCAAGTTCATCGGCGCAGTATAGTCACGGCGTGAGGTTCTTGTTGCTCGCCGCCCTCGTTGCCTGCACGCAGCCGCGCAGTCCGCGGTGCAAGCAGGTGTGCGCGCGCGAGTACGAGTGCGTGATCTCGACGAAGGCCGACATGCCGTTCGACGAGAAGGAGTGCATCGCGGCGTGCGCGGTGCTCGAGCAGGATCAGGACAACCTCGCCAAGGTCCAGAAGCACGCCGACTGCGTGAACAAGCAGCAGGCGTGCTCGGCCGTCCTCGAGTGCCAGTAGCTAGTCGATATCCTCGGCCGACTTGAGGATCTCGACGATGAAGTCGCGACGGATCGAGATCATGCTCGGCTCCTTCTCGATCTTGATCACGGCGACGCCGACGCCGGTGCCGACCGGCTTGTCACCGGTGACCTCCTCCTTACCCATGTCGAGGACGCAGGTCTTGTTCGCCTTGCGCGCGGCGGCGCAGTCGTCGCTGTGCTTCTGCTCGGCGGTCTTGGCCGGGTTCGCGGCGGCGATGGCGGGGACGATCAACAGGGCGATGAGGATGCGCATGGCGGCAAGACACGCGGCGCGGCCGTGAGTTGCGAGCCACAGTGTGGTCGCGTCACCACGCGAAATCCGGCTAAGGTCGCGTCGCGGCGGTGGAACGGGCATTGCTCGTACGGCGTCGCACATGTTGCGCGCGTTGACCGCGACGGTCTGCTCGGGGGTGCTGCTTGGTGGCTGCGGTGCGTCGTGGCCGAACCGCGCCGCGGCGCTGGCGACCCCGCGCGTGCACCAGATCACGACCGTCGACGTGCTCCCGATCGACCTCGAGGTGTGGACCGAGCGCGGATATCCGCAGCCGCCCGAGGACGTGCGCGACGGCGCGAGCTCGCGCCTGATGATGGGCGCGGTCGACCTGCTGCAGAAGAACGGGTACGCGATCGGCGGCCTGATCGACTGGAACGGCGAGATCGACGGGCGCGGCGCGGTGATCGAGCGCGCGGATCTCGAGCAGACGATCGCGAGCCTCGCCAGCTACGACATCAAGACCGGCCGGTTCCCGGTGCGCCTACCCGATCCACAGCTGCCGGCGAAGCTCGGCGGCGTCAGCGGCGCCGACGCGACGCTCTACATCGGTGGCTGGGCCTACGTCGCCGCCGAGCACGAGTCGACCGGCGAGAAGGTCGCCGAGGGCATCTTGATCGGCGTCGCGATCGTCGCGGTCGTGGCGATCGTCGCGATCGCGCTGTCGTCGAAGGGCAGCAGTCACGGCGGCGGCGGCTCGCACGGCGGCGGAGGGGGCGGCGGATCTCACCTCGCGAGCGGCGGACACAGCGCGCCGACGTTCCACGATCACCGCGGGGGCGGCGTCGCGGCGGCCGACAACCCGAGCTTCGTCACCGTCGCGACCGGCTCGGTGCGCGATCACCGCGGCGGTGGTGGCGGCTGGACGCCTCCGCGCACGCCGTCGAGCGTGCATGCCGCGAGCGGCCCGAGCGTGCACATCGACACCGCGCTCGACGTGATCGACTCGATCGATCCGCAGACCGTGTCGCATCCCGACTGGTCGGGCGACGTGCCGTCGAACGGCGAGGACTCGCAGATGTATCTCGAGATGACGCTCGTCGATAACGCGACCGGCACCGTGCTGTGGCACGCGCACCAGAAGTTCCCCGCGAATGCGGCGAGCCAGGACGATCTGTCGCGCGTGACGCGCACGCTGATCGCATCGCTGCCCGCGCACTAGCCGCTAGTCCTCGCGGCGCTCGGCGGCCTTCTTGCGCTCGTCGCGCCAGCGCGCGAAGTGGCGCTCGATCACCTCGCGATCGGCGCGGGCGCGGGCGAGCTGCAGGCGCGCGGCATCGACGACGCCCTGGTGATCGGCGCGGGCGGCCTCGGCGGCGAGCTCGTGCGTGCGGGCGTCGGCGAGCTCGCGGCGGCGGCGCCTGACGAAGCGGTCGGCGAGCGCGCGGGCGTGGGCCGTTGGCGTGGCGTCGCGGGCGGTGAGCGCAGCGGCGAGGGCGAGGCGAGCGGCCTCGGTTCGGGCGCGGGCCGCGGTGAGGTGCGCGTCGGCGTTGTTCGCATCGGCGATCGCACCGGCGAGCACGGACTTGCGCGTGCGTTCGTCGCGTGCGCGCGCGTCGCGGACCGGCTCGAGTCGGTAGCGATCCTCGGCCACACTGCAATGTTACACTGCCCGCGGATGGTCCACGCCGGGGACGCACCGATCGACCGCTACGTGGTGCTCGAGCACCTCAGCGAGGGCGGGATGGGTGCGATCTACGTCGGCAAGAAGATGGGCGCCGGCGGCTTCGAGATGGAGGTCGTGCTCAAGCAGCTGCTGCCCGAGTTCACGCAGCAGGAAGAGTTCATCGACCTGTTCCTGCGCGAAGCGAAGCTGTCCGCGACGCTCGATCACGCAAACATCGTCCACACGATCGATCTGGTGACGGCAGGCAACGAGTACTTCATCGTGATGGAGTACCTGCCGGGCGGCGATCTGCGGACGCTGCTCAAGAAGGCGAAGCGCCGCGGCAAGCGATTCTCGCCGGCGGCGGCGATCTACATCTCGCGCGAGGTGCTCTCCGCGCTCGCGTACGCGCATGCGAAGCGCGACTTCCAGGGCAAGCCGCTCAAGCTGATCCATCGCGACGTGTCGCCGTCGAACATCCTGTTGTCGTACGCGGGCGAGGTGAAGCTGACCGACTTCGGCATCGCGAAGGCCGCGACGCACACGTCGCTGTTCTACAAGGTGAAGGGAAAGATCGGCTACATGTCGCCGGAGCAGGCGAAGAGCGAGCCGCTCGATCACCGCAGCGATCTGTATTCGCTCGCCGTGTGCATGTACGAGATCCTCACCGGCGAGCGGCTGTTCGTGCACGCGGGTCTCACGACGAGCGCCGAGGAGATCTACAGCCAGCCGGTGCCGCAGGTGTCGAAGAAGGTGCCGGGCCTGACGCCCGACCTCGACGCGATCATGCAGAAGGCGCTCGCGATCGATCCGAACGCGCGCTACCAGACCGCCGGCGAGCTGCAGGAGGCGTTGATGCGGTGCGCGCATCGCAACGGTCTCTTGATGAGCGCGCCCGAGCTCGCGAAGGAGCTGCGCGATGCGTGCGGTCCCAACGATCAGTGGCGCGAGGATGCCGACGACGAGGACTTCGGCTACGTCGCGCGCGCCGGCACCGAGATCTACGACGCGGTCGATGACGAAGACGACGAGGATGACGACGACGAGCTCGATCTCGGGCCGATGTCGGTCCACTCGATCGCAGCGAAGGTCGCCAAGCCGCCGAAGCCTCCACGGCCGCTGACGCCTTCGCGGCCGAAGCTGCCGCTGCCGCGCCCGAAGACCGAGGGGGCCTCCAGCAGGATGGAAATAGACCGGTTCAACGGCGTCGAGCTTACGTCGATCATCAACATGATGGACGTCGAGAACGAGGGCAGCCGCCCGCTCGTCGATCTCGATCACGCGCCGGCGCCGCGCCAGCTCGACTCGGGGCCGCGTCAGCTCGGCAGCGATCCCGCGCTGATCGGTCCGAACCTGCCGCTGCCGCCGTCGGCGCCGCTCTCGGCATCGCCGCCGCTGCCGCCGCCGTCGAAGACCGGCCGCCTGCCGGGACCACCGCTCGTGCCGCCGCCGAGCGTGCGCAGCGATGCGGCGTTCGAGGCGATGTCGACGGCGCCGCGCAAGCCGATCCCGCCGTCGGGCCGCATGCCGGCCGCGCCGCCGCAGCAGGTTGCCGCTCCGCAGCTTCCGACCGAGCGCCCGCGGCTCGAGACGGCACCCAAGACCGGCCTTCGCATCCCGCCGTGGATCGTGATCGGCGTGATCTTGCTGGCGGCCGCGATCGCCGGCGTCATCGTCGCGCTGTCGGGTCCCAGCGTCGGAAAGTGACCGACTTCGTTGGGGGATTCTGAGGGGTGGGGGTATAGACACCAGGGAGCCGCAGGTCTACCATCGCGAAGGCTGGGGGGTATTCCAGCACTCGATGACGAAAGATCGCTCCAACGTCACTGCGCTGCTCGACGACGCGCCGTCCTACTCACGGCAAAACGCGGGCGGAATCTTCCTCGTCATCAAGGGTCCGGATCGCGGCGAGGCCGTGCGCCTGGGCGCGGAGCCCGTCTCGTTCGGCTCCGGTCCGCAGTGCTCGCTCGTGCTCACCGACAAGACCGTGTCGCGCAAGCACCTCGAAGCGTCGCTCGTCGGCGACGAGGTGATCATGGCCGACTGCGGCTCGACGAACGGCTCGTTCATCCAGGGCTCGCGCTTCGAGAAGATCTCGATCGGCTTCGGCGCCGAGGTCAAGCTCGGCCGCACCGTCATCAAGTTCCTGCCCGACGAGGAGATCGTCGATCCCGAGCCGAGCGCGCAGGCCGCGTTCGGAACGATCGTCGGCGGCGACACCAAGATGCGGCAGATGTTCACGCTGCTCGAGGACGTCGCGGCGACGAACGCAACCGTGCTGATCGAGGGCGAGACCGGCACCGGCAAGGAGCTGATCGCCGAGGAGATCCACAATCACTCGCCGCGCAAGGACGGCCCGTTCGTCGTGTTCGACTGCGGCAGCGTCCCGCGCGAGCTGATCGAGTCGATGCTGTTCGGCCACGTCAAGGGCAGCTTCACCGGCGCGATCACCGATCGGCGCGGCGCGTTCGCGGAAGCGCACGGCGGCACGATCTTCCTCGACGAGATCGGCGAGATGGCGCTCGACCTCCAGCCGTCGCTGCTGCGCGTGCTCGACAAGCGCGCCGTCCGCAAGGTCGGCAGCAACACGTACGAGAAGATCGACGTCCGCGTCGTCGCCGCCACCAACCGCGACCTGCGCGCCGAAGTCGCGAAGAAGACGTTCCGCGAGGACCTCTACTATCGCCTCGCCGTGATCCGCGTCTCGGTGCCGCCGCTGCGCGAGCGCGGCAGCGACATCCCGCTGCTGATCAATCACTTCGTCAACAACTTCGGCCCGAACCTCACCGTGTCGCCCGAGGACATGGCGCGCCTCGTTCGCCACAGCTGGCCCGGCAACGTCCGCGAGCTGCGCAACGTGATCGAGCGCGCCTGCCTGCTCGCGCGCGGCTCGACGATCAACCTCGAGGACGCGCTCGTCAGCGAGGCGGCGCCGTCGCTCGGCATCCGCACCGACCTGCCGTTCAAGGAAGCGAAGGGGCAGCTCGTCGAGATGTTCGAGCGCGAGTACATCGAGGACCTGATGCGTCGCCACAAGATGAACCTGTCGGCGGCCGCGCGCGAAGCGCAGATCGATCGCAAGCACCTGCGCGAGCTGATCCGCAAGTACGGCCTCGATCCGCGTCAGGGCGGTACCGACGGCCCGACCGAAGACGACGTCGAGTAAGCCGGCTACTCGAGCCGCACGCGCACCGACAGACGATCGTCGGGCACGTTGATGTCGAACTTCTGCCGGCTCTCGGTGACCGCGTCGTAGACCTCGACCGAGTGCGCGCCGAGCGTCGTGTGGATGCGCTCGGTCGGGCACAGCATGCCCGTCGGCTTGCCGTCGACGAACACGTAGTAGCGGTCCTTCTTGCACTTGAGGACCTTGATGCCGGCGGGCCCACCGGTCGGCGTCACCGGCTTCAGGTCGATCTTGAACTGCCCGTGCCCATCGACCTCGGCGACGTAGAGGTCGTGGCCCGGCATCAGCAGCGCGATGTTGTGGCGATCGCTCGAGCCGGGCAGCTTGACCGGCGTCGTGCCCTGGTCGGCGCCGTCGATGAACACGCGCGCGCCGCCGGGCGTCGACGTGATCTGCAGCTGATCCGACGGCGCGGTCGCGGTTGGATGGTCGCTCGCGGCCTGCGTCTCGGCGCCCGGCTTTGCGGCGGAGCCCTTCGCGGCGATCTCGGCCGAGCCCTTCGCGGCGATGTCGGCCGAGCCCTTCGCGGCGACCTCGGCGGAGCCCTTCGCCGCGATGACGTCGGCGGAGCCCTTCGCGACGTCGGCGGAGCCCTTCTCGACGTCGGTCGAACCGTTCGCGCCGACGTCGGCGGATCCCTTCGCACCGGCCTCGTCCGATCCCTTCATCGCGACGATGTCTCCCGAGCCGCCGCTCGCGACGTGCGTATCGGAGCCAGCGACGTGCGTGTCGGAGCCGGTCGTCGCGACCTGCGCACCGCTGCCCGCGCCGTGATCCTTCGCGAGGTACTGTGTGTAGCCGTAGTAGCCGCCGGCGCCGAGCCCGCCGATCACGAGCAGCGCGAGCACGACCTTGAGTCCAGAGCCGCCGGACTTCCGCTGCGCGAGCTGGGGATTGAAGCTCGTCACCGGCACCTTCGACGTCGGCGGCGCGCTCTGCGGGCGCGGCGGTGGTGCGAAGCCGGTCAGCGTCGACGACGGGCTCGGTTCCGGTTCAGGGACGCGCGGGACAGGCGGCGGAGTCTCCACGCGCGCGCTCGCCGGCGGCGGGATCTCCGACGGATCGACCTCGATCTGACGCGGGACCTCGTGAGTGTCGAGGCGGGCGGCGAGGTTGAGCTTCTCGGCGAGCAGCGGCGACATCTCGTCGGTCGCCATGTCGCGATCGGGGCGCACGGGCTCGTCGGGCTCGTCGGGGATCAGCGTGATCGATGCCGAGTCGAGCTCCGCGAGTGGATCCTCGATGCGGTTCGGATCGACGCGCGTCGGCGCCTCGCTCTGCGCGCGCTGCGGGATCTGGCGCTGGAGCTCGCGCTCGGGCGGCGTGCTGCGCGCGATGTCGACCGGGTTCACGGCGTGCTCGCGCGTCGGCTGCTCGAAGTTGTGGTGGCTGTCCTCGCGCGACCGCTCGCGTGTGACCTCGTCGAGGTGGCCGAGCTCGGAGAGCGCGCGCGACAGGTTCTCGCCGCGGGCGACCTCGCTCGGTGCGCGGGGCTTGGCGGCGATGCTGTCGGGTCGCGTCGCGACGTCCTCGGCGGCAGCGCGCGCGGCGTCGTCGGCGGCGAGGCGATCGGAGGGGCCAGGCATCGTCGGCACGCTGTCGAAGCGGCCTCGTCCGGCCGGCAGCGGCGGTGCGCCGGTCGGCGGGTCGGATGCCTTCGGATTGCGCGGCGAGATGATCTTCGGGATCGACGGGATCGACGCGGGCGGCGACGATCCGGAGCCCGGGCGCTTCGCGGCGGCCATGCCCATGATCGTCGCGCTCGGCGTCGGCGGCGGCGCGAGGCCCGGCGCGGTGACGATCTTCGGGATCGCGGGCGGCTGCGAGGCGTTCGCGGCGCGCGGACCGACGAGCGGCGGCGGGCCCGCGACGGGAACATCGGGCCGGACGAACTCGGTCGTCGCGACCTCGCCAGGCGGTTCGCTCGGCGGCGGGCTCGCACCGGCAGCGGTGCCGAAGTTGAGCGAGAGCACGCCCGACAGCTCGCCCTCGTGGAGCGCGGCGAGGCGATCGAGCGTCGACTTGACCTGCGCGCCGATGTCCTTGCGCGTGCCGGGGACCGGGGCGACGCGCAGCGCGGCGTCGAGGGCGTCGGCGAGGGCGCGCGCATCGGGGAACCGCTCGAACGGCGAGCGCGCGAGGCAGCGCTGGAGCACGCGCACGATCGGACGCGGCAGCGCGGGATCGGGCGGTGGTCCGGCGAGCACGGCCTGCGCGACGGCGAGTGGCGTGTCGCCGGTGTACGCGCGCTGGCCGGTGACGAGCTCGTACGCGATCACGCCGAGCGCGAACACGTCGGTCGCGGCCGATGACGCCTCGCCGGCGAGCTGCTCCGGCGCGAGGTACGCGATTCGGTTCGAGAGCCGCGTGAAGTCCGACGGGCGCGACGGCAGCGTCGCCGCGAGGATGCCGAAGTCGGTGACCTTGACGTCGCCGTCGGGGGTGACGATCACGTTCGTCGGCGCGAGCCCGAGGTGCGTGAGCCCGCGGCCGTGCGCGTAGCCGACCGCGCGGGCGATCTGCGAGACCAGCGCGAGCGCGCCGCCGGCCGGAAGGCCGGTGCCGCCGAGCTTGGCGTCGGCGACGAGGCGCATCGCATCGAGGCCGGTGACCAGCTCGACCGCGGTGAACGTCGTGCCCTGCGCGACGCCGAACTCGCTCATCCGAGCGATTCGCGGGTGCTCGAGCGAGCCGTAGCTGCGCGCGGCCGCCGATAGCTGCTGCGCTGCGGCAGGCGAGGCCGTCAGCTCGGGCGAGATCCGCTTGACCGCGAACTGGCGCTCGAACCCGGCGACGCCAAAGACCTTCGCGCGAGCGACGGACCCGTTGGGCCCGGCGCCGATCGGTTCCAACAGCTGGTACCGTCCCAGACGCTCCGGCGCGGCCTGTGACTCCATCACCCGAACCGCGACTGTAACCGATCCGGGGCCTTCGCGGCGCGGCCCGTGCCCACGAGCATTTCCGACGCACCGTGAACTTGCTCTCGACGGCGTTCGCTGGCACGACCGATCCATGGGCAGGAGCAACCGGACTCCGGAACGATCGAAGATCGCGCGCGGCGCCACCCAGGCATTCGCGCGGCGACAGCGGACCGGCTCGGAGGGGGACGACAAGGACGACGACAAGGACGAGATCGACCGCAGCATGGAGGAGACCCGGCCGGAGATCGGGCCTCACGTGCAGCCGCGGCCCGAGCCGAAGAGCGCGGCCCAGCCGGCCCAGCCGAAGCCCGACGAGCTCCCCGTGATCACGCCCCCGGACCCGGGCGGCGTGCCGTGGGCCGACGCGACGCCTCCGCCGATGAAGCCCGTCGAGCCTGCGCGCGCGCAGACGCTGACCGTCACGGTGCCAGCCGATCTCGGACGCCCGCCCGAGATGCCGACGACGACCGCCCCGCCGCCGCTGACGCTCGGCGCGGTCGAGAACCCCGCCCACATGCCGGGCCCGCGCGAGATTCCCGGTGGCGAGCCGAACGATCCGGCCCCCGCGCCCGGGTACGTGCCGCGCGGTGACTCGCGCTCGCTGCGCCGCGGGAACGAATTCGCGCTGATCTACCGCGTGCAGACGTTCGTCATCTGGCGCGTCGGCACGATCGGAACGCGTGGTCAGTGGCGGGTGGTCGAATATCCTACGTCGTCGGCGGCGAGCCACGCCTACGCGAAGGAGGCCTCGCGATTCGTCTCGGAGGGTTTCTCGGACTATCGTGAGTGAGGTGGCCGACCAGCCGAAGTCCCGCAAGGCGCTCGCGCTCCGCTCGTCGTGGCTGGTGCGATGGGCGCTCGAAGCGCCGCAGCGCTGGCTAGGGCGGCGCAGCACGATCGCGCAGGATGTCGCCGGCGGCGCCGACGGCCTGTCGTACCTGCGCCACCTCGTGCGCGGCAACCGGCTGCGCCGGCGCGATGCGTTCGGCGAGATGACGCCCGAGTCGCCGCCGGTCTTGATCATCCACGGCTTCCTCGGCACGCGCGGCTCGATGTACATGCTCGAGCGCCGCCTCGTGCAGGATGGCTTCGTGTGCGTGTCGTTCAACCTCGGGACGCTCAACGTCCGCGACATCCGCCGCTCGGCGTTCCTGATCCACCGCAAGATCGAGCGGATCATGGCGCAGACGCCGTCGCAGAAGATCGACATCATCGGTCACTCGATGGGCGGCCTGATCGGCCTCTACTACGTGAAGAAACTCGGCGGCCACGCGCGTGTCCGCAAGCTGATCATGATGGGAACCCCCGTGCGCGGAACCTGGGCGGCGCTCGCCGGCGTGGCGACGCTCGGGCTGTGGTCGACCTCGTCGTGGCAGCTGTTGCCGCGCAGCCGGTTCCTCGACGAGCTGGCGCAGGGGCCGATCCCGCCGGGAGTCGAGGTCCACACGATCGCGGCCGCGCGCGACTGGGTGGTGCCGCTATCGACGACCCGGATCGCGGGCGCGACCTCGACGACCGTCCCGCTCGGGCACTCCAGTCTCGTCGTGTCGGAGGAGGTTTACCGCCGGGTCGTCCACACCCTGCGGCCCCCTGATCACGACCAGATCGTCGAGCAAGAAGCGCCGGAGACCGATTGAGCCAGGCCATTTGCTTGCGCGATCCAGCACATAGCCGCTAGAATTTTCGAGTCCTTGGCCGCTGCGACGTCCATGAACGACCGTCCCCGCTTCGCACTGCGCTTCATCTCGGGCAAGTACCAGGGTGGTGAGTTCCCGCTTCGCATGAATCGGGAAATCATCATCGGTCGGTCCTCTGACCTGGACATGGTGCTCGTCGAGGACATGGTGTCGCGTCGTCACGCGAAGATCAGCTCGACGGACGCCGAGGTCTACATCCAGGACATGGGCTCGACGAACGGCACGTTCGTCAACGGCGAGAAGATCGCCGGCAAGGCCCTGCTCCACGAGGGCGATCGCATCCTGGTCGGCACGTCGATCATCAAGGTCGTCGCGGTCGAGGGCCAGGTCGCGAACCAGTCCGAGGCCGAAGCGCGTCGCCGCCTCGAAGCCGGCGCGCAGCAGCGCCAGGCGACGCAGGGCCGGCCGATGTCGGGCGTGATCGAAGAGATCCCGCTGCCCGACCTGCTGCAGCTGCTGTCGACGAGCCGCAAGTCGGGCGTGCTCTCGATCAACAACGGCGTCTCGATCGGCAAGATCTTCCTGCGCAAGGGCCAGATCTACTTCGCGACGATCAACGACGACTTCAGCGTGGCGCCGCAGAAGGCAATCTACCGGATGCTGACGTGGGCGACCGGCACGTTCGAGCTCGAGCCGGGCGGCGAGATGCAGGTGATGAACGAGATCCAGGAGTCGACCGAGGGTCTGCTCATGGAGGGCGTGCGCCAGCTCGACGAGTTTCACAACCTGCAGAAGCAGCTCCCTCCGCTCGGCTCGCCTCTCGCGGTGCCAACGCCGCTCGCCGGCAAGCTCCGCGAGCTCACGCCGAGCGAGCTCGACACGTTCCAGCTTGTCCTGGATCACGGTCAGCTCCAGAAAGTCCTCGATAACTTTCCGGGCACCGACCTCGACGCAGCGCAGAACATCATCAGCCTGATGAAGCGCGAGTTCGTCGTCGTTCCCTGACGGATCCCTGCGCTACACTGGGGGGATGGCAGTCCGCGTCGAGACGATCGCGCTGCGATCTCCCTATCGGGGCGTCGTGGGGCGATCGATCGTGCGGCTGATCGTCTCGATCGAGCCGCGCGGCATGCTCCCGTGCGAGGTCACGATCGAGGTCGATGACGAGCGCGTCGAGGTCTGTGATCACCGCGGGTGCTTCGCGCTGGGCGGCATCGATCAGCTGTTCGTCGTCGAGCGCCAGCCTCCCGCGTGGCGCTTCCTCACGTGGTTCGGCGTGTTCGCGCGCCGTCGCGGCTTGCCCGATCGCCTGCTGCTCGAGACTCCGGACGGCAAGGTCGCGCGCTTCGTCGAGCGCACCGTCGAGGAGCGTCTCGGTTTGCGCGACGAGCCGGTCCGCGGCGAGCTACGCGTGATATGAACATCCGGTGATTCGCGAGGCCGCCTCGGTCATCTTGCTGCGGCGTGTAGAGCCCGGCTACGAGGTGTTCTTCGTGCGCCGGCACAAGGGCTCGAGCTTCATGGCGAGCGCGTTCGTGTTTCCCGGCGGCGCCGCCGAGGAAGGCGAGGACGCGAAGACGGCCGCGGCGCGCGAGCTGTTCGAAGAAGCCGGTGTGCTGCTCGCGCGCGATGCGGGCGTGCAGGCCGAGACGCTCGAGACGCCGAACCAGGAGAAGCTCCGCAAGCGCGTGCTCTCCGGCGTGCCGGCGAAGGATGTGCTGCGCGATGCCGGGCTGACGTGGGGGACCGATGGCCTCGTCCCGTGGTCGCACTGGATCACGCCGTCGGTCGAGAAGAAGCGGTTCAGCGCGCGCTTCTTCGTGTGCGAGATGCCGGCCGGTCAGGAGCCGCGTTTCGACGAGACGGAGACCGTCGATCAGATCTGGGTGACGCCGCAGGAGGCGCTCGCGCGCGCGGCCGATCTCATGCTGCCGCCGCCGCAGGTGCGCACGTGCTGGGAGCTCGCGCAGCTCACGACGCTCGACGCCGTGCTCGCCGCCGGCCGCACGCGCGCGACCGAGCCGCATCCGATCATGCCGCGGTTGATGCCCGGCGAGCGTCCGTGCCTGCTGCTCCCCTGGGATCCGCAGTACAGCGACGCGACCGGCGACAGCGCGCCGATGGCCTATCGCCCGGCCTGGGCAACCGGTCCGAGTCGTTTCGTCCTGGAGGACCGCGCGTGGAAGCACGTCGCCGCACCTGGTTCGACGAGCGCGGCGTAACCGACGGCAGGCGCTCCCTGCCGTTCTACGCCGGCGCGCTCCACTACTGGCGCGTGCCGCGTGCTCGCTGGCCGCTGTGCCTGCGCGCGATGCACGAGGCCGGCTTCGCGCTCGTCGAGACCTACGTGCCGTGGCGCGTGCATCAACCGGAGCGCGCCGCGCCGCCGAAGCTCGATGATCTCGCCGCATTCCTCGACGCCGCGAAGGCCTCCGGTCTCGCCGTCGTGCTGCGCCCGGGCCCGCACGTCAACGCGGAGCTGACGAGCTTCGGCATCCCCGACTGGGTGCTCGCCGATCCAACCTGCCAGGCCCGCACGTCGCGCGACACGCCGGCCTGGCTGCCCGTGCCGCCGCGTGCGTTCCCGATCCCGTCGTACGCGTCGACGACGTTCCGCGATCACGTGCGCGCCTGGTACGCGGCGGTCGGCGAGGTCGTCGTGCCGTATCTCGGCGATCCGGTCGTCGCGGTCGGCGTCGACAACGAAGCGCAGATGTTCTTCCGCACCGGCGCGTACGATCTCGACTATCACCCCGACGCGCTCACCTGGTGGCGCGAGTTCTCCGGCCTCGGCGATCCGCCGCGCGCCTGGGATCCCGCCGACGCCAAGCGCTGCCTCGAGTGGGTCACGTTCAAGGACGCGTACATCGCGCGCGCGCTCGGCGATTTCGCGAAGCTGCTCGACGACGCCGGCTTCGCGGGCATTGCGCGCTTCCACAATCTGCCGCCCGGCCACCACGGCCTCTACGACCTGCGCCGGATCCAGAACGCGCTAGGTGGCCCGGTCGGCATCGACGCCTACACGCCGCGCGATCTGTTCCCCGATCTCCGCCGCCGCGCGCTCGCCTGCGCCGGCAACGCCGCGCCCGTGCCGATCGCCTTCGAGGTCGGCGTCGGCTTCTTTCCGTGGTTTCCGCCGCTCGATCACACCGACGATCCGACGCGCGAGCGCGACCATCTCCTCACGCTGCTCGCGTCGGGCATCCGCGGCTTCAACATCTTCATGGCGATCGAGCGCGACCGCTACTACGGCGCCGCGATCGATCAGCACGGCAAGCTCGAAGCGAAATGGCTTCCTCCGCTGCTCGCCGCGCTCGCCGAGGTCGACTGGCCGTCGCTGCGCCGCGCGACCCCGATCGCCGTCGTCGACATGCGCGCCGACGCCCGCTTCGGCGCCGCATCCTCCGTGCTCGATCCGATGACGCCCGTCCTCGCCGACGTGCTCGGCCTCGGCCCCGCCGGCTCCGCCGAGCTGTCGCGCGACCCGGCCGCGATCACCGCGCGCCGCTGGCAAACCGCCGTCTGCCGCGCGCTCGAGCTCGCGCAGGTGCCGTACACGATCGTCGACGAGTCCGCACCCGAAGACGAGCTCGCACGCTACCGCGCGATCATCGCCCCGACGGGCGATCGCATCGACCGCGCCCTGTGGACTCGCTTGCGTGCGCTCGCCGAGCACAAGCGCGCCGTCGTCGTGATCGGCCCGACCTCGCCGACCCGCGACGAGTACGACCAGCCGCTCCCCGAGCCGCTCCCCCGCCGCATGGGCAAGCTCAAGCCCGCCTCGCTCGACGATCTCGCCGGCCTCGCGGAGGACCTCGCCGGCCTCGCGGGCGAGCTCTCCGACACCTGGCAGGTCGAACGCCCCGACGACATCCGCACCTCGGTCTTCACCGACGCCGCCGGCGCCGCGCGCGCGATCTTCGTGATCTCGTCGGCGGAGCGCGCCGCGACCGCCGTCCTCCTCGCCGATCGCGCGCTGCGCGATGTCCTCTCGAACGAACGCTTCGAGCTGCGCGACGGACGCATCTCCGTGCCGATGCCGCCGGGCGCGGTACGCTTGCTCGCCTGATGCTCAAGCCGAGTGCCCAGAAGGTCCAGGACGCGCTCGCGGCGGCCGGCTTCACGAACCAGGTCATCGAGCTCCCCGACTCGGCGCGCACGGCCGCCGAAGCCGCCGCCGCGATCGGCTGCGAGGTCGCCGAGATCGTCAAGTCACTCGTCTTCCGCGCGCGTACCAGCGGACGCGGTGTGATGATCTTCGCGAGCGGCGCGAATCGCGTCGACGAGAAAGCCGCCGGCGCCATCCTCGGCGAACCGCTCGAGCGCGCCGACCCCGACTTCGTGCGCGGCCAGACCGGCTACGCGATCGGCGGCGTGCCCCCGCTCGGCCACGCGTCACCTCTCCACTGCATCGTCGACGAAGGCCTGCTCGCGTTCGCGCGCGTGTGGGCCGCCGCCGGCCATCCGCACGCCGTGTTCGCGCTGACGCCGGCGGAGCTCGTCCGCATGACGAACGCCCGGGTTGCCGCGATCGCGAAGCGCTGACGCTGCGCGTTCCTCAGAGTTGTTGGCCGCCAAGACCGCCAAGACCGCCAAGCTCGGAAGAGACCAGAATTACCGCCAAGACGCGGAGAGGCCGAGGTAGCCGAGCGTTCGAAGAGGGAATCGATCCAGAAGCTCGTCTCTTGGCTGGCTCTCTGCCCCTCGGCTTCTTGGCGGTAATTCTTTCTGGTTCTCAGCTAGGCGGGCTTGGCGGCTAGATCCCTCTGGGTCCGATCAGCGGCGTTTGCGCGGCGGCGGCAGATCGGATGCGCCGCGGTCCGGAAGGATCAACGCGCCGATGCCGGCGACCGCGGCGGCCGCGCCGCACGCCAGCAGCAGATTGGCACCGAGGCCCATCGTCGCCGCGTGGTGCGGGTCGCGCGACGCGACGTAGTAGAAGATGGCCCAGACGCTCGCGCTGACGGCGCCGAGGACGAGCGCCAGGAAACCGGCGAGGCGGCCCATGCGGCGGCGCGCACCGCACACCGCGCCGAGGATCGCGAGCAGCGCGGCCGGCGCGTAGATCACCGACGCGGCGGTGCGGGCTTGCTCGAGCTGGACGTGCGCTTGCTGCGCCATCTCGCGCGCCTGGGCGTCGCCGAGGCCGAGCTTGGTGAGGTCGAGCGTCATCGCGTCGAGGCCTTCGAGGCGACGCACGAGCTCGAACGCCGACGGGTGGCGGCCGAAGCGTGCGTTGGACGTGTGGACGTCGATGAACGGGAGGAAGAAGCCGAGCAGGCCGATGATGCCGGCGAGCAGGACGAGGTACTTCCACACGCTCATCGCTGCTTCTTTTCGAGCTTGTGCGCGGCGTCGTTCGCGACGGCGGGTTCTTCTTCGGCGCGCACCTCGCGAATCGCTTCGAGCTCGGCGGAGACGCGGCCGCCGTGCTGTTCGGACTGCTTGATGCGCGCGGCGAGCTCGCCTGCGATCGCGGCGGCCTTCTCGACCGGTTCGCCCGCGGCGAGCTCCTCGTAGACTTGCTCGGCTTTCTCGTCTCTCGCGCGGACCTCGGCGTCGAGGTGCTCCTCGCCCGGCAGCTCGACGCGCAGTTCGCTGACGACCATCTTGAGGCCCGCGGCGATCGGAAGCGCGAGCAGGGCGCCGAGGATGCCGAGCAGCGTGCCGCCGACGAGCAGGGCGAGCAGGACGATCGCCGGCGACATGCGGAGCGTGCGGCCGTAGACGCGCGGCACGAGGATGCGCGACTCGAACTCCTGGTAGAGGAACATCAGCGCCGCGACGATCAGCATCGTGGCCGTGCCCTGCGGAGCGACCGCGATGATCGCTGGCGCGGACGCGACGTAGCCACCGATGAACGGGATCACGTCGGTGAGGCCGGCGAACAGCGCGAGCGCGAGGGCGTCCTCGACGCGCAGGATCGTCAGCAGGCCGAACGTGAAGACCGTGATCGCGACCGAGGTAATCAGCTGGCCGCGCATGTAGCCGCCGACGATCGTCTTGAGCTCGATCAGGATCCGCGCGAGCTTGACGTGATAGTTGCGCGGGACGAGCGCGTAGACGAGCGACTTGGCGCGGCCGGGGTCGGCGAGCAGGTAGAGCGCGAGGAACAGCGTGGTGACCGCGTAGCCGATGATCTCGAGGATCGCGGACGAGTATCCGATCAGCGAGTTGCCCGCCTTGACGACCAGGTCATCGAGCGGCACGGCGCGGATCGTCTTCACGAACGGGGCGGCCCACCGGTACTGGTTGAGGAACGCGACGAGCTTGCGGCGCTCGTTGGGCGCGTCCTCGATGATGTGCTGGAGCTGCGCGAGCAGCGGCGGGACCGACGCGATGATCACGGCGGCGAGCACGAGCGCGGCGAGCAGGAAGATCAGCGCGAGCGCGCGGCCGCGCCCCCAGCCGCGATGCTCGAGCCAGCCGACGAGCGGATCGAACGTGCCGACGAGCACGAGCGCGACGATGATGACGAGGACGACGTTCGTCAGCTGCCAGAACAGGTAGCAGCCCGCGACGACGGCCACGATCGCGAGGAGGGTGCGCGGCGCGATCTCGATGCGCAGGCTGCGGGGCTCCTCGTCCACCCGCGCACTATGTCACGAGCTGAAGCGAGCCGGGCTGGTCGGTTCTTCGTCTTCGTCGCCCAGCTCGTCTTCATCGATCAGCTTGACCGGGCGCGTGGCGTTGGCGACGCGGTCAATTGCCGTCGTGATCTCCGAGGCCTCGTACGGCTTCGGGATGAACGCGGCGGCTCCGACGCGCGCCGAGATCTCGGGTGCGTGAGGAGAACCGGAGATCAGCACCAGCGGCGGGGTGTCGGGCAGCGACTCCATCTGTCGCGCGAGCTCGGGAACGCCGACGCGCGGATCGTACGCATCGATCAGCACGGCATCGATGCCGCCCTCGCGCAGCCGTAAGAGCGCCTCACGTACGACAAACGCCGTGATCACCTCGTGCCCCGCACTCCGCAACGCCCGCCCGAGGGAATCGCGCGTATCAGGATCGGACTGCACGACGAGGATACTGCCCACGGTCGAAGAGTATCCCGCCCGGCGCAGATGTGGGGCGCGGGACTTACGATTTGTCGACGTCAGCGGGCGTCGGAGGCGGGTTGCTCTTTCGTTTCGCGCGCTCATGGCCCTCGGCCCAGCCAATTTCTTTGGTGAGTGCCATCGCATCCTGGATGCGACCGGGGGCCACGACGACCCCGCGCTGGGGGGTATCCGTGAGCAGCAGCTCCGCGGTCGCCCGCCGATCACCGAGGCTGCGCATCTCGTTGATCGCGGCCTGGCGGTAGCGCTCGGCCTTGTTGCCGAGGCCGGCCTTGTCGCACAGCGTGGCGAGCAGCTGCTGGACGCGCGCCGCCCCGAGCCGCGACCGCACGCGCTGCGCATGGAACAGCGCCGCCTCCGCGAGCCGCAGCGCGCGATACGAATCGCCGGCCGCATCGACCATCTGCGACTGCGCCCGCAGCACGCGCCAGAACGCCTGCGGGCCGTCGGTCGCCGTGAAGCCTTCGCCGAGCGTCGCCAGATCGACGCACTCGACCAGCTCGCGATTCGCGGTGTCGCCGTCGCCCGAGCGCAGCAGCGCCTGCGAGAGGTCGAGATACAGCTCGCAGACGAGGTTCATGTCGCCCGAGCCGATCGCACGACCGACGCCGCGGCGAAGCGCCGTGACCGCGCCGTCGACATCGCCCTCGCTCAGCGCGATCGCGGCGCTCGCCCGATCGATCATCGCGACGAGCAGCGGTCGGCTCGACCAGTCGCGGGCCTCGGCGAGGATGCCGCGCGCGAGCGCCGTCTCGCCGCGGGTGCGCAGGACGTCGGCGAGTCGCACGCTGAGCTCGACGAACTGCTGATCCGCGCCGTCCTCGATCTCACCCGACTGCACGGCCTGGCGAACCGCGACGAGCGCGCGATAGAAGAACTCGCCGGCGCCGACGTCGTCGAGCTGCTCGGCCGCGTGATCGCCGGCGGTGCGCAAGAGCTCGATCGCATCGCGCGCGTGACCGGCGAGGTCGTGGTGATGACCGAGCAGACCGAGATCGTGCGACATCGCCTCGACGGCGGCCGCCGCGGTCGCGTGCAGCGAACGGCGCACGTCGGCCGGCGTCGCGTCGTAGACGATCTCGCGGACGAGCCGGCTCGCGAACAACAGCTCGCCCGACGGGTCGCGCCCGAGCAGGCCGTGAATTTCGGCATCGGCAAGCGCGGGCTCGAGCTGCTCGCTCGGCAGCATCGACCGCAGCAGATCGAGTTGCGGCTCGATGCCGAGCACGGCGGCGGCCTGCAGCACGTCGCGCGTCGATTGCGCGAGCAGCGAGAGGCGAGCCGCGATCAAGTCCGGCAGCGAGACCTTCGTGTCCTCGGCCTTGCCGCCCTCGAGCAGGTAGCGCACGACGTGCTCGACGTGTCCCGGATACGCGCGGGTGGTCTCGAACAGCTGCTGCACCGGCGGCAGCCCGCGGACACCGCTCTTCGCGAGGTGCGCGACGATCGTCTCGAGGTCCTTGGAGTCGAGCGCGCCGACGTCGAGCCGCTGCACGGCGCCCGGCCACTGCGCGCCGAACGACGTGGTCGCGGTGAGCACGATCGGCGGCAGCTGCAGCTCGTTCGCCTCGGTCGCGCGGCGCAGGATCTCGAGGCTCGGATGGTCGAAGCGATCGACGTCCTCGCACACCAGCGTCACGCCGCCACCCGCCGCCGCCCGCTCGAGCGCGCGCAGCGCCGACCACACCATCTCGCGTCGGCGCACGGGCGGCTCGAGCTCGAGCAGCGTCGTCGGATAGCCGAACAGCTGAGCGATGCCGGGGACGTCGCGCTCGTTGAGGCCGATGCCGAGCACGGCGTCGCGCAGGTCGATCTCCGACGACACCGGCGGCAGCTGCAGCACCGCCGCGAGCAGCGAGCGGATCGGGTAGAACGGCGCCGCGAGCCCACTCGGATCGGGGCCGACCTGGTAGATCACGCGTCCCTCGGTCGTCAGCGCGTCGTAGGCGTGGCGGAGCAGCGTCGTGCGGCCCGCGCCCTCCTGGCCGATCGCGAGCAGGCCGACCTCGGTGCCCGGCGCGCGGCGCATGTGCGTGAGCAGCGTCTGCAGCTCGTTCTTGCGGCCGGTGAACGGCAGCGGCAGCACCTCGTCGAGCGAGGCCTGCATCGTCGGGATCTCGAACGTCTTGCTGACGCGCACGCGCGGCGCGCCGCACTCGGGGCAGAACTTGAAGTTCGGCTGACAAGACGCGCCGCAGCTCGCGCACTTGTCGGTCGTCGGGATGCCGCGCATCTTGACGCGGATCGCCATCAGCGCGTCGCGCATCTCGTTCGCGGACGTGAAGCGATCCGTCGGGTGCTTCGCGAGCGCCTTCGCGATCACCGCGTCGAGCTCTTTCGGTACGCCTTCGCGGCGCGGCGTCAGCAGCGGCAACGACGCCTTCAAGTGATTCGTCAGGATCTCCGTCGTCGACGACGCGAAGAACGGCGTGCGCTCGGCGAGCAGCTCGTAGAGGATGATGCCGACCGCGTAGATGTCGCTCGCGAACGACGGCGGCGCGCCGCTGATCACCTCGGGCGCCATGTACTCGGGCGTGCCGCTGATCGAGCGGTCCTCGCTGGTCTCGCGCACGCCGGTGACGAGGCGCGCGATGCCGAAGTCGACGATCTTGACCATGTCGACGCTCGCGCGCCGCTGGTCGAGGATGATGTTGTCGCTCTTGAGATCGGCGTGGACGACGCCCGCGAGGTGCGCTTCTTCGATCCCGGCGAGCGACTGGGTGACGATGTCGATCACGCGATCGATCGCGAGCGGGCTCTCGTTCGTGAGCAGCTGGGTCAGGGTGGGACCCTTGACGTACTCCATCGCGAGATAGAGCAGGCCGTCGGGCGACTGGCCGTAGTCGATGATCGAGACGCAGTTGGGATGGTTGAGGCGAGATGCACTCATCGCCTCGCCGCGGAACCGCGTGATCATGCGGGGGTCCGCGCACAGCTCCTCGTTGAGGATCTTGACCGCGACGGTGCGGCCGAGCGCGATCTGGTCCGCCTTGTAGACGGCACCGGAGCCACCGATGCCGATGCAGGCAGTCAGCTTGAACTTGTCGCCGAGGACCCGGCCGACAAGCTTCAAGGACTTCTGGACTTGGTCCTGCACCGTCACGTCACCCCAGAGCGGTCTTTCGGTTCTCGCATGATCTCGGTGGCTAAGGGAATCGTTAGGTTCGTTCGAGCACGACGGCGATCCCCTGGCCGACGCCGATGCACATCGACGCGAGACCGTACTGGTTCGACCGTTGCTGGAGCTCGATCATGAGCGTCAGGAGCAGGCGCGCACCGGAGGCTCCGAGCGGGTGTCCCCACGCGATCGCGCCGCCGTTGACGTTGACCCGCTCCGGGTCGAGGCCGATCTGGTCGATGCAGGGAATCGCCTGCGCGGCAAAAGCCTCGTTGAGCTCAGCAAGATCGATACGTTGCGGCGTCAGCCCCGCCTTGGCCAGCACCTTCTTGCTCGCCGGAACCGGCCCCAGGCCCATGTAGCTCGGCTCGACTCCCGCCGCCGCGCCGGCGACGTAGCGCGCTTTCGGTACGAGATTCAGCTCCTTGCAGGCCGATTCGCTCGCCACGAGCAGCGCCGCGGCGCCGTCGTTGAGGCCGGAGGCGTTGCCGGCCGTGACGGTCCCATTTTTCGCAAAAGCGGGACGGAGTTTTGCTAATTGCTCGAGCGTCGTCTCCGGCCGCGGGTGCTCGTCAGTCGTGACCTCGATCTTCGCGCCGGTCTTCTTGTCGGTGCCGGTGACGATCGGCGTCGTCTCGAGCGCCATGCGTCCGCTCGCGAGCGCCTTGCCCGCGCGCTGCTGCGACACGATCGAGAACTTGTCCTGCGCCTCGCGCGACACGCCGCACTTCTCGGCGACGCGCTCCGCGGTCTCGCCCATCGCGAGGACGCCATGCGCCGCTTCCATCTTCGGATTGACGAACCGCCAGCCGAGCGTCGTGTCGAACACCGTCGGGGCGCCGCGCTGGAACGCCTCGGTCGGCTTTCCCATCACGTAGGGCGCGCGCGTCATCTGCTCGACACCACCTGCGATCACGAGATCGGCCTCGCCGGTCATCACCAGGCGCGCCGCATCGGCGACCGCTTGCATGCCCGAGCCGCACAGCCGGTTGACGGTGACGCCGGGAATGCCGACCGGAAGCCCGGCGAGCAGCGCCGACATCCGCGCGACGTTGCGGTTGTCCTCGCCCGCCTGGTTCGCGCACCCCGCGATCACGTCATCGATCCGGTCCGCCGGGATCTTCGTCTTCGCCACCAGCGCCGCGATCACGGCCGCGAGCAGGTCGTCCGCTCGCACGCCCGCCAGCCCCCCGCCGTAACGGCCAAACGGCGACCGGATTCCGTCGACAAGGTAAGCGGGACGCGTCATTGCGCGACCATACGCCGAAAACTGGCGCGACGGATCCTGCCTACATAGGGTGGGGGCGATGGATACCGACGACGCCAGCTGGCTTGCCATCCGCCAACCTTCGGTAATCCGCATGCTCGAAGCGGAGCTGGCGACACCCGACGGTGACGCGTTCGCGGCCGGCCTCGAGCTCGCGTGTCGGGTGCTCGGCGGCAAGACCCGCCTCGGTGATCTACGTCTCGATCACCGCGCCCTGTCTCGCGCGCTTGGCGATGTGCGCTCGGGGCGGTGTGACCGCGCGATGGTGCGCTCGCTGCGCGACCAGATCGAAGAGCTTCCGGTCGCCCTGACGCCGCGCGAGCAGGACGCGATCGCGACCGTGATCGCCGCCATCATCTATGCAGTTCTCGACGAGAGCGTGCGCGATCTCGGTGATACGCTGGTCGCATGAGGATCGCGATCGCGCTCGTCTTGTGGACGGGCTGTAGCTTCTCGGCGCGCGGTGCGCCGACGGATGCGCGCGACTCGGGCGGCGGCGGCAGCGATGCCGCGATCGCGACGGGTCGCCAGCAGATGGAGATCGTCGCGGGCGCAGGCCGCGTGACGGCGGGAACGAAGACGATCGACATCGAGGTCGGTCACGCGGTGCTCGTGCGCAAGTCGAGCGTCGGAACGATCACGATCACCGGTGCCCAGGTGGTGCAGCCATGAAGAAAGCTCTCTTGCTCGCGCTGTTGCTCGCAACGTCGGCGCACGCCGCCGGCACGCCGCCGACGATCTCGTTCGTCGCGCGCCTCGCCGACAACGGCACGCCGATCACGGGCGCGCACGACCTCGTGCTCTCGCTGTTCGACGCGTCGACCGGCGGCAACCCCGTGTGGACCGAGTCGCGCAGCGGCGTGACGATCCCGAGCGACGGCGTCCTCTACCTCGACCTCGGCAGCGTGACCCCGCTCGACGCCAATGTGTTCAGCGGCAACAAGAAGTACCTCGAGGTCACGATCGACGCGCAGATCACGACGCCGCGCATCGTCATCGAGAGCACGCCGTACGCGATCCGATCCGGGGAGGCCTCGCACGCGGTCGACAGCGACACGCTCGGCACGCATCCCGCGAGCTTCTATCAGGCGCGCGTCTCGAACGCGTGCTCGTCGGGCTCGGCGATCGCGTCGATCGACGCCGCGGGCTCGGTCATGTGCCAGGCCGTCCCGACGTACCTCGCGGGCGCGGGCCTGACGCTCACCGGGTCGACGTTCTCCGTCGACACCACGCTGACGCAGGCGCGCGTCTCCGGCGTCTGCGCCTCTGGCGCGATCGAGACGATCACGGCGACGGGCGCGGTGACGTGCTTGACTGCCGGCACCGGCCTGGCGTTCACGACGAACCAGTTCGTCGTCGACTTCACGACAACGCAGCACGCGATCGTGCCGTGCACAGCAGGCTCGCTGCTCTCCAGCGCGGACTCGTCGGGCACGGCGACGTGCTACTCGGCCGGCTTCGGCATCCAGTTCAACGCGGGCACGAAGGCGTGGGACGTCAACACGGCCAACGTGCAGCGCCGCGTGACCGGCACGTGCGCGGTCGGCCAGGCGATCAGCGCGATCGCACAAGACGGCACGGTGACGTGCGGGGGCTCGACGGTGTTCTCGGCGTCGACCGCGGGCGGCCAGCAGACGAACAGCCAGAGCTACGGCAACGCGGGGCCGAGCGTCTCCGCGAACGTCGCCAGCGGTCACGCGCTCGTGACGATCACCGGCGCGATCCAGCCGACGAACGGCAATGGCGCGTTCATGGGGCTCTCGATCGACAGTGCCGCCGCAACCGACGCGCAGTCGCTCAACGCCGATACGAACCCGCTGCAGTCGAGCGCGACGTACTTCGTGACCGTCACGCCCGGTAGTCACACGTTCGCGATCGAGTACCGCGTCAACGGCGGCGGCAACGCGACGTTTACGAACCGAAGCATCATCGTTCAAGCAGTTCCATAGCCGCTCGCTCGATCGCCGCTGCGAGATCCGGCGCAAGCGGGCACGTCACGGCAAGCTCGCCGCCCTCGCAGTGCGGCACGCGAAGCGACGTGCAGTGCAGCGCGAGGCGGTGCAGCGCGAAGCGCTCGCGCCACAGCCGGTTGTGCTCGCCCTTGCCGTAGCGGACGTCGCCGATCAGCGGACACGAGATGTGTTTCAAGTGGCGGCGGATCTGGTGGAGCCGGCCGGTGTGGGGGCGCGCCTCGACAACGGCGTAGCGGCCGAACGTGCGCTGGCGCCAGATCTCGGTGCGCGAGGGGGCACCGTCGATCGCGTGATCGATCATCGCGTGCTCGGGCGGGTGGCCGCGCGTCACCGCGAGGTAGCGCTTGTCGGCCTCGCTCCACGCATCGGAGAACGCGCGCGCGGCCTCCTTGTCGAGCGCGAATAGCACGATGCCCGACGCGCCGCGGTCGAGGCGATGGATCGGATAGACGTAGCAGTTGACGGCGTCGCGCACGCGCTGGAGCAGGGCGTCGTCGTCGTCGGCCCAGCCGCGGTGGGTGGCCACGCCGCTCGGCTTGTCGACGGCGACGCAGCGCGCGTCGCGATGCAGGATCACGGCGGCGGGCCGAGGTGCTGGCGGAAGAAGTCGATCTGCACCTGCTCGCGCGCGAGGTTGAGCTTGGGGTCGGGCACCATGTGCGTCGCCGACAGCGTGATCACGTTCGCGAACTTGCCGGCGACGTAGAGCGCCTCGATCAGCGAGAGCGAGTGCGCGAAGTGGACGTTGTCGTCGGTGATGCCGTGGATGATCAGCAGCGGCCGCGACAGCTTCGATGCGTGCGTGAGCGCGCTCGTCGACTTGTAGCCTTCGGGGTTGTGGACGGGCTCGCGCATGTAGCGCTCGGTGTACGCGGTGTCGTAGAGCTGCCAGTCGGTGACGGGGGCGCCCGCGACGCCGGCCGCGAACACGTCGGGCCGCAGCAGCACGGCCATCGCCGAGAAGTAGCCGCCGAACGACCAGCCGGTGACGCCGACGCGCTTCATGTCCATCTCGGGATGGCGCTTGCCCATCGCCTGCAGCACGTCGACCTGGTCGCGCAGCGGCACGGTGATCAGATCCTTGAGGATCGCGCGCTCCCACGCGCGGCCGCGATCCGGGGTGCCGCGGTTGTCGCTGCGCACGACGACGAAGCCGGCGTCGGCGTAAAACTGATCCATCACGTAGCCGTCGCGCGCATCTTCGACCGTGCGTGCGTGCGGACCGCCGTAGACCTTGAGCAGGACCGGATACTTCTTCTTCGCGTCGAAATCGCGCGGGCGCGTGATCGTCGCGTAGTGCGTGCGGCCATCGATCTCGATCTTCTCGATCACCGTCGTCGGCACGAGCGACGGATGCTCGGCCACGGCGGGCAGGTCATGCTCCTTGTCGTCGCGGATCGCGAACGTCACGCGGCCGCCCTTGGCGAGCGCGCCCGACACGACGACGACCCCGCTGGCCACATCGGCCGTGTACCCGCCATCGCCGGGCGTGATCCGCGTTGCGGGCTTGCCGTCGAGCGGCACGCGGTAGACGTCCTGGCGCAGCGGATCCGTCGACGCCGTCACGTACGCGGCGTGGTCATCGGCGCCGACGAGCGTGCGCAGGCCGGGGATCGCGAGCGGCCTCGCGGTGCCGGCGGCGTCGCGCAGCTCGAGCGTCCAGTCGCCGGTGCGCTCGGTCGTCCACAGGAACTTGTCGCCGATCCACAGCGGCGTGCCGGCGGCGTACAGCGTCGACTCGGGGCGCGGGACGTTGACCCACGCATCGTCGTGCTCCTCGACGAGCTTCTCGAGCTGCGTGCCCTTGAGCGCGTACGCGACGACGTCCTGCTGCTCGCGCGTGAGCACGACGATCGTCGCCGGGCCGGCCGCGGACCACGAGCAGCGCGCCAGGTACGGGTACTTCTCGGTGTCCCACGTGATCCACGTCGGCTCACCGCCATCGACCGACACCAGGCCGAGGTCGACCTTCGCGTTGTTCGTACCGGCGCGCGGATACTTGAACGGCACCGGCTTCTTCTCGGGGTGCCGCACGTCGCTGACGTAGACCGTGTCGATCGAGCGGTTGTCGTTGCGCTGGAACAGGATCTGCTTGCTGTCGGGCGACCACCACCAGCCGCGCCGCCGGTCGAGCTCCTCCATCGCCGCGAAGTCCGCGACGCCGTACTCGATGCCCTCGGGGTGCTTCGTCAGCCGGCGCGGTGGGCCCTCCATCCCGACGACGAACAGATCGCCGTCCTGCACGTAGCCGACGAGCTTGCCGTCGGGAGACAGGTGCGGGTCGTAGACCTCGCCGTCGATCGTGCGCTCGACCGCGCGCTTGGGGCTCGTGCGATCCGCGAACACGAGCTGGTTGCCGCGCGAGTAGAACATCCACGCGCCGTCGCGCGAGAGGTCGAGGTCGACAATGCCGCGCTGCACGGTGCGCGACCGCTCGCGGCGGGCCTTCTCCGCATCCGACAGGTTCGTGTCGTCGTCGCCCGACAGGAGCATCGTCTCCTTGCCGGTCCGCGTATCGAGCTGGTAGATGCTCGCGACAAAGCTGCGCGGCGGCGTACGCCGGTAGATCACCGACCCATCGAGCGTGATCGCGAGCACCGTCGGCAGCCCGAGCCGCCAGTTGAACGTCTCGACGGAATCGGTGAGCAGCTGGGCGTTGAGGGCGGGCCAGGTCTGGTTGGGCATGGAGGAGCCGTGGGCGCAGGCGGTGGCGAGGAGCGCGACGAGGGCCAGGCGCATCGGCCGGCAGTATGCCGGTTTTTTGCCCCCGCGCCCGTCCTGCTCGACGATTGCACCATGCGGAAGAACGAACGCAGGCGCCGCCGCGCCGACACGGTCACCCTCGCGTTGACCTACCAGCTCGACGATTGCTGCAAGGAAGGCAAGATCCAGGCGATGGTCGTCGCCGATAGCGATGGCCTCCCGCTCGCCGCCGCCGGCGATGTCTACGCGTGCGACGAGGTCGCCGCCCGGATGGTGCTCGTCGGCCCGAAGATCCGGTCGTTCGACGGCACGCTGCTCGGCCAGGGCGCGCGCTGGGACGTCCAGATGACGAAGGTCGCGATCGACGGCTCCGAGCTGCTCGTCTGCGCGGTCGGAGGCAGCTCCGAGCAGCGCAAGAAGCAGATCGCTCGCGGCGCCGCCGGTGCCCTGCGCATCCTCGCTGCGTGAGCTAGCCTTGGAGCATGCGCTCCATCGCATTCGTTCTCGTCGCGGCGACCGCGTGCTCGTCGCATACGCCTTCGAAGCAGATCACCGGCGATGAAGCTCGCCAGGTGCTGATCGATCGCAACTGGATCGACCGGATGCCCGAGACCGAGCGCGACAAGCTGCACGTCTATCGCTTCGTGCCGTCGATGGGCGGCGGCGTCTACCAGGACCGCACGATCTTCAAGGGCACGTTCGAGCTGTTCCAGTTCGAGGCGACGAACGAGGAGATCCGCTTCAACCTGCTCGAGACGCACGACAAGGTGAAGAGTCACTACCGGATCGAGAGCGTCGACGGCCCCGCGCCGTTCGATCTGAAGCTCACGATCGATGCCGATCCGCGCGGACCGCACACGTACTACGGCATTCGCGCCGAGACCGACCGCGACGGCCACGTGCTCGAGCAAGAGCTGCGAAGCACACGAGCCAGCCACTAGACCCGCCCGCGCTGCACCCGCCGCCGCCGGCCTCCGGCTCGTCGATGCAGCTCTTGCTGCAGCCGTCGCCGCTGGTCGTGTTGCCGTCGTCGCACTGCTCGCCCGGATCGACGATGCCGTCGCCGCACAGCGGGTACTTGATCAGCGCGACGATGCACACGTCGTCGAGGTTCCAGCCGCCGAACTGATTGCTCGAGTCGGTGTCGAGCGTCCATCGCACCTGCGCCGTGCCGTCGCTGATGTACGGCGTGAGGTCGACGTCCTGGAAGCGCCACTCGCGATCGATGTGATTGATCGTCTTCTGCGGCGTCATCAGGTTTTGCCACGCGACCTGGCCGTTGACCGAGATGCCGGCGGCGTCGTACGCGCGATCCTCGACGGTCAACCAGCGCCAGTACTGCAGGTGGACCTGCGCGTACGCCGAGACGTCGAGCGATGGCGTCTCGATCCACGTCGACGTCGCGCCGTCGTAGAGCCCGTTGCCGCCGACCTGCGTGCCGACGACGTTGAGCCCGGTGTGCGCCGCGTGCGGATCGCCGCCGCCGCCGGTCGGCTGGCCCCAGTTCCACTCGATGCCGTAGTTGCCGGTCTGGTTCCACATCGGATCCTTGTCCATCGGGTCGCACCAGATCGCGATCGCGGGCCCGACGAACAGCTGGTACTCGGGATCCGCGGGGTTCTGCGGGAACACGATGCTCGTGCCGTCGTCGCGCACGGCCTCGACGGTGTAGCCCACGACCGTGCCCGGCGGCATCTGCGGGAACGAGCCGGTCCACGCATCGCCGAGCGCGAGGTCGAACGTCGACGGCACGCCGTCGCCTGCGTGCCACGTCACGTGGATCGCGGTGATCGTCGATGGCGGGCAATCGCTCGACGCGGGCGGCGTCACCGCGACCGAGATGTTGAGGCCGTCGACGACGGGCGTCGCGACGTCGGTGTCCATGAACCCCGGCGCGAGCCCGTGGCGCCCGAACGCGCGCTCGATCGCGCAGTAGTGGGGCGTGCCGTCCGACAGATCCGCGTTGTCATCATCGGCGACGAGCGCCGCCATGTACGTCGACGGGATGTCAGCCGCGCGCTGCAGCACGCCCTTGAACACGTTCTCCGCGGCCGCGACGCCCGCCGCATGCCCGAGGTCGCGCACGAGCCCGGCGCGCAGATCCCACAGCGCCCCGGCGATGATCAGGCCCGTCTGGTGTGGATCGACGACGACCACGTCGCGCGGGTACACGTACTCGCGTCCCGGCGGATCGATGTCGCGGTTCGGCGCGTCGGTGTAGAAGAAGCCGCGCCCGACGCCCGGATCCTCGGTGATGTTCGCCGCGTTGAAGTCGGCGAGGCCCTCCGACAGGTCGCCCGCAGGACCGCCCGTGCCGAGGAACGAGTTGTAGTGAAACGAATGGCCGAACTCGTGGAACACGATGTCGGCGATCCGTCCGGTGTTCTGGCAGTCGGCGCTCGCGCGGAAGAAGTGCACGTCGGTCGCGGTCGCGTACGCGTTGCACGAGCTCGCCTCGTTGACCGAGAACGTCATCCGCGCGTCGAGCCACGTCGCGACCGCCGGGTTGATCAGCCGATCGCGCGCCTTGACGATGTTGCCGTAGATGTACGTCGACAGCTGCGCATCGCCGACCTCGTCGGTCGCCGCGCTCCACGTCGCGCTGCTGCCGTTCGTGACGTTCAGCGACGCCACCGGCGCGCCGCTGCCACTCGCATCGACGACATCGACGACCGCGCCGCGCACGCTCGGCACGACCGTCGCCGTGCCGCTCGCCCACGAGAACGTGCCATCGCTGCCGGTCGCCGTCGCCGTGCCGTTCACCGTGATGTCGACGCGCGGTGCGGGCGCCGCCACACGCACACCGCTCGCGTAGCGCTCGCCGACGTCGAACCTCAACGTGCCCGTGTTGTACAGCCGCTGGTCGACGCGCAGCAGCTCGCGCCCGTCGAGCGCGCGATACACGTCGAAGTGATCGTCGGTCGCGACGCTGACCGCGTGAAACGCGATCGTGCCGGCGTCGTCGAGCGGCAACACGGCCGACCCGCCCGCGGGTGCGGCAACGCCGGGCAGCGCGTGCGACTGGACCGCGAACATCCGGTCGCGGCCGAACACGCACAGCACCTGCGCCCCGATCACAGGCCGTCCGCCGCTCGTCTGCTGCAGCACGACCGTGCGCAACCCATCGGTCACGCTGTCGCGCGCGACGACGAACGTCCCGCCGGCGCCGACCTCGCGATGCGATGCGACGAACGCGAGCGCCGCCCGCTCCGCCACGCGCGCGTCTGCGATCGCGCCGGGCGCATCGACATGCGCGCCCCACATCGCGACGGCCGTGCCGGTGCGCGGATCGATGCTCGCGCGCCAGCCGCCGATCGTGCGCGTCTCGATCGCACGATGGATCACGCGCTGCGCGTGGACCGGCTCGCCCTGCGCGCGCGCGCCTGCGAAGGCGAGAGCGATCACTGCGAGGACCATGCGCACGGCCCGACGATACGACGGCCGCCCGCGCCGCGCCGTGCCCGATGCCACGCCTTGCCACCTAGAATGCGGCGCCCCACGCGACGCCATACGCGTAGCGCCAGAAATGTTCGGGCGCGCCATGTGACCCGCCGGCGGCGAGGTCGTATGCCTCGTGCGTCACCTCGGTCCAGATGCCGCCGACGCCCTTGAACCCGAACGGCGCGGCAAACCACGCGGGGACGATCAAGCCGAACATCCGCCCGGGAAACTGCACCTGCAGCCCGATGCCCTCGCCGCCACCCATCCCCGACAGCGGGGCGGTGCGGTGATAGAGCGTATCGAGGTCGACGGTCATCCGCGCGATGCGCAGCCGCGCATACGGTGTGACGTACCTCCCGATCGGCCACATGATCTTCGCGTCGACGCCCTCGACGTCGATCGACGGCTGGTCGTGCGCGAGCGGCGGCGCGGTGAACGCCTCGATCGCGAGGTGATCGGTCACGCGCGCCCCGAGGATCAGCGCGAACTGCGCGCCGTTCTCCATGTGGGTGAAGTGGCTCGCGAGCTTGTCGGTCGGAAACCATCCGGTCAGCGACCACGAGATGTACGGTCCCAGCAGTCCGAGCACGATCGGCATGCCGGCGCATTCAGCAGCCGCCGCGCCACGCACGCGCCGCCCGCTTCGCAGGCTTATGCAACGCACGAACGCGCGCGGCTGCAGGTTCGCGACGGCGATGTCGCGATCGTCGACCCCGAAAACTCCGCGGGCCCCAACCGCGCGTGCGATCGGAGCCCGTGAATATCTGGCGAGCGAGTGCGTCCTACGCGCGGGCGACCGCGCCGGCCTTCGTCTTCGCGGCGACCTTCTTCGACGCGGCCTTGCCGTGGCCATTGCCGTTCGTGACGGCGACGCCGTTGCCGCCCTTCGCGTGGTCGCGCAGCTTCTCGACGAGCGGCGTCTTCTCCCACGTGAACTCCGCTTCCTCGCGGCCGAAGTGGCCGTAGGCGGCGGTCTTCTTGAAGATCGGGCGGCGGAGGTCGAGCTCCTTGATCAGCATGCCCGGGCGCGCGTCGAACGTGGCGAGCACGGCCTTGGTCAGCTTCTCGTCGGAGACGATGCCGGTGCCGAACGTGTCGACGAGCATCGAGACGGGCTCGGCGACGCCGATCGCGTATGCGAACTGGACCTCGCAGCGCTTCGCGAGGCCGGCCGCGACGACGTGCTTCGCGATGTAGCGCGCGTAGTACGCGGCCGAGCGGTCGACCTTCGACGGGTCCTTGCCCGAGAACGCGCCGCCGCCGTGGCGGGCGTAGCCGCCGTAGGTGTCGACGATGATCTTGCGGCCGGTGAGGCCGGCATCGCCGTGCGGGCCACCGATGACGAAGCGGCCGGTCGGGTTGATGTGGATCTTGGTCTTGTTGGTCAGCAGCTTGGCCGGGAGGACCGGCTTGATGACGAGCTCGCGGATCGCTTCCTCGATCGTCTTCTGCTTGACCTCTTCGTTGTGCTGGGTCGAGACGACGACGGCCTCGATGCCGGTGATCTTGCCGTCTTCGTAGCGCACGGAGACCTGGGTCTTGCCGTCGGGACGGAGCCAGTTGACGCCCTTCGTCTGCTTCTTGCGGACCTCGGCGAGCTTCGCCGCGAGCTGGTGCGCCGTCTGGATCGGCATCGGCATCAGCTCCTTGGTCTCGTCGCACGCGTAGCCGAACATCAGGCCCTGATCGCCTGCGCCCTGCTTGGCCGGGTCGCCGCGATCGACGCCCTGCGCGATGTCGGGAGACTGCTGAGCAACCGCGACCATGACGGCGCAGCTGTCGGCGTCGAAGCCCATGTCGGAGCTGGTGAACCCGATCTCGCGAACTGCGTCGCGAACGATCTTCGGGTAGTCGAGGACAGCCTTCGTCGTGATCTCGCCGGCGAGGAGCACCAAGCCGGTTTTCGTCACGCTCTCGCAGGCAACGCGGCTCGCTGGATCTTGCGCGAGGCACGCATCGAGGACGGCGTCGGAGACGGCATCACACAGCTTGTCGGGATGACCTTCGGTCACGGATTCAGACGAGAACAGGTAGCTGGCCATGAGTGGGGGGCACTATTCGACGACGCGCGTCTGCTGTCAACGGAGGAGTGGAGTACCATTGCGGATATGAGATCGCCGCTACTCGGCCTGCTTCTGACCCTTGGGTTGGCGGCGTGCGGAGGGCGTCCACCCCAGCCGAAGCAGGGTGTGATTCAGGCAGATCTTGGCACGTGGAAGTACCGGCGATTCCAGGCGGTCGTCGATATCGAGGTGTGGGTCGCGAACAACAAGGCGCAGGGATTCACCGCGAGTTACGTCGACGAGGCCGCCGAGAAGCGCGCGCACTGCTGTGACGACAAGGACGTCGTCAACGCGTTTGTTACACGGTACGAGAAGGACGACGGCGTGCTCCGCGCGCTCGTGAAGTACGTCCGTCGCCTCGCAGCCGAGGACGGCTACCAGGTCGAGGAAGACAAGATCAAAGGCACGCGCGCGCTGCGTCTGCAGGGCCACGGCGAGACGTGGGTGATGTGGGCCGCGAAGCAGCACGTCGTGAAGGTCGGTGGGCGAGGGCGCGAGAGCGTGCCCGATGGGCTCGTCGTGACGTACGCCGATCGCTATCCATCGATCGTGCCGGGCGGCGTGCTCGAAGGCCCGCTGCCGCCGGGCCCCGACGATCAGCCGACGAAGGAGAAGGAGCAGTACGACCCGAACGCGCCGCGCCCCGATCTCGACAAGTACGACCCGAAGAAGTCGAAGCTGCCCGACCGGAACGAGAAGAAGAAGGACTGATGCGCATCGTCGACCTCAAGGACGCCGGCCCGCTGCTCGATCGCTCGACGCGCTTCGAGCACGGCATCGACGAGCAGGTCGCCGCGATCCTCGCCGACGTTCGCGCACGCGGGGACGCCGCCGTCGCCGACTACACGCGCCGCTTCGACAAGCGCGAGCCGCCGTACGAGGTGTCGCGCGCGCGCTGGGACGAGCTCGCGGGCCGCGTGGCGCCCGACGTCCATGACGCGCTCGAGCTCGCCGCGTCGCGTATCCGCGCATTTCACGAGCGCCAGGTCGAGCACGATGTCGACATCACACTCGACGGCGTTCGCCTCGAGCTGCGCATCTCGCCGCTCCACCGCGCCGGACTCTACGTGCCGGGCGGCACCGCGCGCTATCCGTCGAGCGTGCTGATGACGGCGATCCCGGCGAAGGTCGCCGGCGTCCCCGAGGTGATCATGGTGACGCCGGGCGCGTCGCCCGAGGCGATGCTCGCGGCGCGGCTCGCTCGCGTCGATCGCGTGTTCGAGCTCGGCGGCGCGCAGGCCGTTGCGGCGCTCGCGTACGGCACCGAGACCGTGCCGCGCGTCGACAAGATCGTCGGCCCGGGCAACGCGTGGGTCGCGAGCGCGAAGCGCCAGGTCTACGGCGAGGTCGACATCGACTCGATCGCGGGCCCGTCGGAGGTCCTGATCATCGCGGACGAGACGGCCGAACCGTCGTGGGTCGCCGCCGATCTGCTCGCGCAGGCCGAGCACGATCGTGAAGCCCGCGCGATCGTCGTGACGATCTCGCGCGACCTCGCCGCCGCGATCTCTCGCGAGGTCGATGCGCAGCTCGCCACGCTGCCGCGCCGCGAGATCGCCGCGCACTCGATCGCGACGCACGGTGCGTGCGTGATCGCCGCGTCGCTCGACGATGCCGTCGCATTCGCGAACCGGTTCGCGCCCGAGCACCTCGAGCTCGACGTCGCCGAGCCGCGCGCGCTCGCCGCCCAGTGCACGACGGCCGGCGCGATCTTCCTCGGCCGCTACTCGTCGGAGGCCGCGGGCGACTACCTGGCCGGCGCGAACCACGTGCTGCCGACGGGCGGGGCCGCGCGCTACGCATCGCCGCTCGGCGTCCACGACTTCCGCAAGCGCACGTCGCTGATCGAGTACACGGCGGAGGCCGCGCGCGAGCACGCCGGCCCGATCGCGACGCTCGCGTCGTGCGAAGGCCTGGAGGCGCACGGTCGTTCGGCGCTGAAACGCCGATGAGCCTCGGACCGCTCGAGAGTCGGGTTCCGGCGGCGCTGCGCGGCGCGGCCGCGTATCACGTACCGCAGCCGGCGAACATCAAGGCGAAGCTCGATGCGAACGAGCTGCCGTACAGCCTGCCCGCCGAGCTCCGCGCGCGCCTCGCCTCCGTGCTCGCGGAGACGCCGCTCGAGCGCTACCCCGATCCGCAAGCCCGCGAGCTGCGAGCGCTGGTCGCCGCGCATCACGGTGTCGCCGGCGATCAGCTGACGTTCGGCAACGGCAGCGACGAGCTCATCGCGATGCTCGTCAACGCGTTCGCGACCGGGCCGGTGCTCTATCCGGTGCCGACGTTCGTCTACTACAAGCTCGCCGCCGTCGCGCGCGGGCTCGAGACGATCGAGGTGCCCCTCGACGCGCGCTTCGAGCTCGACGAGATCGCGGTCGAGCACGCGATCATCGAGCAGCGCCCGGCCGTCGTGTTCCTCGCGCTGCCGAACAATCCGACCGGCACGCTGTGGCGCACGAGCTTCGCGCTCGATCTCGCCACCCGTCACCGCGACACCGTGATCGTCTCCGACGAGGCATACGGCGCGTACTCCGGCCAGTCGAACCTGCCCGCGCTCGCCGAGCACGGAAACCTCGTCATCATGCGCACGCTGTCGAAGGTCGGGCTTGCCGGCCTGCGCGTCGGCTACACGATCGCCTCGCGCGCGATCGCGCAGCTGCTCGAGAAGGTCCGCCCGCCGTACAACCTGTCGGCGCTCGACCAGCGCGCGGCGGCATTCGTGCTGCGCGAGGCGCGCGCGTGGTGCGACGAGCACGCCGCGGAGGTCGTTCGCGAACGCACGCGGCTCGCGA
>JAFAOG010000038.1 GCA_019237945.1 Deltaproteobacteria bacterium | reverse complement strand
CAACCAAGCCGCGGCGCGTCACGCGGTCAGGAGCTCGCGGCGGGGAGCGCTAGATCGATCCGAGGATCGCGACCGCCACGAGTGCCAGGTGACCGAGGACGAACAGCCGGACGTCGCGCATGTCCGGCGTACGAGCATCTGGCGTGCCCAGCCGGACGGCGGCTCAACCCCGCGAACCGTCGCGCGTCGCACCCGGCGCGGCTGTCGGCCTGGCTAGCGGACTAGCCGGGTTTCGATGCACGCACGTAGCAGCTGATACGCCCACGTTACGGCGTGACGGGAGCAGCGCCGCGGAGCGAAGCAAGGTTGCGAAGTGAGAAAGCGTCCCCACCTAAGTGCCCGCGAGCGCTACCGCGCGTGGGTTGCGAAGTGAGAAAGCGTCCCTACTTCTTTTTGACGGGACCCGAGCCGGTCGCCGGCTGCTTCTTCGGCTGCGGCGCCTTGTCGGGGACCGATTCATCGAACTCGACGAACGCGCCGTAGACCGCGCCGATCAGACCGCCCACGAACGGCGGCCACTGCGCCGGCTCGCCCGCGATCGCGAACTCGGGATTCCACAGCTTGTGAAACAGCGCGTAGAGACCGCAGCCGACACCGAAACCGAACAGCGCTTTGAGCACCGCGATCCAGTTCGTCGACTCCTTGTCGCGCAACAGCGACCACAGCGGGCGGCCGACAAACAAGCCGACCAGCGCGCCGACCACGCCGAACGTCAGCCACGCGTTGCCAAATCCCGTCGCGACCTCGAGCTGAAAGGCACCGTAACCGACGGCGCCACCGATCACCGCACCCTTGAGCAGTCCGACGAGGAGCTTGACCACAGATCAAGCATGATGGCTAAGCGTGCCGTCGGCAAGGCAGATCGGCAGCGGGCTCAAGTCGAGTCAGCGCGCAGCTCTCCCGAAGGTGCGCGCTCCGCCGATACGCGGTGACTCTTCGACAGATCGAGCTCGAAGCGCTTGACGCGGCCGTCACCGGCGCGCTCGATGCGAAAGGTCTGACCCGCGCGGATCGCCCGAAAATCGAGCACACCGGAGAGCGCTCGGATGATCTCGTCGGATTCGGCCGCGGAGAGGCCGCTGTGCTTGAGGAGCTTGCCGAGCGTGTCGGACTTCGCGACTTTCCCCTCGACCACCGTGACGGGGGTTGCGGGCGCTGGCACGGGCGCGGCACTGCCGGAAGTGGCCGCCGCGGGCGCAACGGGCGCGGGGAGCGGCGCTGCGGGAAGCGTCATCGACGGGGCGGTGTGGGCCTCCGCCTGCTGCTTGATCGCGCGCACGCCGGTCTTCTTGTCCCAGACGAACACGTAGAGGTTCACCAGGACGAGCGCCCCGAGCAGGAGCATCAGCCACGCTCCGCTGCGCTTGGCGGGTGCGGCGCCCAGTGCCGGGTAGGCAGTCCTTTTCTTGCGTCCTCGCGTTCGTCTACGGACCATGGCCCTCGAGAGGACGAGGATTATCACGCCTCTCGCGAGCGGACCAAGTTATGGCAAACACACCCCCGGGAGATCTGCCACCGCGCGAGCAGCTGGAACTTTTTTGCCAGCCGGTGCAAGGTCCCTTCTCGTCGGTAATCGAGCAAGACATGGCCAAGAAGTCCGAGACTCCGAAGAAGAAAGCCCCCAAGGCGAGCGCGGCGGGTGGTGGCAAGGGTGGGCGAGGCGGCGGTGGTGGTGGCGGCGGCATCGCGATCAGCGCGGCTGGTGGTGGAGGCGGTGAGCCGGGCGAGACGGACGCGTCGCTCGAGGCCGAGGCGCGCCGGCGATATCTCAACTACGCGCTGAGCGTCATCACGTCGCGCGCGCTGCCGGATGTTCGCGACGGTCTCAAGCCCGTCCAGCGCCGCATCCTCTACGCGATGCTCAACGACGAGCATCTGCGCCCGGACTCGAAGTACCGCAAGAGTGCGAAGGTCGTCGGTACGGTGATCGGTCGCTATCACCCGCACGGCGACACCGCGGTGTACGACACGATGGTCCGCATGGCGCAGGAGTGGGTGCTCCGCGTGCCGTTCGTCGATGGCTCGGGCAATTTCGGATCGCTCGATGGCGACGAGGCCGCGGCCTACCGGTACACCGAGTGCCGGCTCGCGCCGCCCGCGATGGAGCTCTTGCGCGAGCTCGACTTCAACACGGTCGACATGCGCGCGAACTACGACGGCACGACGGAAGAGCCGACCGTGCTGCCCGCGCGCTTCCCGAACCTGCTCGTCAACGGCTCGACTGGCATCGCGGTCGGCATGGCGACGAACATCCCGCCGCACAACCTCAAGGAAGTGATCGAGGCGCTGCTCGCGCTGTCGAAGGACCGCAAGATCGAGCACGTCGCGCTGATGAAGTACATCAACGGCCCGGACTTCCCGACCGGCGGCCAGATGCTCAACAGCAAGGTCGAGCTGCGCCAGATCTACAAGGAAGGCGCCGGCGCGATCCGCGTGCGCGGCGAGTACAAGCTCGAGGAGAAGAAGCGCGGCGGCACCGACATCGTCATCACGTCGATCCCGTACGCGATGAGCAAGTCGGATCTCGTCCAGAAGATCGCGGACGTGATCATCGGCCGCAAGCTGCCGTACCTCGTCGACGTGCGCGACGAATCGACGACCGACGTCCGCATCGTGCTCGAGATCAAGAAGGACGCCGATCCCGCGATCGTGATGGCGTACCTCTACAAGCACACGCCGCTGCAGTCGAGCTTCCACGTCAACCTGACGTGCCTCGTGCCGCCCGAGCTGATGGACGACGGCAGCGTGCCGACCGGCGCGCCTCCGCAGCCGAAGAAGTGCGGCGTCAAGGAGATGCTCGAGCACTTCCTCGACTTCCGCATCAACGTCACGCAGCGCCGGTTCGAGTACCTGCTCGCCCAGCTGAAGGCGCGCATCCACATCCTCGACGGCTTTGTCACGATCTTCGATGCGCTCGACGAGACGATCAAGATCATCCGCGCGAGCGACGGCAAGGAAGACGCCGCCGGCAAGATCATGAAGCGCTTCAAGCTCGACGACATCCAGACGGATGCGATCCTCGAGCTCAAGCTCTACAAGCTCGCGAAGCTCGAGATCAACGTGATCCGCGAGGAGCTCGAGGAGAAGGCGAAAGAGGCGAAGCGCATCCAGAAGATCCTCAACGACGACGAGAAGCTGCTCGACGTCGTGCGCGGCGAGCTCGAGGAGGTCAGCAAGCTGCTCGGCACGCCGCGCAAGACCAAGACCGGCGGTGCGAACGACGAGCAGGAGTTCGACGAGGATGCGTTCATCGTCGACGAAGACGCGAACGTCGTCGTCACGCGCGACGGCTGGATCAAGCGCGTCCGCGAGCTGAAGGATCCGAACCAGACGCGCACGCGCGATGGCGATGCCGTCACGCACGTGTTGCCGGGCTCGACGAAGGAGAAGGTGATCTTCTTCACGAACCGCGGCAGCGCGTACGTCATCAAGATCAACGACATCGCGGCGACTGCCGGCTACGGCGATCCGGCGCAGAAGTACTTCAAGTTCGGCGACGGCGAACGCATCGTCTCCGCGATGACGCTCGATCCGCGCGCGATGGTGCCGCCGACGATGCTCGCGGTGACGAAGCAGGGCTTCGGCCTGCGCTTCGCGACCGCGCAGCACACCGAGGTCACCACGAAGGCGGGCCGCCGCTACGCGAAGCCCAAGGATGGCGATGAAGTGCTCGGCGTCGTGCCGTGCAACGACGGTGACGTCGTCGTCACCGCGACGCGCGACGGCCACGGGCTCCACTGCAAGGCCGACGAGATCGCGAAGCTGGAAGGCCCAGGCCGCGGCGTCACCGTGATCAAGGTCGCCGACGACGACGTGGTCATCGGCTTCATCGCCGGTGGCAAGGGCGACGTGCTGCAGCTCGAGACCGAGAAGAGCGGCAAGGACCTGTCGCAGAAGGCGGACCCGAAGCAGGTCTCGAGCCGCGGCGGCAAGGGCCACCAGGTCGTGAAGAGAGCAACGCTGCGGCTCGTGCCGCAGCCCGTGACGATCCAGCCGCTCGCGAATGCCGAGGGCGGCAAGGAAGTGAACTGAGATGGCGCAGGCGTCCAAATACACCGCCGAAGAGATCCAGGTACTCGAGGGCCTCGAGCCGGTTCGCAAGCGGCCGGGCATGTACATCGGTGGCACCGGCAAGGACGGCTACCACCACCTGCTCTGGGAGATCGTCGACAACTCGATCGACGAGGTGATCAACAAGCACGCGACGCGCGTCGAGGTCACGCTGCACAAGAACGGCAAGTCGTGCACCGTCGAGGACAACGGGCGCGGCATTCCCGTCGACATCATGTCGAAGCAGAAGAAGCCTGCCCTCGAGGTGATCTTCTCGACGCTCCACTCGGGCGGCAAGTTCGAGCGCGGCAAGAGCTACGCGGTGTCGGGCGGTCTGCACGGCGTCGGCTCGGCGGTCGTCAACGCGCTGTCGAGCGAGCTGATCGTCCAGGTCAAGCGCGACGGCGAGCGCTACGAGATGCGCTTCGAGCGCGGCGAGACCAAGGGCAAGCTCAAGAAGCTCGGCAACGCGCGCGGCACCGGCACGATCGTCACGTTCCATCCCGATGACGAGGTGTTCGGCGGCAAGCTGCACTTCGATCCGGAACTGATCGCCGAGCGCCTCGAGGCGAAGAGCTATCTGCATAGCGGCCTCGAGATCGTGTTCCACGACGAGACGAAGTCGCCGGTCGCGACCCAGACGTTCGTCCACCCGCAAGGCATCGCGGAGTTCCTGCCGAAGCTCGTCGCCGATCGCAACAAGCAGCCGGTACCGCCGGGCGGCACCGTGTTCTACATGGAGAAGCACGACGGCGATGCGCGCATCGGCCTCGAGCTCGCGCTCCAGTGGACCGAGGCGACCGACGATCTGATCAAGACCTACGTCAACTCGGTGCCGACGCCCGACGGCGGCACGCACGATGCGGGCCTCCGCAGCGCGATCGTCAAGGCGATCCGCAACTACATCGCCACGCACAAGCTCGATCCCAAGGGCGTGACGCTGACGGCCGAGGACATCCGCGAAGGTGTCGTCGCGGTGCTGTCGACGTACGTCCACGATCCGCAGTTCCAGTCGCAGACCAAGAACCGCCTCAACAATCCCGAGGTGGCGGCGCAGGTCGAGGGCCTCGTGCGCCCGGCGCTCGAGAACTACCTCAACGAGAACCCGAACTGGGCGCAGGCCGTCGTCGCACGCACGATCATCTCGGCCCGGGCCCGCGAGGCGTCGCGCGCAGCGAAGGAAGGCGTCCAGCGCAAGAGCGCGGTTTCGCACCGGCTGAACCTGCCGGGCAAGCTCGCCGACTGCTCGTCGACCGATCCGAACGAGTCGGAGCTGTTCATCGTCGAGGGCGAGTCCGCAGGCGGCTCCGCGAAGATGGGTCGCGATCGCAAGACGCAGGCGATCCTGCCGCTCAAGGGCAAGATCCTGAACACCGAGCAGGCGAGCGGCCAGAAGCTGCTCGCGAACAAGGAGCTGCAGGACATCGTCAGCGCGCTCGGCTGCGGCATGGCCGAGACGATCGACCTCGGCAAGCTGCGCTACGGCAAGATCTTCCTGCTGATGGACGCCGACGCCGACGGCCACCACATCTCGACGCTCCTGCTGACGTTCTTCTTCCGCTTCATGCGGCCGCTGATCGACAACGGACACGTCTACCTCGCGCAGCCGCCGCTCTACCGCATCGACATCGGCAAGCAGACGTTCTGGGCCCTCGACGACGTCCACCGCGACCGCCTGCTCAAGGCGAACGCAAAGACCAACAGCAAGCCGAACATCACGCGGTTCAAGGGCCTCGGCGAGATGAACCCCGACACGCTGAAGATGACGACGCTCGACACCAAGACGCGGCAACCACTGCGCGTCCGGGTCGTCGACGCCCTCGTCGCCGATGCGACGTTCGCCGACCTGATGGGCAAGGACGTCGCGGCGCGCTTCAAGATGATCACCGAGAACGCGGGCGAGATCGGCGAGCTCGACGTCTAGCCCCTGGGTATCGCTGCCGCGGGCCTACGGCGCCTTGCTGCCGCGGGCCCGACGCCGCATGCCTGCGGCGCCGGATTAACGCGAAAACGCGAAAACGCGAAGTGATCAGTCTGCTCGCTTCGCCGCGTCGCCGACGGCATGTGGTGATTGGGGTCCTGCTTTTCTTGCGCGCCTCCGCGCGCCGCGCCGTCGCTGCGCTTGGGGTGCGCGCGCAGCGCGCCAAAGAACCTCTTCTTCGCGTCCGGACTTCGTGTTTTCGTGTTTTCGCGTTAATCCGACTCTGGCAGCCGGCTGAGGTACGCTCCACGGGTGCGGCGCGCTCTCATCGTCGCGGCGATCATCATCGCCGGCTTGGTGATGGTGCTTGTCGTGCTCGACGTGGCGCTCGCCGGCACCGAGCAGCGGCACATCGAGGAGCGCGTCGGCGAGTCGCTGCAGGCGACGGCGAAGGTCGGCGACACCGATCTCGCACTCGTGCGCGGGCGCTTGCTGCTCGAGCAGCTCGCGGTGCGGCGCGACGACGTCGTCGGGCATCTCGCGCTCGACGTCGCGCAGGTGCGCTGCGAGCTGGCGCCGGGTGGGCTGGCGCTCGTCGATCACGACTGTCGCGAGCTCGCGATCCGCGGCATGCGGCTCGAGGTGTCGAGCGCGGCGCTGTTCAAGCTGCAGCATCCGGCGCGCCGGCCGATCCGAGCGAGCAGTGTCGTGATCGATGATGCCGAGCTCGCGTTCGCGCCGAGTGCGCTCGTGCCGAACATCGGGCGCGTCGCGATCACGATCGAGCACGCCGAGGCGGGGCCGACCGTGTTTCGCACGCCGCTGTCATGGCTGTTCGGGCTGACCGAGCTGCGCGCGCGGATCGCGCTGCCGGCGGGCATCACGATGCACCTGCGCTACGCCGACGGGAAGCTCTCGGCGGCCGGGTCGCTGTTCGGCAGCGCGCCCGTCGAGGTTCCGTTCGCGCTGCCGCTCGCGGAGGCCGCCCACGACGCGCATGAGGAGCTGCTGCTGCTCGGCAAGGCCGGCGAGGATGTGGCCGAGCGGCTGGTCGCGAAGCGCGCCGAAGACTGGCTGCGCGCGAAGCTGAAGTAGCGCATGGCGCGCACGGGCAGGGCGTGCCCGGAGTGATTGGCCCCAAAGAACCCAAAGCGTCCAAAGCCCAGAGCGGATCTGGTCCCCCTTTGGGTCCTTTGGGTTCTTTGGGGCTAGACCCCTCTGGTTCTTCGATCTACTGGTTGCAGGCCTGCGTGTAGCCATTGGCGCAGGCCTTGTCGCGGAGCTGGCGCGCGTCCTGTGGATCCGTCGTCACGCCAGCGAGGTCGAAGCAGCCGCGGCCGTCGCCTTGCTCGCATGCCTTGGAGAACAGCTGCCGGGCCTGGGTGGCGTCGGGCGCGCCGAGCCAGCCCTCCGCGTAGCTCTCGCCCCACGCGGCGCACGCGTTCGCGGCGCCGTCCTGGCAGCCCTTCTGGGCGAGCTGCGCGGCGCGCGGCTTGTCGGCGGTCGTGCCCGTGCCGTGGGCGAGGACGCGGGCGAGCTCGCCGCACGCCGACGGGCTGTTGAGCGAGCACGCCTTGTCATAGAGCTGCGCCGCGATCGGATCGGGCTTCATCGGCGCGAGCTTCTCGCAAGCGAGTGCGTCGTTGTCGTTGCAGGCCTTCTCGAGGAGGGTGGTCGCGCGCTCGCGGTCGCCGTCCTTCTGCGGGTTCGTTGCGAGGTAGACGCCTTCGCGTGCGCAGCTGTGGGCGTCGCCGAACGCGCAGGCGCGGGCGAGGCCGTCGAGCGCCTTCGGGATGTCGTTGATCTTGAGCGCGTCGTCGGCTTGCGCGATGCACGCTTGCGCGGTCGCGCAGCCGCTCGACGGATCGGGCTTCGGCTGCGGCTGCTGGGGAGCCGGATGCTTGCAGGCGACGAGGGCGATCAGGAGGAGCGCGCGGCGCACGCCTATTTCTTACCACCCATCGGCGGCCGGAACGTCGGCGGGCTCCACGGCTTCACGCCGATCTCCGGGATGGGCTTCGTGATCACCGACGCGAGCGCGAGCTTGCCGCGCGGCGCGAACGCGAGCTTCTGCGCGGCGATGATCTGCTGGCCGCCGTCGGGAGGGCCGCCCCAGATGCCACGCCGCGGGCTCTTGCACGCGATCGGGCCGGTCCACGGGTGGCGAATCGCGTAGCGCGCCTGGAAGTAGTTCTGCGCCGAGGGGACGGCGCCGTGCTCGAGCTTGCCGTCGTTCCACATCTCGCGGCCACCGGTGACGGGCTGCGCCTCCTTGAAGCGGAGGTCGTCCTTCATGTCGCCGGCGCCGTAGCGCGCGTGGAGGCGCGTCAGCACGAAGTTGCCGGCGGCGATCTGGCCGCCGACGAGATCACCGCCGAGCGTCATCAGATCGGGGTTCGAGATGTCGGCGTTCGTGCACGGGTCGCAGTGGTAGTTCGGCACGGCGGTCCACGCGTACTCGGTGACCACCGCGCCCGGGTTCTGCTCGACGGTGCGATCGAACAGCGCCGCGTAGAACTCGGCGAAGCGCGTCTTCGCGGAGTCCTTCACGTCGAAGTTCGTCGGGATGAAGACGTTCTTGTAGTTCGCGACCTCGAACCGGCGGTCGGCGGAGATGATGTTGACGATCAGGTCCTGCTTGCCCGACGAGTTCGCCATGCCCAGGCGAATCGGCAGCGAGAAGTCATCGCTGTCGTAGTGGAAGCGCAGCGGCGACAGTGCGGCGTGACCGTCGGCGCCCATCGCGACCTTTTTCGGATCGACCTTCGCGACGAAGAACTTCGAGCCGCCCTCGACGTAGGGCCGCAGCAGCGGTTCGGCGCCCGGCGGGATCTTGTAGTGGTTCGCCGTCAGCCAGCGCTCGAGCCCCGACGAGTCGGTCGCCGACAGGATCAGGATGTTGTACTCGCCGACGGTGAACTTCGCCTCGATCTTCACGGCGGGCGGCGGCGCCGGCATCGCGCGATCCTCGGCGAGGGCAACGTCTTCGTACTTCGCGCTCTTCGCATACTCCCGGGGCGGCATCGGCCGCGGACACGGATCCTGCTCCCAGTACTCGACGAGGCGCGGCGTGCCGAGCCCATCGGTGTGATCGAAGACGTCCTTCGGCAGCGTCTTGACGTCCTTCTCGTGGAGCACGACCGGCACCGGCACGACCATCGCGAAGTCCTCGAGCGGACCCTTGTAGTCGTTCTGCATCGACAGCACGGTGCGCGTGCCGTCGCGCATCAGCACGACCTCGGTTGCCTCGTTGAACAGCTTCTCGCCGGAGCCGCTGACGTAGAACCCGCAGAACGCGTGCGCCGGGCGCGGCGCGATGGCAAGTGCGAGCGCGACTGCGCCCAGAGCGAAAGTCCTCATGGTCCCTCCAACGATCGGAGCTGGAATCCGATCTAACCGCGGTACGTGTCGTCTTGCTCGATCTTCGACAGCACCCAGTCAAACTCCCCCGAGGTGACGTGGGCGCCGCAATGGTCGCATGTCCCGGCCTGCGAGATGTGCAACGGTGCTCCGCAGTTACTGCACGCGGCGTCGGTGCGCGGCGGACCTTTACGCGCTGCGCTGCGGATGAACGTCCAGTACTCGCTGTACGGACGCTCGCGGTGCTTGCTGCCGCGCACGAGCTTGCCGGTCGCCGACTGCACGACGAAGTCGAGGCCGGTGCCCCAGATGCGCACGGTGACGGCGTCGTAGTACGTGTCGCGCGCGATCTTCGCGAGCTGCATGCGCGTGATCCGCATGTTCGTGAGCTGGTTGCGCAGCCCCTGAGCCTTGTACGCATCGACCCAGTACTGCAGGTAGTCGTAGAGGCCGTCGCTGACGAGGCCGCGCGCCGGCTCGAGGTGGTTCGCGCTCCACCCGTGGTTGAGCGTCGCGTAGATCAGCTCGACGCGCTTGTCGAACGCTTCGCGCGAGAGCGCCGGATCATCGGCGACCATCTCGGACCACCGCGTGTCGACGGCGTTCTGGCGATACGTCGGCAGATCGGTGCCGCGCTCGGGGACGTCGGTCGTCAGCGTCGGCGGACGCTCGTCACTCGACTCGACGCTGATCGCGTTGACGACCCAGTCGAAGCGTCCGTTGTCGACGATCTGCTGACACGACGCGCACTGCTGCGAGCCGGTCGACTGGCTGTCCCATGGCGCGCCGCAGTTCGGGCACGTGAAGATGCGCGAAGGGCTCGGTGGCTTGCTCGTGACGCCGGGGGCGCGCGCGAAGCGCCAGCTCTCGACGGTGTAGAACGTGTGCTTGTCGGTCGCGATATTCGATTCGTACTCGACGTTGATCGTCGCGCCGGTTTCGGCCGAGGTCACGTCGATCACTCGCAACGCGCCGACGACGACCTGGCGCACCGGCTCGCCGACCGGCTCGCGCTTCGTCAGCTGATCGCGCGTCGCTTCGTTCATGTACGGGCCGACCGCCGCTGCGAGCTTCTGCGCGGACTCGCGCGCGCGATGCGCGGTCGCGAACAGCCGGAACGCGAAGTCCTCGAACACGGGCTGGCTGAAATTCGGATCCGGCTTCGTCGCGGCGGTGATCGCGCGATGCAGCTCGACGGGCGGCCCCGAGTCCCAGTCCTTGTTCTGGTGCTGGCGATACGCCGACACGCAGATCGCGATGATCACGATCGCGAGCAGCGGCAAGCCGATCGCCGGGTAGTAGATGATCAGCCGGAGCGTCCAGTAGATCAGCTCGAACACGAGCTCCGCGCCGCCGCCGCCGCCGCCACCACCGTGCCCGCCGCCGCCGGAGAAGCTGTCGCCGCCGCCGGGGCGCGCCCACGCGGTCGCCGCGAGCGCGAGGAGGATCGCGAGGACGAGCCAGCACTTGCTCGCGCCTCGTCGAGAAGATGCCGATTGCATCTTCACGGCGCCTCGTCGATGTCGTCGGGGAGCTCGTTGACGTCGTCGGCAGCGTGCGGCATCGCCTTCGCCATGTCGTCCGCCGAGCCGGCGAGCACGGCGGCGACCGCGGCGCCACCGCGCGGCATCGCCTCGGTCAGCGCGTTCTCGAGCCGCGCGAGCGTGCCCTCGGGCAGCGCGTCGGCGAGGCCGACGTCGGCGACCAGCGCGATCTGGCGCTCCAGCCACGAGCAGTAGACAAGCAGGCCGCTGCGGCCGGTCGTGTGGTGCACGCCGCGCTCGACGAACGTGGCGCGGGCGGCGCGCTCGACGTGCTTGCGGCGCGCGGCGGGCGTCGTGAGCAGGCGCTTGATCGCGGGCGTCAGCTCGACGACGGCGCCGGCCGCGAGCGCGACGACGAACGGATCGACGAGGATCGACGGCAGCGAGAACGTGTGCTCGGCGAACAGCATGACGGCGAGGCCGACGAATGCGAGTGCCGCCCCGACCGCGACGTTCGCGTGCAGGTAGCGCTGCGAGCGACGCCGCACCGCGATGACGACCTCGACGGCGGAGGCGTTCTCGACGCGCTCGATCGCCTGCTTGAACGCGGCGCGGGCTTCATCGTCGAGGAAGCGGGCACCCACGCGCGCAGTGTAGCCGGTTCGGCGCCGTTGCGGCCGGATGCGCGGGATCTACTCGGCGGGCTCGGTCGGCAGCTGCGCGGCGGCGCGGCGATCGACCTTGCCGTTCGGCAACAGCGGCAGCGCGTCGACGAGCGCGAGGCGGCGCGGGCGGCCGAATGCGGGCAGCGCGTCCCGCCAGTGTGCGGTCGCCGCCGTGCGATCGAACGACGGATCGGTGACGAGCGCGGCCGCCACGACCTGGCCCCAGCGCTCGTCGGGGATGCCGAACGCGCAGGCGGCGCGCACGCCGGGCGTCGCGGCGAGCACGGTCTCGACCTGCGCGGGGTGAATGTTCTCGCCGCCGCTGATGACCACGTCGTCGGCGCGGCCGAGGATGCGCAGCCTGTCGCCGGCCTCCGCGAGATCGGCGGTCGTGAATTCGGGCGCGATCGGGGTGCCGTCGAGATATGCGCGCGCGAGCATCGGGCCGCGGATGCGTAGCGGCGACCCGTGCAGCTCGACGCCTGGAAGCGGCACGAGCGGGCCGCCGGGTACGAGCGCGGTCGCGACCTGGCCGAACGTCTCGGTCAGGCCATACGTCTGATGGACGGGAACGCCGCGCGCGAGCGCTGCGTCGACGAGCGCTGGCGGGGCACCGGCGCCGCCGAGCAGCACGGTGCGGAGGTGCGCGGGAGGGCGCCACGCCGGATCGTCGAGGAGGACCGCCAGCTGCGTCGGCACGAGCGAGGCGATCGTGACGTGCTGGTCGGCGATCAGCGCGCGGATCGCGGTCGCGTCGAAGCTGTCCTGGTGCAGCACGACGGGTACGCGCGCGACAAGGCAGCGCACCACGATCGAGAGCCCGCCCGCATGGGCGAGCGGAAGGCAGAGCAGCCAGCGATCGCCATCCTGCCAGGGCAGGTGCGTCTCGCTCGCGCGCGCGGCGGCGAGGATCGAGTCGCGTGTGTGGATGATGCCGCGCGGCGTTCCGGTCGAGCCCGACGTGAACAGCACGAACGCGTCGTCATCGGCGTAGCTGACGTCGCCGACGATCGTGCGCTGGCGGTTCATCTCCGCAGGCGCGAGGCCCATGTGGATCGGCGCGATCACCCGATGGGCATCGAGCGCCTGGTAGATCGCAAGGATCGCCTCGACCTCGGTCGTCGCGGGGATCGCGCGCGGTGGCTCGCCGTGCCCGGCCGCCGAGAACGGCACGCTCTCGGTGCGCGTGACGATCGCGATGCGGTCGCCGCCGGCCGTGGCACTGAGGGGGTCACTCATACGCGTCCTCCAGCGCGGAGTGTGCACCGAGACCGACCGGCACGTCTGCCCCCACGGCACGTGCCAGCTCGTGACACGCGGCGTAGGCGATCGGCCCTTCGAGCGTGTGCGAGACGATCGGCGCGACGCCGTGCTGATGGGCGAGGGCGGCCAGCGCGAGGCAGCGCTGGAAGCCGCCGAGCAGCGTCGGCTTGAGCACGAGCGCGGCGAGCTGAGGCGACTCGAGCGCGCGCGCGAGCACATCCGGCGCGAGGGCGATCAGCGATTCGTCGAGAGCGAGCCGCACGGGCAGGTCGTCGGCGAGCAACTCGTGCGCGTCGGGGCACGGCTCCTCCACGAAGTCGATCGCCGACCCGAGGTCCTCGGCGAGCTCGGTCAGCCGCTCGCGGGTCTCCGCGCGCGTCCACGCGCGATTCGCGTCGAGGCGCAGCCGGGCCTGCGGGTTCGCGGCCGCGATCGCGCGCACGTGCTCGATGCCGCGGTCGACCTTGATCTTGATGCAGCGCGCGGCCGTTGCGATTGGCTCGTCGAGGACGATCGCGTGCTCGAGCTCGGCGAGCGGCATGCGCGGTGCGGCGACCAGCGCGGCGATGCTCGTGCGCACGTGCTGCGCGTAGGCGGCGAGCAGCGCGGTCTCGATCGCGAAGCGCGCGGCCGGCGCCGTCGTGATGCGGTCGGCGAGCGCGAGCGCGTGGGCGGGCGAATCGAGCGCGATCAGCGAGCGCGACGCGAGCGTCTCGGCGGCGATCACCGCATCGCGTACGACATCGATCGACATGCCGGGCAGCGGTGCCGCCTCGCCGAGGCCGGTCGCACCGGTGTCGGTCTCGACGGCGAGCACCAGCGCCTCGCGCTCGCTCCACCGACGGGCCGCCCCGCGCGACGCGATCGACCAGTGGACGACGCGCTGCGCGACGGCGACGACGCGCATCACATCACCAGGCCGACCGAGAACAACACGCCGTGGACGAGCAGGAGCTGGCCGGTCGCCGCAAGCAGGCCGTTGAACGTCGGCCCGTCGGCCGCGGCGGCGAGCTGGCGCATCCGCAGGATCGCGAGGGGCGCCGTGATCAAGGGCAGTGCGCGCCATGGCGCATGGACGGCGAGCGCGATCGGCACCGCGTAGGCGGCCGCGAGCAGCAGCGCGTACTCGACGAGCGCGCCGCGCCGGCCGAGCCGCACCGCGAGTGTGCGCTTGCCGACGCGCGCATCGGTCGCGCGGTCGCGCAGGTTGTTGACGACGAGGATCGCGGTCGCGAGCGCGCCGACCGGCACCGCCGCCCACACCGCGAGGCGGGGGACGACGTGCAGTTGCACGAACACCGTGCCGCACACCGCGACGAAGCCGAAGAACAGCATCACGAACACGTCGCCGAGGCCGTGATAGCCGAGCGGCCACGGCCCGCCGGTGTACGCGATGCCGGCGATGATCGATGCGACGCCGATCGCGACGATCGGCCAGCCCGCCGTCGTGACGAGGTAGAGGCCGAACGCGCTCGCCACCGCGAACGCGACGATCATCGCGCGCTTCATCGCGGCGGCGCTGATCAGGCCCGCCGAGACCGCGCGCACCGGGCCGATGCGGTCCGCACCGTCGGCGCCCTTCTCGGCGTCGAACACGTCGTTG
>JAFAOG010000036.1 GCA_019237945.1 Deltaproteobacteria bacterium | reverse complement strand
GGTTAGCCGCGCACGCGACTTGCTGAAGGGCTCGTGGCCCACCCGGTTCCACCCGTCGCCTCGGAGAAACGATGACCAAAGCCACGCTCGCCCTCGCCGCCTTCGCGTTCCTCGCCTTTGCCGCGCCGACGGCGCGCCAGGCGCAGGCCTCCAACGCCGATGCCTGCACGCTGAACAACGGGTCGGTCTACGCCGAGTGCATGGGCAGCTACAGCTACCACACGTCGGAGGACTACTCGACGTCGACGGGTTGCATGGGCGCGTGCGGCCCGGGCTGCAGCTTCAACTGCGACGGCGACGGCCCCGGCGGCGCTTGCTACGAGCACGACCTCGCGACGCGCACGTACGGCATGTTCTCGTCGCAGGCGATGAACAAGTTCCCGCCCGCGCTCCGCAAGTGGGCCTCGTGCATGACGGGCCGCTACATCACGACGCCGGCGACAAACATCTTCTCGCGCGTCACGAGCGCGGTCGGCTGGGGCTGGAACAAGCTCTCCGGCCTCGCCTGGTAAGCGTTCGCTGATACTGTCGCCGCCAGCGTCGCATGGGGAACAAGCGATACCGCTGGTGGCCGGTCGCGCTGCTGATCGTTCTCGCGGTCTTCGGACTGCGACGCCTCGCCTGCGAATCGGGGGATTCGCACGAGGCGACACCGACGACAGCCGCCGACCGCGAACGGGCCGGAGGAGCGGCGCTGCGTGCGAGCTCGCGCGCGGCGCTCGACGATGAGGGGCCCGACGAGGACGGCGCCGTTGCCGATGGGCTGACGCTCGCGGGGCGCGTCATCTATCCGGACGGTCGCGCAGCGGGAGGGGCGGCCGTGCGCCTCTTGTCGCGGCCGAGCGGCGCGCCGCACGCGAGCATGACGCGCCGGATCGCGCGCACCGATGCGAACGGAGCGTTCGCGCTCGCACGGCAGGCGCAGGGCGACTACCTGCTCGAGGCCGAGACCGAGGACGCGGTATCGCCGACGACGCCGGTCCGCCTCGTCGCCGGATCGCAGCCGGTCACGCTGATGGTGTTCCCGTCGGCGGCGCTCGCGATCCATGTGCGCAGCGCTGTCGATCACAAGCCGATTCCGGACGCGACGGTCAAGCTCGGCATCGGCAGCGGGCTGTTCGGCGCATCCGATGCGTACATGCTCGAGCGCACCGATGCGGCGGGCGTCGCGCGGTTCAAGGGCGTCGCGCGGATCGACAACCATCCCGTCTACGCGGTCGCCGACGGCTTCGCCGGCACGTTCGACAACATCCGCGCGAACGAGCATCTGCTCTCCGACTGGGACGTCACGATCGATCTGCAGCCGGGCGGCGAGGTCAGCGGGCGCGTGATCGACGAGCGCGGCGTGCCGGTTCCGGGTGCGAAGGTCGGCTGGGAGCCCGGGCAGGGCGAGCGCGACGGCGCCTACACGTTCGTCACGCCGCTCGCCGATGGCGGCCACTACATCGCGGCCGTCACCGACGCGACCGGTGCGTTTCACAAGACGGTGCCGCCGGGGCTCGGCTGCCTCGTCGCCGTGCATCCGTCGCATCTGACCGCGCAGGCGTGTGGCGTGCGTACCGCGATCGGCCAGCCGCGCACGGGCGTGCAGATCGTCATGAAGTCGGGCGCGAAGATCAGCGGCATCGTCGTCACCGCCGACGGCAAGCCCGCGCCGCGCGCCGAGGTGATCGTCACCGAGCCGAGCTGGGAGCACATCCCGCGGCTCTCCGACAGCTATCGCTCGCGCACGACGACCGATGCCGAGGGCCGGTTCTCGTTCGACGGTGTCGATCGCATGCCGCTCGCGGTGACCGCGTGGACCGACGACGCGTCGAGCGATCTCGTCGAGCTCGACATGCGCGGCACCGCCGACAAGCAGGGCGTGCGCATCGTCCTCGCGAACACCGGCGTCCTCACCGGCACGGTCACCGAGGAGGATGCCGGCCCGGCGCCGTTCGCGATCGTCAGCTACTTCATCGCGCCCGACATCAGCGAGATCAAGTTCGTCAAGACCGAGGCGGAGTCGCGTGGCCTCGCGCTGCCGAAGTCGATCGGCGCGACGTTGTGCGATGCCGATGGCAAGTTCCGCGTCGCGGGCCTGCCGCCGGGCGTGTACACGCTGCGCGCGCAGCGGCCCGGCGCGACGAGCGTGCCGCCGCAGTACTCGGCGGTGTGGAAGGAGAAGGTCGCGCTCGGCTCGAACGTGACGATGGTGTTGCCGGGGCTCGGCACGATCACCGGTCGCGTCGTCGACGGCGACGGGCGCCCGGTCTCGACGTACGTCGTGTCGTTCGCGATGTTCGAGCCGGCGATGCAGAACGCGGCGATGCCGCCGGGACGGCCGGTCGAGAGCGCCGATGGCGCGCTGAAGATCGATGGCGTGCCGGCGAACAAGTACATCGTCGCCGTGACGGGGCCGGGGATCGTCGAGTGGCGCACGAGCCGTCCGATCGAGGTGCGCGGCGGAAGCGTCACCGATCTCGGCACGATCACGGTGACGACCGGCACGACGATCACCGGGCGCGTGCTGTCACGGGCCGGCGAGCCCGTGCGCAACGCCGACATCACGATGGCGACCGCCGACAAGCCCGACGTCTACCAGCACGCCTCGTCGGATGACGAGGGATCGTTCACGCTGCCGGTCGTCAAGAAGGGCACCGTGATGCGCGTGCGCGCGTCGACGGAATCGACGACCTCGGACTGGGTCGCGGTCGCGCCCGGCGCGACGACGGTCGACATCGTGCTCAGCGATCCGACGCGCGGGACCGTGCGCGGCGTGCTCGTCGATCCCGAGCATCCGGTGATCGATCGCGTGATCGTGCTGACGCTGCCGGGCGCCGGCGCGCCGGGCGAGGGACTCAAGCCCGAGGCGACGACGACGGCACTCGACGGCGGCCGCTTCACGCTCGACAACGTGCCGGCCGGCGCGTACGTGTTGTGGGCGCATCGCGCGCAAGCCAAGCCCGGCGACGAGTGGGTCTCGCGCCCGATCACGGTTGCCGGCGCGAAGGACACCTCGATCGTGATCGACATGACCCAGGAGCCCACGCCATGACCCGCTTGCTCGTCGCGCTCGCTCTCGTCACCGCGTGCTCGAAGTCCTCCGACCCGAAGCCCGCGCCCGCGCCTGCGCCACCACCACCGCCACCTGTTTCGACGAGCGGATCGGCGACCGATCCGACGCTCGTGAAGTTCTGCACGCAGTGCTACTTCAAGGTGATGGACTGCTTCAAGGACGCGCAGTTCTGGCAGATCTTCTCGACGATGTACTTCGCGAACACGAACCTCGCCGTCGACGACACCGAGCGCGAGCACTGGATCGGCGTGATGAAGGAAGACATGCTCAAGCTCTATAACGAGCATGGCTTCGAGCAGAACTGCCAGGCCTCGCTCGAGCACACGAAGGCGCCGTCGGAGAAGAGCGTGAAGGCCGTCACCGAGGCTGCGAATGCCTCCTGCGCCGCATTTGCAAGTGCATTCGGCTACATGGTCTTCAACGAAGGCGCGTTCCACCAGCCGAAGTAGCGTGTACGGAACGGGACGGCGCTTGTCCTGAACGGGCCTCCTGCGGAGGTCGTGCATACTCTAGGTGTGCGGAACCACCCGGGGGGATTCCGGGCATGGCGGCTGCACCAAGGAGGGACTGATGCGTCGTCTAGCTGTTGTCGTGGCACTGCTCGCCGCACCGCCGTTGGCGGTCGCTGATCGGGCGCACGACGAGATGAGCGAAGCATTGCTCGCGCAGGCGGATCTCCATCCGTCGCCGATGCAGCTGCCGACGACGGCGCAGGCTCCGCAGCACGCCTCGGCGAACAGCGCCGTCAAGCGTGGCAACGGACCCCAGTCGGCGAACGCGCAGGCGAGCTCCGAAGAGGGCAAGCTGACCGGCCAGGCGAACGCCGCCGCGCATCACGCGGCGAACGCCGCGCGGGACGCCGCCGGCAACGCGCAGTCCGAGAACGCCAAGCAGCGCGCGCACGACCATCCGCATCCGCCGCACCCGACGCACTGACCCACGCGCATGCGTGCTCTCTGCGTCGCGGTCCTGATCGGGCTGTGCGCGACGGCGTACGGCCAGGGCGGAGCTGCGCCCGCGAGCAGCACGACGCCGCGCCACCTGCTCGCGGGCGTCAAGGCGTTCAAGGCGCAGCACTACGAGGAGGCGCTCGTCGAGCTGCGGATCGTCGCTCGCGCCGCCGACGCGCCGGATGACCTCGCGTTCTATCTCGGGCCGACGCTCTACAAGCTCGGTCGCTATCAGGACGCGCTCGGCGTGTTCCTCGGCTCGAAGGCGTCGCGCGACACGCTGACCGAGTTCTACCTCGCGCAGACGTACTACCGGCTGGCGCTCTACCGCAGCGCGCGCGCCGTGTTCGTGGATCTGCGGACTCGCGGGCTCGGCCCGGCGCTCGACGCCGCGGCGGGCGAGTACGTCGCCGAGATCGATCGCGGCTACGCGCGCAGACCGGCACCGGTGGTCGTCGAAGCGTACGTCGCGCAAGGACTCGCCCTGAGCGATGCGCGGCTCGCGGCGGCGTATCTCGACGAGGGCCGCCAGGTCGACGAGCTCGCCGGCACGCATCGCGCCGAGGAGATCGGCTGGCAGCTCGCGCAGCGCTACGTCGCGCTCGGGGACTCCGCGCGGGCGCGGCCGATCCTGGAGCCGATCGCGGCGGGCCATGGCGCGCACGCGGCCGAAGCAGCCGATATGCTCGCCAAGCTCCCGTGATTGCCGACCTGTGCACGCCCGTCGTGCCCTCCGCGCCTGATGCCGCCGAAGCGGCCGAGTACGCGCGCACGGCCGACGACGCGCGCACCGCCGGCGATACGCGGATCGCGCTCGTCGCGTATCGCAAGGCGGCGGAGCTCGGCGACGAGCACGCGGTCGTCGCCATTCGCGAGCTGTGTGCCCTCGGCAGCGCGCTGACGCTCGACGATGCGGTCGCGCTGTTCAAGCGCGGCGAGCTCGACAAGGCGGACGCGATCCTCGCGACGCTCGACACACCCGGCGCCTCGTTCTTTCGCGGCGCGATCGCGCTTCGCCGGCACGACGGCACGCACGCCGAAGCGTACCTGCGCGTCGCCGAGCGCGATCCCGCATATGCCGGCGCGAGCCAGACCCTGCTGCGCATCGCGCGGCGCACGGGCAAGCTCGAGGGCGTCGCGTTCATCGGCGGCGAGGTCGACACGAACCCGCACCTGTTGCCCGACACACCGCCGACCGGCGACACCGCGACGCCCGCGACCGACGGCAACGGCCAGCTCGCGGTCACGACGGCCGCGCGGCCGTGGGCGTGGCTTGCCCTGCGCGACGCGCTGGTCTGGCGCAAGCAGGCGACGCAGTCCGATCTCGACTATCTCGGCAACACCGCGTCGCTCGCCGTCGAGGACGATCGCGGCCCCGATCACGTCGTGATCCGCTACGACTTCGACGACGACGTGCTCGGCGGCGAGATGTATCTGATCGCGCACCGCGCCACGCTCGGCTATCGCCGCGACCTCGCCGGCTGGGACGTCGGCGCGAGCTACTCGTTTCGCGTGCGCGACTTCCAGCGCGCGACCGAGGCGACGTTCGACGGCGACGTCCACAGCGCCGAGGTCACGTCGACCGTGCATGCATCGCCGACGCTCGACGTCGACAGCAAGATGTTCGGGTGGCGCGAGACGACGGAGGACCCGCTGTTCACGAACTGGACGGTCGGCGCGCAGCTCGGGGTGCGCGTACGGCCGCGCGATCGCGTGCGAATCGGCGCGACGCTCGGCAGCTGGGCCGGCTTCTACGACGGCCTGGATCCCAACGGCGACGCGCGCCACGACTACCACGCCGATGCCAGCGGCGAGGTCGAGCTCGATCTCGACGACAACGTGCTCGCGCTCGCCGCGGTCACCGCGATGGTCAACCGCTCGACGATCGCGGACTTCGACTACTGGAAGCTCGTCGCGCGCATCGGGCTCGCGTTCGCGATCGGAGGCCCATGAACCGCCGCCGCGCGCTCGCCGTGCTCGCCGCCGCCATCGCGCTGCTCGTCGCGCTCAACGCGCTCGTGTATTCGCTGTACCGCAGCGAGGTCAACACGGTCGCCGCGTCGCTCGACGATCGGCTGACCGCGCTCGGCGGCACCGCGGCGCGCTTCCTCGCGACGACCGACGATCCGGCGCTGCTCGCGGTCGTTGTCGCGCAGAACCGCCTCGAGGACGCGTACATCGTCGATCCGATGCTCCGGGTCGTCGCCGGCGTTCGCACGAAGCCGGGCAGCCTAAATCTATTGAGGGTCGATCAGGATCGGATGGCGAACGCGCTCGCCGGCAAGCCGTCGGTCGGCAACGGCTACTCGGTCGCCAACGCGAGCGTCGAGACGGCGTACTTCCCGATGGCGAACGGCCGCGTGCTGGCGCTCGAGGCCGGCGAGGAGTTCCACCAGCCCGAGGCGCGGCTGCGCACGACGTACCTGACTGCCGTCGGCATCAGCGTGCTCGCCGTCGCCGTGTTCGCGCTCGCGCTGCTCCTGGCGCTGCGCGCGCTCGAGCGGACGCGGCTCGCCTACGGTCGCGCGGAGCGACTCGCGGCGGTCGGCCAGATGTCGGCGATGGTCGCCCACGAGGTCCGCAACCCGCTCGCCGTGCTGCGCGCGCATCTCGAGCTGGCGCGCGAGCGCGATGCGGCGCAGAGCGAGCGCTACAACGAGATGCTCGGCGAGGTCGAGCGGATCAACGGGCTGACGAAGGAGTTCATGACGCTCGCGCGCGACACGCCGCTCGTCGTCGAGCCCATCGAGCTGACCGAGCTCGCTCGCGAGGTTGCAGCGAACGCGCGGCTCGCGATCCACACGCTCGAGGTCGAGGTCAGCGGGCCCACGGTTTCTCTCGACGGTGACCGCGCGAAGCTGCAGCAGGCGCTCTACAACCTCGTGATCAATGCCGGCCAGGTCGGCGCGCAACACGTGCGCATCGAGGTCGCCGAGGGGCCGCGCATCACCGTCAGCGACGACGGGCCGGGGATTCCCGCGGACGTCGCGACGACGCTGTTCGATCCGTTCGTCACGAAGCGCCCGGGGGGCAGCGGGCTCGGGCTCGCGGTCGTCCGGCATGTCGTGGAACGCCACGGCGGAACGATCGAGCTCGAGCCGGCCGCCCGTGGCGCGCGATTCTCGATTATTCTTCGGGGCGCGCATGGCCCAGATCCTGATCGCGGATGACGAGCCCAAGCTCGGCAAGCTAGTCGTCGAGATGTTGACGGCCGCTGGCCATCAGGCGGCGCACGTCGCCGGTGGCAAGGCCGCGGTCGAGTGGATCAAGAGCACGCCGCCCGACATCGTGCTCACGGATCTGCGGATGCCCGACATCGACGGGCTCACCGTGCTGCGCGAGTCGAAGAAGCTCGCCCCCGGCACCGATGTCGTCATGATGACCGCGCACGCGACCGCGCAGAACGCCGTCGAAGCGATGCGGCTGGGCGCGACCGATTACCTGATCAAGCCGTTCGCGATGGACGAGCTGCGCCTGCGCATCGCGCGGATCGCCGAGCGCCGCGAGATCGCCAGCCGCGCGAACGCCCTCGCTCGCCACATCGACGAGCGCGAAGGCTTCGGCCGGATCGTCGGCGACAGCACGAAGATGCGCGCCGTCGTCGCGCAGGCCCAGCGCGTCGCGCCGACCGACGAGACCGTGCTGCTGCTCGGCGAGAGCGGCACCGGCAAGAGCCTGCTCGCGCGCGCGATCCACAACGCGAGCCGCCGCGCGACGGGGCCCTTCGTCGAGGTCCACGCCGCCGCGCTCCCCGAGTCGCTCGTCGAGGGCGAGCTGTTCGGCCGCGAGAAGGGCGCCTACACCGGCGCGACCGAGGCGAAGGCCGGCCACGCCGAGGCGGCATCGGGCGGCACGCTGTTCCTCGACGAGATCGGCGAGCTGCCGATGGCGACGCAGGTCAAGCTGCTGCGCCTCCTTCAAGATCGCTCGTTCACGCGGCTCGGCTCGACGCAGCAGCGCAAGGCCGACGTGCGCATCATCGCCGCGACGAACCGCGACCTCGAGGCGGCGGTCAAGGCGGCCACGTTCCGCGAGGACCTCTACTACCGGCTCGCCGTGTTCCCGCTGCTCGTTCCGCCGCTGCGCGAGCGCCCCGATGACATCGCCTCGATGGTTCGCGCGCTGCTCGCGGCTCGCGGCCTCGGTCCCGATCGCATCTCCGACGAGGCGCTCGTCGCGATGTCGCGCTACGGCTGGCCCGGCAACGTCCGCGAGCTCGAGAACGCCCTGACGCGCGCGCTCGTGCTCGCCGGCAGCGATCCGATCGGCCTCGCGCACCTGCCGGCGGCGCTGCAGCAGCGCACCGGCCACGAGACGACGACGCTCGACGACCTGCTAATCCCCGGCTTCTCGCTCGACAACCTCGAGCGGGACATCATCCATCACGCGCTGGTCAAGGCGAGCGGCAACAAGGCCGCGGCCGCGCGCCTGCTCGGGATCACGCGGCGCCGCCTGTACTCGCGCCTCGACGCGATGGCGCGCAAGTACGACGACGACGATTCCGCTCTACCGTAACGACGAACCGAACAAGAAGTCGACGCTCGGCAACGCACGAAAGACGCCGATACGCCCGAGCCGGGCGATACCACGAGTACGCAGCTCCAGCGCGATCACGTCATAGAACGGCGTGACATCGATTTCGCCCACGTCGTGCGCCTCGCGGCGAGCACCGCTGCGCACGTATTTCTCGAACGCAGGATCGACGACCAGCTCGCGACAACCGTGAAAGACACCGAAGCATGTCGAGATCGTGAAATCGTCCCGCAACCGCGCGAGCAGCGATTCGCACGTATAGACGTATGCCTGCAACCACTGGAGTGTGCGAGCCGGTAGCGCCCGTCCAGTCGCCACGAGGTCCGTAGCATCGACAAGTCTCGACGTGCGATCGCACCGGGGGCAATCGATCCGCGGGATCAACGTCGACGGCGATCCGAGCACCCAGCCGGGATCCCACGCGCGGATCTCGGCGCCGCATGCGGGACATGGCATCAGTCCCTCGTGGAGATGCTTCGCAGCAAACCGCTGGGCGACAAGATCGGCCACCTCGCGCGCGAATATATACAGGCTGCGAGCGGTGAGGGGGAGTCGGTAACGCCGTCGTCAGTTCGCGTTGTTGTTGCCGAAGCAGTTGCCCGACTGAGAGTGGTAGCAGGTGCCGCCACCCGAGTACGTCACGAGCTCCTCGACTTCCTTGATTGTCTCGCCGTACTTGATGCATCGCGACACGATGAAAATGCGCAGGTCGTTGTCAACCGCCGGATTGTTCGTGCCGATCTCGTCGTCGTTGTCCTTGATGTAGACCATGAAGTCGGCGTTGCCATCGCCGTCGAGGTCGTGCGAGCCAATGCCCGTCGAGAGCCACGTGGGCTCCGTCGGCGTGCCGCTCGTGTAGAACGTTCCCGCCCACGATGCGTAGTTGCTCGCCACGACGGGACGCGCGGCGGAGAGCCCGGCCTCGGCGCAGTACACGGCCGACATTCCAGTGCGCGTCACGTCCGATCCGCGCGTCGAGGCCATCTGCATCGCGGCGATCACCGCGGCCCCTGCCAGCAACGCGGCGACGAGGATCATCGTCACGAGCATCGCGCTTCCACGTTCTTGCTGTCTCATGGTGAGACTCCCGTATTGCGAATCTCGACGATCGTACGCAGCACGCGCCGCTTGTAGGCGTCCGCGCCGCCCGCCGCGTGGTCCTCGATGGCTGGGCGCGAATACGGCGTGATACCGCCCGAGACGACCTGCGCGGCGCGCGAGACGAGCGTCACGCGGACCGCACGGAGCGTTCCCGCCAGCACGCTGTCTCCGCTGAAGTTGTACTGCCACTCATCGTCGTTGGCGCCGGCGCCGTTTTCCGAGACGCCGTCGGTTCCCGAGTCGACGCCGAGCGCGACCTGCAGGTCCTCGATGCCCTCGGCGAGGGGCTCGGCCGGCATGGTCGCGTTCGCATCGGAGTCGGGATCCATGAACAGCGTCGGGATTCCGTCCTGCGTGCCGATGTAGAACGTCGCGTGCTGCGCGCGCACGACCAGCGAGCCTGCGGCGTAGCCGCCGCTCGGCAGCGAGATCGTCCCGCACTGCGTGTTGAGCGTCAGCGTGTTGGTGCTGATCGCGCTGATCTTGAGCAGCGTGCCCTGATCGAAGTTCGTGATCACGATGAAGTCGCCGACCGACAGGCTGCTCGCATCGGTGACAGCCAGTGACGTCGTGCCAGTCGTGTACGCGGCCTGCGTCGAGGTCACGACGGCGCCGGATGCGTAGATGACGTCGAGCTTGTCAGGGCCGAGACCGCCGGAGTTGTTCGTGACTGTCAGCGCGCCGGAAACGCACGTGATGCCGTCCTGCATGCGCGTCGGATCGGGGACACCCGGGCTCGCCTGCCGGAGCGCGTCCGCGATGAAGTCGATCGGCACTCGGGCGGCCGACTCGGCGGCGATCGTCTGGCGCTGCTCGCGATAGCCCTGTGTCGTCGAGACGGCGACGGCGAGCACCCCCGCGATCACGAACGAGAAGATCGTCAGCGCGATCATCAGCTCGACGAGCGTGAAGCCCGCCTGGTCGTGGTTTTCGGAGCTCACAGGTTTCGCCTCGCGCGGATCGGCACCGACTTCGCAACGCCGTTCTCGCTCCAGCTCACGGTCACGGTGATGTCCGCGAAGTTGGTTCCGACGGTCTCCGTCCACGTCCGCGTGTAGATGCCGCTACCGGTGACGCCCTTCTCATTGAGGTTGTTATCGGTGCCGCTCTGGGCGGTAGCCGCGCCGAGCGTACGCAGCTTCTCGATCTTGTCCTCGGCCAACACCGTCGCCTCGGTCTGATGGCGGGACAGCGAAGACGCGTTGCTCTGGGTCATGAACAGCGCCACGATCCCGATCACCGCGATCGCCGTGATCAGCATCGCGACCATGACCTCGATCATGGTGAAGCCGGCTTCCTTGCGGGGCGCCATCACCAGATCTCCCGTGCGTAGGAGCTGCCGGTCGCGGCGTAGACGAGCACGCGCCACTGCCGGGCGGGCGACTGGAGATCGGTCAGGAAGATCGTGGCGCCGGTGCTCGACCCGTCGGGACGGAAATCGATGCCGTAGTCGAGCGAGGCGTTCTTCGTGATCGACGTTCCGCTCGTCGAGTGGACGGCGCTCGTGACGTCCCACGCTTGCACGTTGCCGCTGAACGCCATGCTCTGGACGATCTGCCAGCAGTGCGAGATCGGCGAGGTCGTACAGGTGCCGCTGGGCACCGTCATACCGACCTCGGACCACTGCCACAGGTTGATGCCCGTCGGCAGGACCTCGAGGCGGTGGTAGTGCCGCGTCGACACCGCGCGCATCTTGGCAAGGTTGGCGTGCTGCGTGATGTTGTTCGCGATCGACTCCGTGCTCGCGCCGTACGTGCGAGGCATCACCGAGATCACGATCGTCGACAAGAACGCGATGATCGCGACGACGACCATCAGCTCGATCAAGGTGAACCCGCGTTGCGACTTCATCAGCTACCGTAGTTCGTCTTCTGGACGACCGTGTCCACGCTGGTACGGAAGAACTGCGCGTTCGTGCCACCGCGGCTGTCCATGTCGCACGTGCCGAGGATGTAGTACCAGGCGCCCGCCGGCTGGTTCGCAACCGTGAAGCCGCTCGGCGGCGTCAGCGTCGTGCCTGCTGCTCCTGTGGTCACCGAGTACGTGCAACGGATCTTCGTATCGGTCGCGCTGATGCGCAAGTTCGCCCACGGCGACCCGGTCGTGACGCACGTCGAGTTGAAGTCGACGCCCGCCGAGCTCGGTGACGTCGGGCAGGTCGTCGTTGCCGGCAGGTAGCTGCCGTTGTTCTCGCTCTTGTACTGCTCTTCCTTGATCGCGATCTCGGTGAACATCGCGTTGATCTCGGTGTCGGCCTTCGCCTTGCGCGTCTCGCGCAGGAACGTCGGGACGACGATCAGCGCGAGGACCGCGATGATCGCAACGACGACCATCAGCTCGATGATCGTAAAACCGCGCTCGGACGTATGGGGCTTCATTGGGTGCGCAACCACAGGGCTCGGGTGACTTTCGTAGAGGCAATCGCGAACGGCGACGTTCCGGTCGCGCTCGTGGCGCCGGTCGAGAGCTGCTGCTCGGCCGCACTCGATGCCGCGTAGAGCGTCGTCGAGGAATTCGCGATCGAGCCCGCACCACCGGCGACGACAACCGTCGTGCCCGACGTGCCGCTGCCGACGTCGTAGCTGTACACGTGCCCGGTGTTCGTGCCGGTCGTGCCGTACGTGCTCGAGTTGATGTCGCTGTTGTCCGTGGTCACGAACAGCTGAGAGCCGACGACGAGCGCCTGGGCAAAGCCCTTCTCGCCGGCGCCGAGGGTGACCTTGATCGGCACGTAGGTCGCCGCGGAGGCCTCGTTGACGGTGGCGTTCGCGGTCGGGGTGTTCAGGTTGACCGAGATCAGATACTGCGTCGCGCTGCCCCAGGTGGTGTCGCTGTCATCGGCGTAGCCGCCCGACACGAATGCCGCGTACTGGACGCCACCGTTCGAGTACACCGCCGGCGGCGTGCCGATCGCGTGGTAGTCGGTGGAGAACGAGAACAGCGCCTTGTTGACGGGGCCCGTGTTCGTGTACCGGCTCGCCCCGGTGGCCGGGTCGAGCTCCCACAGGTCGCCGTACAGATCGCCGAAGATCACGTCGGTGACGAGGCCCTGTCCGGTCTTGTCGACGGGGACGGCTCCGCCCGGAATACCGGTCGCGGGCACCGCGGAGTCACCACCGGTGCGCGGGTTCGGATACGTGTAGCCGAACTTCCAGATCTGGGCGCCCGTCGACGCATTGATCGCGATCACGGTCGCGCCGGCACCCGCGGTGCCGCCGTTGTTCGTCTCTGCGAACAGCACCGGCGTGTTGGTGCCGCTGATCGCGACGGAGCCTTCGCCGAGCGTCAGGCCGACGCCGAGCTCGTTGGTGCCACGCGACGACGGGTTCGGAATCGTGTACTCGAACACGACGGTCGGATTCGTCGGATCGGTGACGTCCATCTCGATGACCGACGGCGTCTTGCCCGATGTCGTCGGGTCACCCCAGCCGGTCTGGAACGCGAGCAGCGTGCGGAAGCTCTTCGTACCGCTGCCCGAGAAGTCGCCGAACGCATCGAACACGCGAACGGAGCCGTCGACGCGCGCCGTGTTGAGGCGCAGGTACGGCAGGTTGGTGCGCGGGATGAACGCCCACAGCTCGCGGCCGAGCGAATCACAGGCGCCGGTGACGCTGCCACACACCGCGTGCAGCATGCCGTCGGTCGCGCCGAAGTAGACCATCGTCGGGCGCGTGGTCGAGACGACGTTGCTCGCGCCCACCACGGCGACCGTCGAGCGATCGACACCACCGAGCTTCGAGGTATAGCCGCCGGCGCCGTTCGGAACGCCCGCGAGGATGCGGTCGATGAACGCCTGCGCCTGCGCCGTCGTGAAACCGGAGACCATCAGCGGTCCCAGCGTCGCCGCGTTGCTCTCGTCGACCATCACGCGGCTCGGATGCAATGCGATGCCGGTGGTCGTCGACGGTGTGGCGGTCGTCGTGAAGATCGACCGGCAGCTTCCTGCGAACGGGCTCGAGCAACCGGTGTACGTAGACAGCGGGATGCCGTTCGCCGCGTCGAACAGCACCGTACCGCTCGAGAACGTCGATGCCGTCGTCGAGACAGAGGCCGCGGTGCGCGCGCGCATGTGGCCGTAGACGGCGGGGAAGATGAACGAGGCGGTGTCCGCGGCGGTCGTCACCGTCTTCGCGGTCGTCGCCGGAGTCACCGATTCGAACGTGCCTTGCACGATCGCCGTCTGCGAGCTGATCGTCGCGACGATCGGCGACGCGCGCGAGACCTCGAACGTCGAGGTCGGCGGGACGACGGTCGTGAAGCCGAGCTGGAGCAGCGTCTCGAGCACGACCTTGGTGCCGGCGACCTCGGCCGACTGGTCGTGGCCGCCCATGTAAAGGATGTTGCCCTTGCCCGACGTGTTGTCCTTCACGTTGCGGGTGGCGAAGTCCTCGTCGATCTCGCCCGAGCTGTACATCAGCGAGTAGCTCGTCAGGTGGCTGCGGCTTCCGAGGCCGGAGATCTTCGACACCAGCGGCGTGACGCCGGGCTTGTAGATGTAGCCGGCAGTCGGCTTGAAATCGCCGACGGTGCCGTAGCGCTCGGCCCACAGATACTCGCCGATCTGCGCGAACGGGTCGCTCGGGACGTTATAGTACGCGCAGTTCGTGCTGCTGTTCGCGGCGACGCTGACGTCACTGCAGTTCGGGTAGTAGCCGCCGAAGCCCGGAGCGGTCGACGTCGCCGTGATCTGGTACGTGCCGGTACCCGTGCACGACGAGGTGCCGGCGCAGGTCTGCAGTCGCAGCGTGCTCGGGCTCGGCGCGAACGAGCCGCCTTCGTACGAGCTGATCGCCGCACACTCGCCCATCAGACCGCTCGCGCCGTTGACGCCGTCGAGGAACGAGCTGACCGTGGCGAGCGCGCTGCTCTCCTCGGCGCTCGGTGTCGTGCCGCTGCCGAGGCGCCAGTGCGGCGTCCACAGCATCGTGTACTTCGGACTGTTGCTCGCATCGAGCTTGTAGATGCCGGTGTGCGTCGTCGAATTCGAGCTCGCGAGATCCTGGATGTCGAACAGGTCGTAGATCTGCCCGTTGACCGCGCCGGTCGGACACTTCGCGGCGTTCGCGATGTTGACGCCGTCCGAGGGGCAGCCGCCGGCACCGGTGAACTTGAGGCCGGCGTCATCGAGGTACGCCTCGAGGATGCCGTCGACGACGCCCGCCGGCGCGCCGGAGTTCGTGCCACTCGTGTTGTTCTTGTCGTGCGCGAGGAGCGCGAGCCGGGGCGGCGTCTGCGTGAACGACTTGTCGATCGTCGCGGTGAACGCGGCCTGCGCCTGGTGGATCCACACGAAGTTGTCGGTCGCGAGCGTGCACGCGTCGCCGACGCCGGGCTGCTTCTCGGTGCCCGAGGCGTTGAACGTCCTGAAGATCGAGAAGTCGATGTTGTTGTTCTGGCTGTCCTTGGCGATGATCGTGCCCTTCATCAGGTTCTGGAACGTCGTGACGTCGCTACCCGTGATCACGAACGGGCCACCCGAATAGCGCACCGTCGTCACCGACGAGTTGATGGTGCGGCTGCTGAAGCGCGGCGACACGTTCGACTTCGCCGTCGTGTTGAACGAGGACGTCGTGCCGGCGGTCATCGTGCCGGCGCCGAACGTCAGCGTCTTGACGGGCGTGCCCGTCGAGTTCGTCACCGTGATGTCGCAGCCGTCGTTCCACGACGAGTCGGTCAGGCACGAGCCGGTGCACGTTCCCGACGAAGGCATCACCGCGACGCCCGCGGGCTGCGTGTCGAGGTTTGTCGGCAGGCAGCGGTTCGGCGACGCCTTGGTGTCGCTGATGATGTAGTAGATCGTGATGTGGCCGTAGCCGTTCGCGTCGAGCCACGAGTTCGCGCGAAGGACGTCGTAGACGAGGCCGTACGCCGACACCGCGCCGCAGTCGTCTTGCCACGCCGCGTTCGTCGGGATGATGATCGTGTTCGCAGGAAAGTTGTAAGACGTGCCGGCTCGCGACGCTGTCGGCAGAGCGAGCGCCGCGCAGACCAAAGCCAACTTGAACAGATCGCGCATGGACGGCTCCGTGACGAAGAACGGCGTGCGCACCATGCACACGGCGTCCGTACTGGGACCATCCTAGCATTGGCGCTGTCTGGGCGCGCATGAACGATCGGGTACGTCAGTGCACGATCGCACCGTCGACATCGAGCTCGACCAGACCACCCGAGCCTACATCCCCGCTCTTCGCGAGCTCGGTCAGCGCTTCCCGCAGCGTCAGCTGCTTGCCGTCCTTCTGATACGGGAGCCGGCGGACGTCGGCCGGGTCGTCCTTCTTCGACTTGTCGTTGTGGACGATCATCTTCGCGTCGCCATCACCGACGACGAGATACACGGCCTGCCCCGGGCGCAGGTTCTTCGCGGCGGCCGCCTTCGCTTGCGCCTCGTTCACCTTCTGCACGTTCGCGACGTAGGTATTGAAGTAGTCCAGTGGGAGCCCGTAGTACACGAGGCTACGGTACTGACCGAGCGCGGCGCCTGCCGTCGAGAAGCGGCCGGGAAGCGCGAGGATCGCATTCGTCTTCTCGCGCTCGAGCTCGTCCTTGGTCACGGGCGTCTTGCCCGACGCGAGCTCCTTCATCTCGCGATCGACCTCGCGCAGCGCCTGATACGTCGCATCGGCCTGCACCGGCGCGCTGACCGTCAACACGCCGAGCGACTTCAGCGGATACGAGAACCCGCCGCGCGCGCCGTACGAGTAGCCCTTGTCCTCGCGCAGGTTCATGTTGAGGCGGCTCGTGAAGCTGCCGCCGAACACGGCGCCCATCATCGAGCTCGCGAAGTAATCCGGCGCCGTGCGCGTCGGGCCCAGCTGCAGCACCATCACGCTCGACTGCGCCGCCTTCGGCACGTTGACGAAGAAGATCCGGCCCGGCAGCGTCTTCGCCGGCGGCAGGCGCGGCTCGGCGGGCGCGGCCCCGCTCCACTTCGCGAGCGGCGACTTCTCGAACGCATCCTTGATCTGCGCCTCGGTCACGTCGCCGACGACGAACAGCCGTGCGTTCTTCGGCTTCATCCACGTCGCGAGCTGCTTCTTGCAGTCGTCGAGCGTGATCGCGGCGAGCGATTGCTCGGTCGTGACGCTGCCGAGCGGGTGCGTCGCGCCGTAGAGGACCTTGCCCATCACGCGGCCCGGGATCGACGTCGGGTTGCCGCGCTGCTGCTTGACGCTCTCGATGCGCCGCTTGAGCAGGCGATCGAAGTCCGGCGCGCGCAGGCCCGGCGTCAGGATCGTGTCGGAGAACAGCGCGAACGTCGCGTCGAGGTGCTTCGTCAGCGACGACAGCGTCACGCCCTGCGAGTCATCCGCGGCGTACGCGTTGATGCTCGACGCGATGTCGGCGAGCGCCTCGCTGTACTGGATCTTGTCGAGCTTGTCGGTGCCCTCGGTCAGCAGCTGCGTGCAGACGCCGGCGAGGCCATCCTTGCCCTTGGGATCTGTCAGCGAGCCGCCGTCGAAGTTGAGGTCCATCGACACGATCGGCAGCGTGTGCTGCTCGACGAGGTAGACCTTGATGCCGTTTTTCAGCGTGAACGGCTTCACCGGCGGCAGCTTGAACGGGCGCGGCGGACCAGCGGCCGGCTGCTTCGTGCGGAAGTCCTCGTCGGGGAATTGCAGATTCTGCGGCTGAGCGGTCTGGGTCACCATCTTCGGAGCCTCCGGCGGCGGCGGCGCGGGTTTCATCGGCTCGGGAGCCGGAGCGGGAGCGGGCGCCGGTGCGGGCGTCGTGGCGGCGGGCGTCGCCGAGTGACAGGCGACGAGCATCAGGAGAAGCAGCTTCTTCACTTGGAACCTCCCGCCGGATTCGTGATCACGGTGATCATGTGCGCGGGGTCGAGGTAGCGCGCGGCGGCCTCCCGGACCTTCGCAGGGGTGGTCTTGCGGTAGCGATCGAGGTCCCACGTGAGCTTGTTCGGATCGCCGAGGAACTGGTTGTACTCCTGCAGGACGTTCGCGCGGTTGTTGAGGTTCTCGAGCTGGTGGATCATCCCCGACTCGTTCGACGCGATGACGCGATCGAGGTCCTTCTGGTCGAGGTTCTCCTTCTTGATGCGCTCGACCTCCTCCATGACGATCTTCTTCACCTCGCCGAGATCGGCGCCGCTGCGCAGCGTCACGGTGATGTCGAAGATCCCCGAGAACGTCATGCCGCCCTGGTTGACGCGCACGCTCTGCGCGAGCTGCTTCTCGTAGACGAGCCGCTTGTACAGCCGGCCCCAGCCCTCGCGCCCGAGCGCGGCGGCCGCGATGTCGAGCTCGGCATCATCGGGTGCGTAGCTCGCCGGCGAGTGCCACACGTACGAGACCTGGCGCAGCTTCGCGAAGCTGTCCTCGACGGAGACTTCCTTCGCGGAGACCGTCGGCGCGGGGATCTTGATCGCCGCCGGCTTTGCGCTCCTGGGGAACGAGCCAAACCACTTCTCGACGAGCTTCTTCGCCTCGCCGGTGTCGAAGTCGCCGCTGATCGTCAGCGTTGCGTTCGATGGCACGTACCACGTGCGGAAAAAATTCTTCACGTCTTCAACCGACGCGGCGACGAGGTCCTCGTGCAGGCCGATCGTCAGGTGGCGATACGGGTGTCCCTCCGGGTACAGCGCCTCGAACTCGGAGAACAGCGCCTTGCGATACGCGACGTTGTCGTAGTTCTGCCGCTTCTCGTTGCGGACGACGTCGATCTGGTTCTCGAGCTCCTTCTTGTCGAGGATGTCGAGCAGGTGGCCCATGCGATCGCTCTCGAGCCACAGCGCGGTCTCGATCTGATTGCTCGGCACGACCTCGAAGTAATTCGTGCGGTCGGTGTTCGTCGTCCCGTTGACGTCGCTCGCCCCGACCTCGCGCAGGATCTTGAAGTGCGCGTCCGGCCCCGTGTTCTTCGAGCCCTGGAACATCATGTGCTCGAACAGGTGCGCGAACCCGCTGCGGTGCGGGACCTCGTTGCCGCTGCCGACGTGGTACCAGACGTTGACCGCGACGAGCGGCACGCTCTGATCCGGCGCCAGGATGACTTCCAGGCCGTTCGGCAGCGTGTACTTCTCGACGTCGAGGTGAGGGTCGCCATCGGCGTGCGCGCGGGCAGCCAGCCCGACCACGATCACCGCGGCACTGAGGATGCGATGTCTCATCGCGCGGGAACCTATCGCGATCTGAGCGCGCGCGCACAGTTGCGCGACCGGCGTTCTTGCGGAACATTCGCAGGCAATGCGCCACGCGCTCCTGTTGCTCGTTGCCGGCCTGCTCGTCGCCGCGTGCGGCCCCAAGAACTACGACTATCCGTACGGTCGCGAAGTCGATCCGCGGAACAAGGAGCTGATCCTCGGCGTCGGCGACGTCGTCGAGATCAAGGTCTACGGCCAGCAGGGCGTCGACACCGACTCCGCGATCCGGCCCGACGGCACGATCACGATGCCGCTCGTCGGCGACATCAAGGCCAGTGGCCACACGCCGAGCGAGCTGCGCGAGACGATCAAGACCCAGCTCGCGAACTTCCTCAAGCTCGCGGCAGGCAACGAGGTCACGGTCGCGGTGAAGAACTGGAAGAGCTACCGGTTCACGCTCGACGGCGAGGTCGGCAAGCCCGGCGTCTACAACCCCGATCACTTCCTGACCGTCGACGATGCGATCGCGATGGGCGGCGGCCTGACCCGCTTCGCCAAGCGCTCCGACGTCGTGCTGTTCCGCTCCGACCCCAAGACCGGCCAGATCCGCGAGATCCCGCTCGACTACGACCTGCTCGCGAGCGGCAAGCGCCTCGACATGAACATCTACGTGCTGCCGGGCGACCGCATCTACGTCCCCTGACCGAATATGCCTTGACAGGAATATGCCCTTAGGCGCATATTCTCCGCGTGGTCGAGACGTTCGCCGCGCTGGCCGAGCCCAATCGCTTTCGCATCGTCGAGCTGCTGCGCGCAGGTCCGCGCACGGTCAACGCGATCGGCGAACGCCTCGATCTCAACCAACCGCAGGTCAGCAAGCACCTGCGCGTCCTCAAGGAAGCCGGACTGGTCGATGTCGAGGCGCGCGCCCAGCAACGCGTCTACGGCCTGCGCGCCGCGCCGCTGCGCGAGCTGCACGACTGGCTCGATCGTTACCGGCAGCTGTGGGACGCGCGCGCACGCGCCCTCGACGACCTGCTCGAAGAGATGGAGAACCCTCATGGCCGACGCAAACGCTGACCTCCTCACGACCCACGTCGAGCGCATCGCGCCGAACGAGCTGCAGATCCGCCGCGCGTTCCGCGCAAAGCCGCAGACCGTGTTCAACGCGATGACGAACCCCGAGCTGCTCAAGCGCTGGTGGGCGCCGTGCTCGCTCGGCGTCATCCTGCACTCCGCGGAGGCGGACGTGCGCGTCGGCGGCCGCTACCGCTACGTGTTCGGCAAGGCGGGCGAGCCGACGATGGCGTTCAACGGCCGCTACCTCGAGGTCGAGCCGGGCGCGCGCGTCGTCTACACGCAGGTGTTCGAGCCGATGCCGCAGGCCGGCGAGGGCATCATCACGTCCGTCTATGCCGCGCACCCGCTGGGCACGCTGTTCACGCAGAACGAGCGGTTTCCGTCGAAGGAAGTCCTCGACGGCGTGCTCGCGAGCGGAATGGAGAGAGGCATGCGCGAGACGCTCGACCAGCTGGCCGAGCTGGTCCCGACGCTGTGAGCGGCGCGGCGCTCAGGTCTTCTGGACCGGCTTGCCGGCCTTGACCCAGCCCTCGATGCCATCCGGCATGACGTACAGGTTCGTGTAGCCCAGCTTCTTGGCGCGCCCGGCGCCAACATGGCAGGCGTGTCAACCAGGGTTTGCGCAGTAGAAGACGAGCTTGGTAGCCTTGTCGGCCGGTAGCTCCTTCGCCTCGAACGATTCCTCGTCGGAGACGACGATCGCGCCGGGCAGCGTGCCCAGCTTCTTGCGCGTGCGGTCGCCGTTGCAGTCGACGGCCGTCAGCGTCTTGCCCTCGATGCCCTTCTGGACGTCGTCCATCGAGAGGGCGGGAAACTCGTCCTTCGCCTTGTCGGCGGAGGCGGTCTTGTCGGCGTTGCAGCCCGTGACGGCCGCGAGCGAGAGCGCGAGTCCGAACAGCAGCGTGCGCATGCCCCAATGCTACCACCCTACGGGGCGGGCACCCACACGGCCGCGCCGTCGACCGCCTTGACGATCAGCTGGGGCGCGGTCGTGAATGCGCCCTCGAGCTGCGCGCGGTACAGCGACAGCGGGCCCGAGGGCGGCGGAATCGCGACGTCCTCGGCGGGAGCTTCGGTCTCGTCTCCTTCGCCCTCGTCCGTTGGCTGATCGGGCGGCGGCGACTTCGGCAGGATCGGGCGGCCGTGCTTGTCCTTCGGGAGCTTGCGCGGCGGAGGAGGCGGCGGCTTCTTGTCGCGCGCGAACAGCAGCAGCGCGTACTTGCCGTCGGGAGCGATGCTCGCCGGGGAGAAGCCGCGCCAGCATTTGTACTGGCCGCCCGAAGCGCGAACGATGCACGCCTGCGAGCCGTCCTGCACGAGCGCCCACTGCGAGTCGTGCGACCACTCGAACGGCACGCCCGACTTCACGCTCTTGCGGCGCGCGCCCTGGACGTCGAGCGCGAAGACCTCGAGGACGTCGGCCGGCTTCTTGTGATGCGCGTCGGTGTAGATCTCGTCGGCGTAGACGCCGAACGCGTGCGACGCGTCGGGCGACGGCGAGAACCCGCGCAGCGGCGCCTCGGGCGCGACGACCTTCGACTGCTTCGGCGCGCGCGGCGGCGCGGTGAACACGGACTTGCCGTCGGTCCACACGAGCACGCGATCGGCGCCGGCGTGGGCGAGGCGGGCGCCCGGTGCGGGAATCTCGATCGGCGTCGTCTTGCCGTTGCCGAGGTTGACGATCTGCGAGCCGCTCGCGCTCGAGCACAGCACGCACGCGCCGTCCTCGGCGAGCTGCGCGGGACCGTCAGCGCACGGCAGCTCGGCGAGCGCGGCCGTGCCGTCGAGCGGCATCCACAGCCACTTTCCCCCGAGGTCGACGAGCAGGATCTTGCCGGCCGCGTCGGTGCGCAGCGCGCGGACGGTCGCCTTGGCGGGCAGCGTCGCGATCGCCGTCTCGCCGCGGCCGCGCGTGTCGACGCGGAACAGCTGGCCGCCGCGCGCGAAGATGATGTTGCCGGCGGGTTCGTCGTCGGCGTACGCCGTTGCGGTGAGCAGGGCGAGCGCGACGACGACCGCGCGCATCACTTCACCAGCTGCGCGGCGCGCTCGGCGCGATCGGTGAGCGACGTGACGTAGCGCTTGCCGGCGATCTCGAGCAGCACGACCTCGCCGAAGCGCGGGAAGTGCACGTCGAGCGCGCGGCCTCCATCGACCTGGCGCGCGTCCTTCTCGAACTGCTGCTTCGTCAGCGGCTTGCCCTCGACGAACACCTCGCTGAGGAACTCGAGCGGCGCGATCCATGCCGCGCCGTCACGCTGGATCTTGTCGCGCATCGCGCCGGGGACGTTATCCGACGACCGCACGACCTGATCCCAGTCGCGCTTGCCGAGCGCGGCCGCGACGTCGAGATCGAACCGCTCGGGCGGGAACACGAGCACGACCTTGCCGTCGATCTCCTTCGCCGCGATCGGCGGACCCTTCGGCTCGGGCTTCGGCGCGGGCGCCTCGGGCTTCTTCGCTTCGGCCTTCGGCGGCGCGGCGGCCGCGGCCTCGGGCTTCTTCGCCGCTGCCGGCGCGGGCTCGGCTGCCTTCGCGGTCTGCGACGGCGCGCCCGGGATCATCGAGAACGTTTCGACCGCCGCGAGCTGCGCCTCCATCATCATCGACTTGCGCTGGTCCCACGTGCCGTCGGCCTCGAGCACGTCGATCACGACGACCTCGCCGCGGCGCTCGAACGTGATGCCGCTCATCCGCGCCGTGATCTGCTGATCGTCGAGCTCCTCGAGGCGCTTCTCGAACGCCATCAGCTTCGCCTCGAACTCCTTCTGCGACAGCGGCGTCTGGCGGCGCTTGCCATCGATGTCGATCTGCGGGTCGAGCGCCCACGGGATCAGACACACGCCGCGGAGGTCCCGCAGCGAGCGCGCGACGATCACCGCATCGCCCCACGTCCCGAGCGCGAACACGCGCCCGAGCCGCACGGGGAGCTTCTGGCACATCTCGATCAGCGCCTCTTTGTACGGCCGCAGATCGGTCTTGATGATCGGGTCGGCGCCCGGATCCTGACGCGGCGTCGTCGCCTGATCGTCGATGATCATCAGCCGCCGCTCGCCGCGCCGGCGGAACGGCATCGAGGGCGAGAGCTCCATCTCCGCGCGCGGGTCGAGCCGGTCGACGTCGAGCAGCTGCTTCGTCTCGAGCGCGGCCTCGCCTCCAAGGCCGTCGATCAACGTCTTCTGGTCGATCGCCGCCGACGCCTGGAACATCAAGTCGGTGACGATGCTGTCGAGCGAAAGCGCCATGGGTGCCCTTATCTATAGATACCCGCTGCGCTGACGCAAGAGCCACTCCAGCCCCAAGAGCCCGACGACCAAAATGAGCAGGCCGGGGCGGCTCCACAGCTCGACGTCGGTGCGGCGGTCGACGCGCACGATGCGCGGCGGGTCGAACTGGAGCGTGCGCGGGAGCTCGTCGATCGCGCCGAGCGCGCGGCCGCCGGTCGCCTGCGCGATCGCCTCGAGCGTCGCCTTGTCGCCGACCGGGCGGTCGAGCTCGGTGCCGTTCTCGCGGACGAGGAAGATGTCGCTCGCGTCGACCTGACGGCCCGCGATCGTCGCGTGGGCCTGCACGCGGTAGACGCCCGGCGCGAGGCCGGCGAGCTCGAACACCTGCGTGCCGTCCTCGCTCGTCTTGAGCTTCGCGCTCTGGACCTTCTCGGCGCGGTTCGGATCGGCGCCGCGTTTGACGTCGAGCGAGACGTCGCCGTTCGCGAGCGGCTGATAGTCGCGGCCGAGCAGTCGCACCGTGACGCGCACCGGCGCGCCGGGGACGTACTCGACGGCGTCGCTGTCGACGTGGAGGTTGCGCAGGTCCGGGTCCTGGATCAGCCAGCGCATCGCGTTCTCCCAGAACTTCGTGTACTGGCGGCCGTCGTCGCCGGGGCGCGCCGCCGCGACGAAGCCCCAGCGCCACACGGTGTCGGTCGTGACGGCGAGCGAGCGGCCCTTGCCGTACTCGCCAGCAACGATCACGGGCATCGGCTTGCCCGCCTTCGTCTTGAGGCGCGGGTGGACGGCGAGCACGGTCGCATCTGGCTTCGCGCCCGCGATCAGGTTGACGCCTTCGAGCTGCGGTAGCGCCTTCCACGCGGCGGCGTTGTCGTCGGCGGCGTAGCGCAGCGACGTCACGGGATGCATCATGCCCGCGTCGGTGAGCTGCGGGCTGAAGCGCTGCGTGTCGAGGATCGGGCCCGAGTCGAACGGGCCGTAGAGGTCGACGGGCAGCGCGGCCGCGACGGGCGTGCCGTAGTAGCCGCCGCTCGTGAAGCTCTGCGAGCCGCCGAGCATTGCGAGACCACCGCCGCCCTCGACGTAGCTGCGGATGTTCTCCAGATAATCGCCGATGCCGTACGGCAGATATTCGAAGTTCTGCAGCACGATCACGTCGAACGACGGCAGCTGCTGCTCGAACAGCTCGCGCGTCGGGAACGGGATCAGCGACATCTCGTCGTTGGGGACGAGCGAGACGTCATCTTGCGTGCGCAGGATGAAGAAGCTGATCAAGTCGACGTTCGGGTTGCTCTTGAGCATCTGGCGCAGCGCGCGCTCGTCCCACGACGGGCGGCCGGCGACCTGGAGCACGCGGATCTTGTCGCGGATGACGCGCACGACGAAGCTGCGCGTGTTGTTCGTCGTCACCGCCTCGCCGGGCAGTACGGGGACGCTGATCTCGTAGACGTAGCGGCCGACGCGCGGCGGTGTGACCTCGAACGTGACCGTGACCTCGTTGTCGCCGGCCGGCAGATCGACGAGCTTCTCGCGCAGCGGCTGGCCGTCGGTCGACAGCGTCACCGGCACCTGACGCGCGGGCAGGCCGGTCGTGCGGATCACCGCTTCGATCTTGACGACGGTGCGCACGAACGCGAACTCGTCGGCGTTGACCTTCGCGACCGCGACATCCTTGAGGCCGTCGCGCGCGGCCCACACGGTGTGGACGCGCGTCTCGAGCGAGCGCAGGAAGTCGCGCACCGCGCCGTCGCCGGAGTCCTCGTCGAAGCTGCCGGTCGCGGCGCCGTCGGAGATCAGCACGATGCCGGCGAGGTCGCGACCCTCGTAGCGGCCGCGCACGTACTCGAGTGCCTTGCGGATCAGCGTCGACTTGCCCTGCGCGGTGTCGCCGGCGAGCGCGTGCGGGTTCGTCGCGGCGACGGTATCGCTGAACGTGTAGTAGTCGATCTTGTGATCGTGCTCCCAGTCGGTGAGCGTCGCCGCGGAGTCGTTGATCAGCCGGCGCGCGCGCTCGATGCGCGACGGGCCCTGCGGGGACTCGGCGAGCGACATCGACTTGCTGTCGTCGATCAGGATCGCGATCCGGTTCGGCTCGCGCGCGACCTGCCGCAGCTCGACGGCGGGCTCGAGGAACACGACCATCGCCGCGACCGCCGCGCCGCCGCGCAGCCCGATCATCGTCGCGCGCCGCCACGGCGAGGCCCCCCGCGAGGCGCGCCACGCGAGCAGCACGATGCCGGCGACCGCGCTGCCGCCGAGATAGAGGCCGAAGCGTCCCCACGGCGAGAGGAACACCCAGCGGTACTCGTTGAAGTCGGCCTGACCCGGCGCTGCGAGCCGCACGGTCAGTGCGATCAGGCCTTCGCCCGCGAGTGCACCGACCGCGGCGACCGCCCCGACCGCGAACAGCGGCGCGAGCCGGCGTCCGCGCCCGACGACCGTCAACGCGACGAGCACGACGGCGGCGCCGACGAGGATCCAGCGCATCGTCATCGAGAACAGGTGGATGTTCACGGCTTGGCCTTGAGCGGCGCGATCGCACCGTCGTCGGGCTTCCACCGCCGCCGCTTCATGATGAACGGGACGTGGACCTGGTCGCTCTTGTAGTCGAGACAGAGCGCGTACATCACGAGGTTCACGCCCATGCGGAACGCGAGCTCGCGCTGCTTCTCGCCGCCCGGCTCGCACGGATAGTCGTAGTTGCCGAAGTCATCGCGCGCCCACGCGCCCGCGAGATCGTTCGCGACGTACGCGCACACGAGCCGGTCATCGCGGATCACGCCTTCCATCGCCGGCGCGATCGCGAGGCGGCCGAGCGGCTTGTCGAGCAGGTAGAAGCTCTTGAACACGACGTGCTCGGCGGCAATGATCTCGAGGCCCTTCTCGGGCGCCGGGAAGATCGCGGCCATCAGCTTGCGCACGCTCGTATCGAACGCACCGTCCGTCGAGCCCTCTGCGCTGTCGATGAGCAGGAAGCCGCCGAACGTCAAGAAGCGGCGCAGCGCCTCGATGCCGGCGGTGCTCGGCAGATCGAATGCGCGCTCGCCCGCGAGGTAGAGGAACGGCGTCTCGTGCAGCGTGTCGGAGGTCGCCGCGACGGGCACCGGCACGAGGTCGACGTCGATCGACGTGCGCTTGTCGATCTCCCAGGCGAGCCGCTCCAGCGCGCGCGGCCGCGGATTCCACGACGTGCCCGTGCCGAGCTGGAGCTGACCGAACCGGAACTTGCTCGCGGGGCCGATCGCGAACGCGCGCCTGGCCAGCACGAGCGCCGCCGCGGCGCTCCCGAGCAGCGTTCGCCGGGTCAGCACCGCCTGAACCTAGCAGACCGCCAAAACTACACAATCATTCGTGATAGCGTCGCGGCGTGCGGGTGATGCTGCTCCTATGCGTGCTGGCGGCGCCAGCGTTTGCCGATCCGGTCGCGCCTGCGAAGGAAGACACGGCACCGGCGAAGGACGACGCCGCGCCGGCGAAACCTGATGCGCCATCGCCCGTCGTCGACCATGGCGACATCCCGACGACGTATCACAAGGGTCAGTTCGGGCTGTCGGCGCGCTTGTCGCTCGGCGCGCAGGCGATCGCGACGTACGACAGCAAGCTCTACTGCGGCACCGTCGACGCGACGGCCGCGAACGGCAACGCCCCGGTGTGTGCGGCTCGCTCGCCCGTGTCGCTCGGCTTCGAAGCGAGCTACGGCGTCGGGCGCGGCGTCGACCTCGTGCTCGAGCTGCGCATCGGCCTCGAGAAGGAGTTCGGCCCGCGGCCGATGACCGACGGCCCGCACCCGCTGTTCTTCGCGCCGGGCGCGCGCTTCTTCTTCAGCGAGGCGAAGCGCACGCGGCTGTTCGCGCAGCCCGAGGTCGTGTTCGACTTCACGCCGTACAAGGACGCCTCGGGCAACAGCCGCGGCAACGACTTCGGCTTTCGCGGGCTCGAGGGCATCTGGCTCGACCTGCACAAGACGTACGGCATGTACGCGTTCGTCGGCGAGACGCTCGAGTTCGTGCGCTGGATCGATGCGAACTTCGAGGCCGGCGTCGGTTTTCAGGGACGATATCCGTAGTCAGAGCATCTGACGGCCATGTTCGCGGATCACTTCTCGAACGTCGCCGCCAAGTACGCCGCGTATCGGCCGCGCTATCCCGAGGCGCTCCTCGAGCTTCTCGTGCGCGAGAGCCCGGCGCATGCGCTCGCGTGGGATGCCGGATGCGGCAACGGCCAGCTCAGCGTCGCGCTCGCCGCGCGGTTCGAGCACGTGATCGCGACCGATCCGGCGCGCGCGCAACTCGACGCGGCGGAGGCGCGACCGAACGTCGAGTACCGGTGCGAGCCCGCCGAGCAGTCGTCGCTCGCGGCGGGCCGCGCGGACCTCTGCGTGGCGGCGCAGGCCGCTCACTGGTTCGACTGGCCGCGCTACACATCGGAGGTCGCGCGCGTGGCGAGGCCGGGTGCGCTGGCGGCGCTCGTCGGCTACGGCGGGTTGACCGTCACCGGCGATGCGGGCGGGCTCGTCGCGCACTACTACACGGTGACGACGGCGGGCTACTGGCCCAAGGGCCGGGAGCACGTCGACAACTTCTATCGCGACCTCGTGTGGCCGTGGCCGGAAGTTGCTGCACCGCGCATGCAGATCGTCGCGCAATGGACGCGCGAAGAGCTGCTCGGCTACCTCGCGACGTGGTCGGCGACGCAGCGGTTGACCGCGGCGCAGGGCGACGCGCCGTATCGCGAGCTGTGTGACGCGGTTGCGACGCGCTGGCCCACCGACGAGCGCCGCGAGGTGACGTGGCCGCTCGCGATCCGGCTCGCAAGGGTGCCCTCGCGCTGATCCCGGCGCGTGCGACGCATGGCATCCTCTGGGCAATGCTGATGCGCTTCGCCCACGGCCCCGAAACGATCCAGCTCGGCGACCTCGCGGTGCGCAGGCTCGGGTTCGGCGCGATGCGCCTGCCGGGCAAGGACGTGTGGGGCGAGCCGGCGGATCCGACGGCGGCGCGCGCGGTGCTGCGGCGGGCGATCGAGCTCGGCGTGAATCTGATCGACACGGCCTGGTACTACGGCCCGCACGTCGCGAACCGGCTGATCGCGGAGGCGCTGTATCCGTACCCGTCGGATCTCGTGATCGCGACGAAGCTCGGCGGCAAGCGACTGCCCGACAAGAGCTGGGCACCCGCGCTCACGCCCGCGGAGCTGCGCGCCGGCATCGACACCGATCTGCAGACGCTCAAGCTCGAGCAGCTGCCGGTCGTGCACTTGCGATGGATCCCGCAGAAGGACATCGCGTTCGGCGAGTCGCTCGACGTGCTGATCGATGCGCAGCGCACCGGCAAGATCCGTCACCTCGCGCTGTCGAACGTGACGGTCGGCCAGATCGAAGAGGCGCTGAAGAAGACGCCGATCGTCGACGTCCAGAACCTGTTCAACCTGACGGGCGGCAGCCACTCGTTCATGAAGGCGCCCGACAATCCCGACGCGGTGCTCGCGACGTGCGAGAAGCACGGCATCGCGTTCATGCCGTACTTCCCGCTCGCGACCGGCACGCTGACCGCGGGCGGTGGCTCGCTCGAGGCGGCGGCGAAGCGCCACCGGTGCTCGCCCGCGCAGCTGTCGCTCGCGTGGCTGCTCGCGCGCTCGCCTGTCATGTTGCCGATTCCGGGCACGAGCAAGGTCGCGCACCTCGAGGAGAACATCGGCGCGGTCCACGTCGCGGTCGATGCGACGACGATCGCCGAGCTCGCGCCGAACGCGGCTTCCTAGCGGCGCATCTTCAGGCGGCGGCGCGGCGGCACCTGCGCGGGCGGCGGTGCTTCGTCGTTCGAAGCGGCCGTCGGCCCGCTGTGCGTCTGGTTGAACTGGCCGGCGAGCGCCTGCATCTCGGTCGCGACATCCGCGCCCTCGACGGTGTTCCAGCCCATCGCGGCGCTGTAGTCGATGCTGTTGTAGATCGCGCGCGCCTCGACGCAGTCGCGGCCGCCGAACGCGAAGTAGCCCGCCGCGTACGACACGCCGCCGCCGATCAGACCGCCATACGTCACGGCCGTGCCGACGCCACCGCCGCCCTCTGCCGAGATGATCGGACCGACGAGCAGGCCGGCCGCGAGCATTCCGAGGCCGATGTAGCGCGGCACGTTCGCGCGCTGGCACTTGTGGCCGAGGTCGCCGACCGCGTCCACCTTCTGCGCGTACTGCGGATCCGTCATCACCTTGAACTGCGCGTACGTGATCGGCGTCGTGCCGTACGTCGCGGCGCTCGTCGTGTGCGTGACCGGCTCGGTGACGTTGTAGCGAGTGACCGTGCAGGACGGATCGCCTTCGCCCTTGCCTTGCGGGCAGCTGGTCGCCTGCTTCTGGACGTTCTCGTACGTCGTGTGGCTCTCGGTGTGGACGAGGATCTGGGCGCCGTCTTCGGTCGGCGGCAGTGGGACAACGGGCGGCTTCGGCGGCGCAGCGCCGTAGCAAGCGACGAGGAACACGGTGGGCAGTAGCAGCAGGTTTTTCATTACGGACGAATCGCTCCCTTCTCAGCAAAGGAGCGAGCCGCGGCCGCCTACCTGGTCGCAGAAAAAACGACGTTACGGAAACAAGTCATCGAGGATGTACGCGGCGTCGACGACCAGATGCTGCTTGCCGCCCGCCGGATCGTCCTCGAATCGCAGGTGATCGACGACGAACCACAGCCGCTTGCCGGTCGCCATCAGCTTCGCGCCGGGGATGCCGGCCGGGACCTGCATCTCGTAGCGGTCCATCTCCCAGCGCCCGCCGCTCGCCTTCTTCACCTGGCCGCGGATCAGGTAGCGCTTCGCGGGGTCGATGCTGCTGAACTTCCCCTGCAACCCCTCGGCGACCATCTTGATCTCGGGAATGTGGATCGGGTCGAGCTTCGCGAGCTCGCCGACGCGCGGCGGCCCCGAGATCGTGATCACCGCGTGTGTGCGCCAGGTCGGACCACCCGACAGCTGGTAGATGTTGTTGTTCTGGTCCTCGACGCAGAACGCGAGCCAGTCGCCGACGTTGGTGTCGACGTGCTCGTCGAGGAAGTCGGCGTCGAGCCGGTAGGTGTCGCGCTGGCCCTTGAGCGTGATCACGGTCTCCAGGATCTGCTGGTCGCGGAATTCGCCGACCTCCTGCTCGACCTTGACCACCTTGCCCCAGTCGGCGGTCTCGAACTTCGCCGGCTTCGACGGATCGATCGGGATGCGGCAGAAGCTGTCCATCGACGCGACCATGCACGACCGGCAGTAGTTCGCCGAGACGCTCACCGCGCGCGCACTCTGCGCCGCCTTGATCGCGGCGACCGTCGAGGCGTTGCTCGGCGCGAGATCCTGCTGCCCCGGTGGCGGCGGCGCGGGCTGCGCCGGCTGCTTCTTCGGCGCGACCGCGACGGCGGGCTGCTGCTTCTTCGGTGCCTCGACGATCTTCGCGGGGGCCGGCGCGGCGTCGGGCGGGGCCACGGGCGGCGAGGGCGATGTCACGGCGGGCGACGGCGTCGTCACGGCCGGCAACGGCGGCGCCGGCTTCGGAGACTCGACGGTCGCGACCGACGGCGAAGGCTCGGGCAGCTTCGCGGCGGCGTGCTCGGGACCGCGCGCGAACACCCACGCGCCGATCGCGATGCCACTCATGCCGAGCACGACGAGCCCCGCGATCGCGGGCGCCCGGCTGCGCGCCTCGCCATCGCTGCGCTCGCGGCGCCGGATCTTCGCCGTCGTCACCGGCACGGCCGGCGCGGCGCGCATCGCCTCGATCAGCTCGCGCATCGAGGGGTAGCGATCTCGCGCGACGTACGACATCGCCTTCACGAGCGCGGCGCCGATGTGCTTCGGCAGCGACTCGGGCGGCTTGAGGCCATTTTGTACCGCCTCGATGCGCGCGGCGAAGATGATCGGAAACGGGCGCGCGCCGACGAGCAGCTCCCACGCCATCACCGCCCACGCGAACTGGTCGACGCGCGCGTCGATCGGATCACCGGTCAGCTGCTCGGGCGCGATGTACGCGGGCGTGCCAGCGATCGCGCCGGTCGCGGTGAGATGCGGATCGGTCGACAAGGTCGACGCATTCGGATCGATCCGGTCTTCCGTGCGCGCCAGTCCGAAGTCGGTGACGATCGCGCGGCCGTCGCGCGTGATCAGCACGTTCTCCGGCTTGACGTCGCGGTGGACGAGCCCCGCTTCGTGCGCGGCCGCGATGCCGTTCGCGGCGCCGAGAAGCACGTCCATGATCTGCTCGCGCGTGCGCGTCTGATCGACCCACTGGCGAAGCGACACGCCGTCGATCAACTCCATTGCGACCCACACCTCGTCGGCGTCGGTGCCGACGTCGTAGACGTGGCAGACGTTCGGATGTGACAGCCGCGCGAGCGCCTGCGCCTCGCGGACCAGCCGCGCGCGGCCCTGTGTGTCCTCGCCGCCGCGCCGCACGACCTTGATCGCGACCGGCCGCGCGAGCTGTGGGTCCCACGCGCGATACACGATTCCCATGCCGCCCGAGCCGAGCACCGTGTCGATGCGATAGCGGCCGAACGAGGGCGGGGCGTCGCCGCGCGCGAGGTTGCTCAAGGCGCCGCGGCACTCCGTGCACTCGTCGATGTGCTTCTCGAGCGTCGCCGCCTGATCGTCGGGAAGTGCGCCTGCCGCGAACTCCAGCAGCTTGTCGGCAGGTGGGCAGCTAGTCATTTCGATTGCAAGATGCGCGAGATCGACAGCTCGATATCGCTGTCGAGGAACCGCAGCAAGCTGTCGAGATCCTGGCTGCCCACCTTGAGAGATGCCAGGAGTTTTTTGCGCGTCAGCTTGCCGAGGTCCGCCCGGGCATCCGCCAGCCAGCGCGCACAGGTCGCGCGATGGACGCGGTAGAGGCGAGCGAGGTCGTCGATCGTCAGCTCGTCGAGGATGTGCTGGCGCAGGATGTTGCGCTGCCGCACCTCGAGCGCCGCGAACGCCTCGCGGATCGCCTTCTTGAGCTCGGCCGTGTACGTCGAGCGAATGTGCTTGTCGCCCTGATTGCTGGTCGCGTTCGGCCAGTGGTCGAGCAGGATCTCGTCGAGCGTCTCCTCGCGATCGGCGCGCCGCACCAGCTTGAGCGCCTTGCGCGTCGCCGACACGCGCACCCACGCCGCGAGCTCGCCGCGCCCCGCGAAGTCCGCGATCTTGCCGTCGGCGAGCAGCTCGACGCGCAACGCCTGCTTCACTTCATCCGCCGTGCCGCCCGCGAGCCGCAGGCGCCGCAGCGCGACGTCCATCTGCGGCACGAGCTTGTCCTCGAACGCCCGCACGGCGATCGGATCCTTCCGCGTCAACGCCATCGCGAGGTAGAGGTCGGCATCCTTGAGCTCGTCCATCACCATCTGCGGGTCATCGCGCAGCCGCTGCTCGAGGCTCTCGACGATCAGCGCATCACTGAGCTCGACGCCGGGCCACGCCGCGCGCCCCGCGGCCGAGATCCTCGCCGCTGCTGCCGTCACGCGCTCGTCTGCCGACACAGCTGAATCGTACTACAGTGCCAGGCGATGACGTACCGGCTCCTCGCAGTGGACCTCGACGGAACTCTCCTGCGAGCCGACGGCCGGGTCGACGAGCGGGACATCGCGGCGATCCGCGAGCTTCGCGATGCCGGCGTGTGCGTCACGATCGTCACGGGCCGTCTCCACTCGGGCGCGCTGTTCGCGGCCCAGACCTGCGGGATCGAAGGCGCGATCGCCTGCATGGAAGGCAGCCACCTCGTCGAGGTCGCGGGCAAGACGCTGCACCACCACGCGATGACGCCGACATCGACGGCCGCGCTGCGCACCGCCTTCAAGGCGCACGGCCTCGCGAGCTTCATCTTCGAGGCCGACGGCATCCACCACGACGAGCGCGGCGAGCCCTACGCGCGCTACGTCTCGACGTGGTCGCCGAAGCTGCGCGTCGTCGAGGAGGCGCTCGACGGGCACGTGTGGGCCAACGATCCCCTCGCGGCGGTCGCGATCGGCGATGCGGCCGAGGTCGCCGCCGCCCACGCCGAGCTGCGCGTGCATGCCGACCACATCTTCTCGGTCAGCTTCGCGGTCAGCGCGTGCCCGGGCAAGCACGCGGTGCTCGTCCGCGCGCAGGGCCCGAACAAAGGAACCGCGTTGCGCGCGCTGTGCGAGCGGATCGGTGCGTCCGTCGATCAGGCGGTCGTCGTCGGCGACTGGGTCAACGACGTGCCGATGTTCGAGGTCGCCGGCAAGAGCTTCGTCATGGGCGAAGCGCCGGACCACGTACGCGAAAAGGCGACCGATGTCCTCGGTCGCCCTGCCGGCGCGGGCGGCGGCATCGCCGAAGCGGTGCGCCGCGCGTGGGGCTAGCTCCTTAGGGCCGCGCGGCGGGGAGCGCCTAGTAGAGGCAGCCCTTCTGGCCGGCCGAGTTCGCGATGCCGGTGCCCGCGTTGTAGGCCGCGTTCGACCACTCGCCCTGCAGGTACCACTGCGAGCCGTTCGACAGCGTCTCGACGCCGTTGAACGTCCACGCGCACTTGTCGCCGTTCTCGTTGCCGCTCGCGTCGAACCAACCGGCGCCGCGCGGGTCGGTGATCGTTTCCGACAGCTCGTGCGACGTCACGTTGATGACCGCGTTGAGGCCCTGCGAGTGACCGAGCGACGCCGGGGCGACCGGATCGCAGCCCGCGATGCCATCGACGTTCGGCATGTACGCGACCTGGATCGGCGCGCCGTTGCTGCACGTGCCCCAGCTGTGCCAGGCGCAGTAGTTGACGTGACCGGCGCCCGTCGACGTGTAGATGAAGTACACGCCGTTCGGGTCGGGGTTGTTGTTCGTGATCTTGCACGCCTCGGCGACCGCGCTGTTCGTCGTCAGCGCCTTGCGCGGCGCCGCCGACGTATCGAACGTGTGACCGAGGTACGTCGAGGCCGCCGTGACCTGGCCGTTCGTGCCGGCGTACTCCGTCGAGTCGCCCGCCATGTGGCTGCCGCCCCAGCCCTGGAAGAAGCTGTCGATGCCGGTGATCTTGTCGCCCGGATTCGTCCAGTCGCCCCAGAAGATCGCGAACGTCTTGTTGGTCGTCAGCACCGTGCCGCCGTGCGACGTCATCACCGGAGAGCCGCTCGCGCCGCCGCCACCGCCGTGCGCGAAGCCCTTCTGATGGTGGAGGTGCTCGGGGGCGCCGTGGAGGTCGCCGTTCGCTTCACCGGTCGCGGCCTGATCGACAGAGGACTCGTCGGACATGTCGAGGCACGCACCGAGCGAGAGCGGGAGAACGAGAGCGAGGGCAAGCTGCTTCATGGCGGCGAACCTACATCAGATGACCTCGGCGTCGAATGACATTCGCTTGTACACCTGATGCGCAAGCTGGCGACCCGACTTGCCATTTCGCCGCGCCACGCTGAAACACGCGTGGCCCGCACTACCGATCGCGAACGATTTGTAGGAACTTGCGCCCGTGGACGTACGCGAGCTGCTCGACGCCCTGTTTCGGTGGGCGCACCTGATCGCCGGAATCATGTGGGTCGGCAACTCGATGCTGTTCAACTGGCTCGATCGGAACCTCGAGAAGTCGGCGCAGCTGACGCGGCTCTCGCAGGGCAAGATCTTCATGGTCCACTCCGGCGCGTTCTACGACGTCGAGAAGAAGCTGCTCGAGCCGGGCGAGCTGCCGCCGACGCTGCACTGGTTCAAGTGGCAGAACGGCATCACGTGGCTGACGGGCATCTCGCTGCTCGTGATCGTCTACTACTTCCACGGCGCAGCGTTCCTCGTCGATCCGAGCGTCCACGACGTCGGTCCGACGATCGCGATCACGCTCTCGATCAGCTCGCTGTTCTGCGGCTGGCTGATCTACGACGCGATCTGGCGCACCGTCGGCGAGACGAACCCGCGCGTCGCGACCGTGATCTCGGTCGTGCTGCTGTTCGGATCGATCTTCGCGTTCTCGCAGGTCTTCAGCGGCCGCGCCGCGTACATCCAGACCGGCGTGCTCGTCGGCACGCTGATGACGGGCAACGTGTGGCTCGTGATCCTGCCGTCGCAGAAGGAGCTGATCGCGGCGACGCTCGCGGGCCGCGAGCAGGATCCGAAGTACTCGATCGCGGCGAAGCACCGCTCGATTCACAACAACTACTTCACGTTTCCGCTGCTGTTCATCATGGTGTCGAACCACTTCTCGGCGGCGACGACCCATCACCTGAACTGGCTGATCCTGATCTTCGTGTTCGTCGGCGGCGCGGGCGTCCGCCACTTCATGAACATCCGCTACACGGGCGGCGGCAAGCAGCTCGCGCTCGGCGCCTGGCTGGCCCCCGCGCTCGCCTCGCTCGCCGTCGCGATCGCGGGCCTGATGGTGATCTCGCACATCAAGGCGACGCCGAAGTACGGCATCGATCACCCGGTCACGCTCGATCGCGTCAAGGAGATCATCGGCGTGCGCTGCCTGCCGTGTCACAGCAAGAAGCCGTCCGACGACGTCTTCCACTCCGCACCGGTCGGCGTGATGTTCGATACGCCCGACCAGATCCGCACGATGGCGCCGCGCATCAAGTACCGCGCGTACGAGCTCGGCAACATGCCGTTCAACAACAAGACGCAGATCACGCCGCGCGAGCGCGCCGAGCTCGCCGAGTGGGTCGACTCCCTCCAGTGATGGGTTGGCTGACCGTCGGGATGCCATGATCGACGACAACCGCCGCACCTCCTTCGATCGCAACGCCGCGCTCTACGACGCCGCACGCCCGTCGTACGACCTCCGCGCGATCGACGTGATCCGCGAGCTCGGGCCGCGCGTCCTCGAGATCGGCGCCGGCACGGGCAAGGCGACCGAGCTGCTCGCGCGCGTGGGGCTCCACGTCACCGCGGTCGAGCCGGGCGCGACGATGGCGGCTGCCCTGCGCGCGAAGGATCTGCCGCGCGTACGCGTCGTCGAGGCGCGGTTCGAAGATGTCGTCGAGCACGACTACGACACCGTGGTCGCCGCCCAGGCCTGGCACTGGATGGATCCGGCGAAGAAGTACGTGCTCGCCGCCGCCGCGGCGCCGCACCTCGTGCTGCTCTACAACATCGCCGACTTCGAGCTGTCCCTGCGCGCCGAGCTCGACGCCGTCTACGCCGCGCACTGGGTCGGCGACGCCGCGCGCCTGCAGCCGGTCGTCGATCACCGCGCGAAGTACGAGACGGAGATCCGCGACAGCGGCGTGTTCGCGCCGCCGCGCATCCACGACTTCGCATGGACGCAGCGCTACACGACGCAGCAGTACCTCGACCTGATCGCGACGTACTCCGACCACGCCGTGCTGCCGCAAGCCAACCGTGACGCGCTGTTCGCCGCGATCGCGGCCATCATCGATCGCGCCGGCGGTGAGGTCGTCATCCCGTACGCAACTCTCGCATTCGTCGCGCGCCGGCTCGGCTAGCTCCTTGCAACTCGCACCTGCATGGACCCCACAATGCCCGCCCCCGCGTGGCACGCCGTCTCGCCCGAGGGCCCGCGCCCACCGGCAAAGCCGCCGAAACCCGACACCGAGATCCCGCCGCAGAAGGATCCGCCGTCGCACGAGCCCGCGCGCCACGATCCGCCGGCGCAGCCGCCCGACCCGCACGACCCGTCGCCGGTGCCGCCCGAGGGCGATCCGCCCGAGCCGCCCGGTCCGCCCGAGATCGTCGATTAGGGTGCGCCGGCGAGCTACGGCAGCTGCACGCCGGCGAGCTCGAATGCATTCGTCCCCGTCTGCTCGGTCCACATGATCGCGGGCCGCACGCCCGCCGCCGCGCCGCCGCTGATCGCGAAGCGGTTCGCCGCCGCACCGCCACCGAGGTCGTGCCAGGGCGTCCACGCGGTGCCGTCGAAGTACGCGTACTGCAGCGAGCTGCCGCCGCTGATGATCACCGCGAGCATGCCGACGCCGTACGGCTCGAGCACGACGCCGCTGCTCGGCGTGATGCCGCGATTCACGGGCGCGGCCGCCATCGTCCACGGCCCGCCGGCGTCGAGGTCGTACGTCGCGTGCTCGAACGCGTCATTCGGCAGCCGGCGAATCGCGTGCAGCGTGCGGCCGACGATCATCGCGTCCCAGTCCTCGAGCTGGAACGCCGTATCGGTCGCGAACACGCGCGGGGGCACCGTGTACGTCGTCTCGTCCGGCAGCCACGCGCCGTCGGGCCGGCGCACGTTGAAGAACAGGTTGTCGGGCTGCGGATCCATCTGCGCGTCGTCGAACAGGTCGTAGAGCGTCTCGCCGTCCGAGAGCAGCCGGCGCGCATTGCTTCGCACGCCGACGCACCACACGACCTTCTGGTTCCACCCGATGGCGTCGAAGCTCGTGGTGCCGGTGTCGAGCATCGCGGCCGTGTAGATCACGTTGTCGCCGTCACCGCACGGCATGAGCGGTGGCGTCTGCGGCGTCATCAGGTAGCCGGTGCCGTCGACGACCTGGCCACCGGCGGTGATCACGACGCTCGGGCCGTCGGGCGACACGACCCCGCCCTGGTTCACGACCTGCGGCGCGCCCCACGCGATCGCGCCACCGGCGATCTCGCCGCGCACGTGATACCGACCGCGCCCGGTCTCGTAGCTGAGCGCCGCGTGCACGACGTGATGTCCGCCGAGGTCGCGCGCCGCGACATCGATGTTGCGGCCGTCGCCGGCAAGTCCGTTCGGTGTCGCCAGGAACGCGCCCGCCGCCCACGTCACGAAGTCAGCCGAGTGCGCGCTCGACAGCCCGTTGCCCGTCAGCGACGACGCGAAGAACACCCACCACTCGTCGTCGACGTACACCATCCGCCGCTCGCTCGACATGCCCGTCGCATTCGCGAGCGTCCCGACGGGCGCGATCGCGTGCGCCACCCCCGGCAGCTCGACGTGCACGGTCGCGGTCGCGGTCTGAGCGCCCGCCGCGATCTGCACGTGGCAGTCGCCCGGGACCGTCGGCGCCGTGAACACGCCGCGCGCATCGACGCTGCCGCAGTCGAGCGCCGTCCACGCGACGCCCGCCGGTCCGTCGAGCGCGATCGCGGTCGCCGGCAACATCGTTGCATCGCTGACCGCGAATGCCGCATCGCCGCCCGCATCACCCGCATCGCCGGCGCGCGCCGTGAAGCCGATGCGCCCACACGCACCGCATGCGAGCACGAGCAACCGCCAGCGCACGCTGCGATCGTATCAGAGCAGGCGCGCGATCCGTCGCTGTTCCGCGAGAGCCGAAGGTGAGCCGCTACCGCCGCGCCCGGTCGTCGTCACGGCGAGCCGCCGCGCCTTCGCGTCGACGCGCGCGCCCGCCGCGATCAACGCCGCGACCGCGCTCGCGCACCGCGTCCGCACCGCGCGGTGCAACGGCGTCACCGGGCCCGCGTCGACCTGCGCACCCGCGCCTACCAGCACCTTGATCACGGCGACCTGCGCGCGCGGGTTCCAGTGTGCGCTCCCCGGCTGCCCATCCGCCGCGTAGTGCAGCGGCGTTTGCCCGAGCCGATTCTCCGCCCCGACGTCCGCACCGTGCTTCAGCAGCAACCGCGCGATCGCCGCCTCGTACGCCGCCGCCGCCACATGCAGCGCCGTATCTCCGGCGTACACGTAGTGCCCGAACGGCGCGAGCCGATACGTATGCGGATCCGCGCGCGTCGCACCCTGCTTCAACGCCGCCCGCGCCAGCGCCGGCTCCGCCGCGATCGCCCGCTCGACCCGTGCGCGCTCGCCCGCCGCGATCGCCCGACACAGCTCCAGCAGCTCCACGAGAACATCGTATGCCCCGCGATTTGCACGATCCACGGTCATGCCGACCGATCCGAATCATCCGCAGCCCCCGCCGAAGACGCCGCTGTCCCACGACCCCGCGCCGTCGCGAGGCATCAAGCACGAGCCCGAAGCGCCGGAGACGCACGAGCCGGACGCGACGCCGATCGTCGACCCGGGCGAAGTCGAGTAGCCGGTCCACGACAGTCGCTAATCGCAGAGCAGGACTTCGCGCGGGTAGCCGTCGATGACGCCGCCGTCGGCGCACAGCGTGTGGCAAGTGCCCTGGTAGCAGAAGAGTCCGTTCCCGCAGTCGTCGTACGCGCCGTCCGGATAGGACGTGAACGAGCAGGCGTCGCCGTGCTGCTTCGGACCGGCGGGAACCCACGCGAGACGCGTGAAGAGCGGCGAGGCAAGCTCGACGACCGGCGCGCAGCGGTCGGCAACACCTAGCCAGCAACCGGCGACGCCGAAGGCATCCCCGGAGCAAGCCCAGGTGGGGCCGCGTATCTCGTCGCCGAGCGCGCGGACGTCGCCGCTGTCGAGCTCGGCGTA
>JAFAOG010000012.1 GCA_019237945.1 Deltaproteobacteria bacterium | reverse complement strand
ACGAGGGCGACGTGCCGATCGCGGGCGGCGACTACGTCGACGTGCCGTTCGACGTCCCGGCCGGTGCGGTCGAGTGCACGATCCACCACGACGACGGCTCGACGTACGACATCCTCGACTGGGGCGCGTTCCAGCCCGATGGCTCGTTCCGCGGCTGGGGCGGCGGCCTCACCGACGACGCGATCATCGGCGTCGATCAGTCGTCGCGCAGCTACCTGCCCGGCCCGCTGCCCGCCGGCACGTACACGGTGGCGATCGGCAAGGCGAAGCTCGACACGACGGGCGGCCATTATTCGATCGACGTCACGTGCAGCGATACGGCGTCGCTGACCGTCGAGCCGAAGGCGGCGTACACGCCGGTGACGCTCTCGACGGAGCGCCGCTGGTACAAGGGCGACTTCCACGTCCACTCGGTACAGAGCGGCGATGCGAAGGCGACGTTCGATCAGATCGTCACGCTCGCGAAGAGCCGCGGCCTCGACTTCGTCAACCTCAGCGACCACAACACCGTCGCGCAGCAGGCGCTGATCGCGGCGCAGCAGCCGAGCTACGGCGACTTCCTGTTCCTGCGCGGCGCCGAGATCACGACGTACAGCGGGCACGGCAACGGTGTCGGCATCTCGAGCTACGTCGAGCACCGCCTTGGCTACAACGGCCGCACCGTCAAGGGCATCGTCGACGACGTCGTCGCACAAGGCGGCATCTTCATCGTCAACCATCCGATGCTCGATCTCGGCACCGGCTGTATCGGCTGCGCGTGGGGCCACGTCGACGACACGCCGTGGGACGAGGTCTCCGGCATGGAATTGATCACCGGCAACTACGATCTCGGCGTGTCGGCATTCGTGCCGCGCGTGCTCGCGCTGTGGGATCAGCTCGAGGACGCCGGCCATCACATCGCCGGCATCGGCGGCAGCGACGATCACACCGCCGGCATGAACGAGGGCACCGCCGGCTCGTCGATCGGCAGCCCGACGACGCGCGTGCTCGCCGATTCGCTGAGCGAGGCCGCGATCATCGACGCCGTCAAGCACGGCCGCACGATCGTCAACCTGCGCGGTCCCGACGACCCGGAGGTCGATTTCACGGCCGGCACCGCCGAGATCGGTGACACGATCAGCGTCGCGACGGCGAGCTTCCAGGTCCACGTCGTCGGCGGCAGCGGCAACTTCATCGACCTCGTCCGCGACGGTAAGAAGCTCCAGCACGTCGCCGTGACGAGCGACGACTGGAAGCACACGTTCTCCGACGGCACGGCTGGCTCGCACCGCTATCGCGTGCAGCTGATCGATCCGACGAACCAGCCGATCGTGATCACGAGCCACATCTACGCCGATGTGAGCGGTGAGTCCGGCTGCGGCTGTCAGTCGCACGATGCGAGCGGCGGCCTCGTGCTGTTCGCGCTGCTAGCTCTTAAACGACGCCGGATCCAGACCGTGCCGCTGAAGTAGCCGGCGGAAGTTCGTGCGATCGAGCCCGGCGAGCCGCGCGCCTTCCGACACCGAGCCCTTCGCCTTCTCCATCACCTTCGTCAGGTAGCGCTTCTCGAACTCCGACGCCGCGCGCCGCTTCGCCTCGGTCAGCGAGATCGCGAGCTCGTCGTCGGGCGACGGGATCGCCGACGTGTTGCCGCGCAGCCGGCCGCCGATGTGCGGCGGCAGCGACTCCGGCCCGATCTCCTGGCCGCGCCGCAGCGCGACCGCGTGGAGCACCGCATTCTCCAGCTCGCGCACGTTGCCGGGCCAGCTGTACTCGACGAGCGCCTCGAGCGCCTCCGCCGAGATCACGGGGGGCTGCGCGCCGCCGTGCTTCTTCAGGAAGTGCGCGGCGAGCAGCGGCAGATCATCGAGACGCTCGCGCAGCGGCGGCACGCGCAGCGTCACGACGTTGAGCCGGTAGTAGAGGTCCTGACGGAACTGCTGCTGGTTGACCGCGTGCTGCAGATCGATGTGCGTCGCCGCGATCACGCGCACCTCGACGGCCCGCGTCCCGCTGCCGCCGACCGGCCGCACCTCGCCCTCCTGCAGCACGCGCAACAGGCGCGCCTGCACGGCGAGCGGCATGTCGCCGATCTCGTCGAGGAACAGCGTCCCGCCGTCGGCCTCGACGAACACGCCGGGCCGATCCGACGTCGCGCCCGTGAAGGCGCCGCGCGTGTGGCCGAACAACTCGCTGTCGATCAGCGACTCCGGAATCGCGCCGCAGTTCAACGCGACGAACCGCGCCTTCCGGCGAGGCCCGCGGTCGTGCAGCGCGCGCGCGACCAGCTCCTTGCCGGTGCCGCTCTCGCCCTGGATCAGGATCGGAACGTCCTGCTCGGCGAGCCGCGCCAGCGCGTCACGCAGCTTGCGCATCGCCGCCGACTGCCCGATCAGCATCGAGTCGGTGCCCGGAGCCGTGTGCTGCACGAGCTGACGGCGCAGCCGGCAATAGCGGCCGGCCGACTGCACCATCGACGACAGCTGGAACTGCTCGAACGGCTTCGTCAGGTAATAGAACGCGCCGGCGCGCATGCACGCGGCCGCGGTGTTCGCGGTCGAGTCGCCGGTGAGCATGATCACCGAGGCGAGCGACCCCGCCTCGCGGAAGTGCCGCAGCACCTCGAGGCCCGACATGTTCGGCAGCCCGACGTCGAGGATCACGACGTCCCAGTCGGCGAGGTCCGCGCCGAGCCGCGCGATGATCGGCATCGGGTCGCTCGAGACCTCGACCTCGTGATGGTCGGCGCCGAGACGGCGAGCGACCGCGCGGGCGACCTCCTCGTCGTCCTCCACGACCATGACCTTGAACGGCACCACGTCAGCCACGGAGAGGCTCACCGTCTCACGTGACAGCGCGTAGCTCAAGCGGCGTGAGTCGCGCCGAGCGCGAGAGCAGCAGCTGTCAGAACTCTCCTGAGCTCGGTCGGCGTGATCGGCTTGATCAGCACCGCGTCCGCGCCGGCCTTGCGGCACAGCTCACGCGTCTCCGGATCATCGTCTCCAGTGAGCACCGCGACATAGATCGAAGGGCCGTGCGACTGCTTGAGCGTGCGCACCACCGCGAGCCCGGCCGTCGGCATGTTGTAGTCGACGACGACGATGTCGGGCGCGGTCAGCTCGCACAGGCGCAGGGCTGGCGCACCGTCGTTCGCGGTCTGCACGTCGAAGCCGGAGCGGCCGAGTGCGGTCGCGATCGCGCGGCGGATCCCATCATCATCGTCGACGACGAGGACGCGTGGTGTCATGCCGCTTCTCCCTGGACGACGACGGCGAGCTGCGTCCGCACGCGCTCGACCGCGCGCCACAGCAGCTGACACACGCGCGACGGCGTCACGCGCAGCGTCTCCGCGATCTGCTGGTACGTCAGGTCCTCGATGTAGTAGAGGCTGAGGATCGTCACGTCGCGCGGCTCGAGCGTCTGCAGCGCGACCTTCACGCGCGCGAGCGTCTCGCGATGGCTGGCGATGTCGCTGGGCGACGCGTCGTGCGACGTCAGCGTACGTTCCGCGTCATCGAGCGGCGCGAGCTCGACGTGGACCAGCTCGGCAAGCGTCGTGCGGTAATGCTCGATCGAGACGCCGAGCGCCTCGGCGATGCGGCTGTCGGTCGCGACCTCGCCGTTCTTCTCGAGCGTCTTGATCGTGTCGCTGACCTTGCGAGCGAGCTGGCGGATGCGGCGAGGCATGATGTCGCCGCGGCGCAGCTCGTCCAGCACGGCGCCGCGGATGCGGTGCTCGGCGAACGAGATGAACGGCTCCTGCCGCGAGCCGTCGTAGCGATCGGCCGCCTCGATCAGGCCGACCATTCCCGCCGAGATCAGGTCCTCGCGGGCGATCCAGCCCGGGCACCGCCGCGCCATTCGCAGCGCGATGCGACGCGCCGCGTCGGCATGCTCGCGGACCAGCTGATCACGAACCGAACGCCTCGAAGAGCCGAATTCCTGCACGCTTGCCCCTAGTGCGACCGCCGGGCCAGTCGTGCCGGGGTGCCTCAGCGTGCTCTGCTGTCACGATTCTCCGTAGTTAGGATGGGTGACCGGGGTAGGGTCGTACTCACCCAGGGGTAAAATAATACCCCCCCCCCGGGACTACAGGGCCATCGCGTCGTCGTAGGTGGTGGTGGGCTTCTTCGTGCCCTCGATGTGGCGGATGACGCCGAAGATGATCTGCTTCTGATCGAAGCCGCCATCGAGGATCGGGAGCCGGGTCGCCGGGTTCGCGAGGTCGCCGCGATCGATCACCGCGAAGTCGGCGAACAGGTCCCACTCCTTCACGATCGACAGCACGGTGCCGGCGTGGAAGTCGAGCCGCGGCTGCGGTTCGATCATGAGGCCGGTCGTCGGGTCGGCGCCCGAGTGCTGCACCGGCACCGCGTAGGCGATGCCGAGCCACGCGCCCCAGTGCCCGCTCGGCTCGCGGAACAGCGCCGACGTCGACGCCGACAGCTCGGTCAGAAACGCCGAGTCGCGCACGCCCGGCGCGGTGATGCCGAGCCCATCGACGCCGCCGATCACGTCGAACGACAGCCACTGCTTCTCGATCGGCTTCTTCCACTCGATCGCGAGCGCCTCGCGCGTCCACATGCCCTCGTGCGCGATCAGATGCCCGCCGCCGCCGCTCAGCGACAGCGCGACGTGCTTGCCGAGCGGGCTGCGCAGCCCGGCGCCGACGCTCTGCCACGGTTTCTCGTCGGTGTACGACGGCTGCTTCGGCAGCAGATCGACCTGGGCCGACAGCTCGAGCTTCTCGAACACGCTGTAGCGACCCGCGAGCTCGAACAGCGCGAGGTCGGTGAACTTGAGCGGCTGGCCGCCGAGCATCGGATCGGCCGTGATGAACTTCATCTGCGCCGCGAGCTCGCCACCCGACGGCATCACGAGGTAGTCCTCGGCGACGCCGCGCACGGAGCGGCCCTCGACGGACACCGTCGTGCCCATGTCGATCGCGGGCGTCTCGCCGATGTCGGCGCTCGCCGTGCCACCCAAGGCCGCGAGGCCGACCAGTGTCCAACGTAGCTTGCTCATGCGCCGTCAAACGCGCATGTGGGACGAACGATCTACTGCGGGGCGACGGCCCACTTCTCGAGCTGGCGATGATCGACGGCGCCTGCGCGCTGGCTGAGCAGCCGTCCCGCGCGGAACACCGCGAAGTTTGGGATGCTCGAGACCTGGTAGCGCTGCGCGATCTCGCCGAGCGCGTCGGTATCGACCTTGAGCACGAGCGCCTTGCCCGCAAGGTTCGTCGCCGCCTTCTTCACCTCGGGCGCGACCGCGCGACAAGGACCGCACCACGTCGCCCAGAAGTCGACGAGCACCGGCACCGCCGCGCCGGCGACGATCTCGTCGAACTGCTGCTCGCTCGTGATCTCGATCGGGCTCGCCTGCGGCGGCAGCGGCGCCTTGCACTTGCCGCACTTCCCGGTGTCGGCGAGGTGGCGCACGGGGATCCGGTTGACGGCCTTGCACGAGGCACACACGCGGCGCATGAGGAAATGTTACGGTGCGCGCGTGGCGAAGACGAAGGGCAAGTCACAGAAGGGGAAGGCTGCGCCGAAGCCGGCGCCGAAGCCCGCCAAAGCAAAGAAGCTGAAGGCGACCAAGCCGTCACTCCCGCTGCCGCCACCGCCACCGCCGCCGCCCGCGCAGCGCGACGAGCTGCTCGCACCACGCGATGTCGCGCGACTCACGCGCTACGGCGAGCGCTTCGGCGAGAGAAAGATCGACGTGCGCTGGCTGCCGCTGCAGCTGCCGGTGACGTCGGGTGCGCTCGCCGTGTTCGATCCGGGCGCGCCGAAGACGTGGCGCGTGCTCGATCGGCCAAGCGGCAGCGGCGCGTTCCGCGCGATGCTGTCGATCGCACGCACCGATGACAACAAGGAGAAGCTCGCCGCCGTCGTGATTCACGTCGGGCGGCCGCCGATCGCGAAGTGGACGGTCGCGCACTTCAAGGGCGGCAAG
>JAFAOG010000376.1 GCA_019237945.1 Deltaproteobacteria bacterium | reverse complement strand
CGCCGCCGCCGGCGCCGTTCTGGTTGTTGCCCGGCGCCCCGCCGGTCTGGCCGCCGCCGCCCGGCATCGCCTGCTGCCCGCCGTCGCCGCCGCCCGCGACGGCGAGCGGGATGTTGCACGTTCCGCTCGCGTTGATCGTCGACTCGATCGAGATCGACGTGTCGGCGACGATCGCGATCGGGTGCGTGCCGCCGAGCGTGATCTGACCGGTCACGCGGAAGCTCTTGACCCGGAAGATCGCGACGCCGCTCGCCGACAGCCTGTAATCGATGCCGCTGACGACGCCGCCGCCGGCCGCGCGGAAGTTCGGGATCGATCCGTCGTTGCCGTTGATCGTCGTGTTGCTCAGCACGAGGTCCGCGAGCTGGCTCAGCGTCGTCGTCTCGGCGTCGTTCGCGATCACCGCGCCGCCGGTCGGGGCGAGCTTGCCGCAACGGGCCATTCCGCCGGGCGTGATGCAGCCCCATGCGCACGGCGTGTCGACGGGGTTCGCGCCGGCACTCGCACACGTGCGCAGCAGGCCGCTCGTCGCGCACGTCGCCGATGCGGCCGTGCACGCGCCGGCATCGGGAATGATCTCGCTATCGACCGGTGCGTCGTGGATCGCGGGTGCGTCGTCGCCGCCGCCGAGCTTGGGCAGCGCGGGGAAGCCGCACGCGCCGATCAGCACCACCAGCGCGAGTCTCACAGCGCCCCCGTCAGCGACAGGCCGACGCTCGTCGGCGTTGCCGTCGGCACCAGCGCGACGCCGTCATCGCGCGTCTCGGCCGGGTGGCGCAGGTACAGCCACACGCCGACGCCCGCGACCGCGAGCCCCGCGATGCCGAGCGCCTCCGCCGTGTAGCGCTTCGTGTTCGCCGAGCTCTCGAGCGAGGTGCGGCGCGCCTGATCGGTCATCTCCTTCTTCGCCGCGTCGTACGTCGACTCGCCCGACAGCTCGAACGCGACGCCACCCGCGATCAGCACGGCCCCGCCCGCGATCGTCAGGATCGGGACGAGCTTGCTCGCATGGGCAGGCTCGGGCTCGGGCGGCGGCTCGGGCTGGACGGGCGACGGCGTGGGCGCGGTCGGCGGCGGCGCCGTGACGACGGGCGGCGGCTTCTTCGCCTTCTCCTCGAGCTTCGGCACCTCGATCGTCTTGATGTCGTGATCGCGCGCGATCGTGACGGTCGTCGACCAGTTGAGCGCGCCGGCCGTCGCCGTGATCGTGTACGTGCCGCCGTCGACCGGCAGCGGGTGGTTCCACATCACGTCGCTGATCGGCTCGTTGTTGCGCGCGACGACCAGGCCCTTGATGCGGCTGCCTTCCGGCACGCTGATCGTCAGCTTCGACAGCTCCGACTCGAGCAGCGTCGCCTTGTCGGATGCGATCTGATGGAGCTGCTTCGTGCCGCTATCGGTGCCGCTGCGTGTCTGGCGCTCGGCGTCGACGAACGCGCCCCACGCGCTCGCGAGCTGGCCGTTCTTCTCGCGGCAGCCCGCGAGGTTGAGCAGCGTGGTCGTCGCCGGCTCGAGCTTCTGGCTCTGCTCGAACGCCGCGCACGCCTCGGTGAGCTTGCCGGCCTTCATCAGGTCGCGGCCTTGTCGAAATAGCGCCTCGGCCTCCGCGCTCGCCGACTGCGCACTCACCGATGACGCCAGCGCGCACACGAGCGCCGCCGCGATTCCCCACTTCATTTCTCGACGATATCACGGCAGGACGCTGGCGATTGCGCGCGCCCACAGCACCGGGTCGGGCGCCGCGTCGTGAAGCCAGTCAACCTCGCCCGCGGGCAGCCGTTCCGCGGCCAGCTCGTAGCTCTGGATGATCCGGATGCGGCGCTTGTGGGCGAGCCGGCGCGCCTCGTTCTCCTGATCGATCCAGTCGAGGATCTGGGGCAGGGCCTCGACCGTCGCCTTCTTGATGTCGTGCATCAGCAGGACGTCGCGGCCCGTCATCTTCGCGAGCTGCTTGGTGACGTAGTCGTACGCCTTCTTGCTGTTGTTGTGCTTCCACTCCTGCGGATCGAGATCCCAGTGGAAGTGCGTCAGGCCGCGCTCGGCGAGCATCGCGTCGACGCGCTCGCAGCGGACGCCATACGGCGTGCGGAACCACGCGGTCGTGAAGCCACCGTCGGCGGTCTCGATCGCCTTCTTGCCGTCGTCGATCTCGCGGGCGGCGCGCGCGTCGTCCTTGAGACGGCACAGGTCCTGGTGGGTCATCGTGTGGTTGCCGATGATGTGACCCTCCGCGAGGATGCGCGCGATCAGCGGCGGCGCGTCCTTGTTCGCGGCCATCTCGCCGACCATGAAGAAGACGGCGTGGATGTGGTGCGCCTTGAGCGCATCGAGCACGGCCGGCGTCGTCTTGAGGTTCGGGCCGTCATCGAACGTGAAGATCAGCTCCGGGTCGCCCGACATCGTCGGCCCCGCCGCGGGCGATGACCACGCGAGGTGCTTCTTCTTCGGCGCGGCCGCCGGGTCTTCCGGCTTCTTGTGGTGCTTCGCGTACGCGGGAGCGCCTCCAACAACGAGCGCGATCGCGACGAGCAGAGACTTCACTGCTTCGATCTAACACGCGACGCGGTCGTGGCATTCTTTTCCGCGATGCACGAGAAGCTCGTCGATCTCGAACCGCCGCGCGTCCGTCTCGCGAACACGCCGACGCGCGGTCACTGGCTGCGCTTTGCCGAATCGCAGCAGCTCGGCGCCAAGATCTGGATCAAGCGCGACGACCACACCGGCAGCGAGCTGATGGGCAACAAGGTCCGCAAGCTCGAATACTTGATGGCGGAGGCGGTCGCGAACGAGGCGACGCACGTCCTCACCTGCGGCGGCGAGCAGAGTAACCACGCGCGCGCGACCGCGTTCGCGGCGGCGCAGCTCGGCATGCGAAGCGTCCTGATCCTGCGCTGCGACGACCCGGCCCGGCCGCCCGCCGCGACCGGTAACATCCTGCTCGACCGGCTCGTCGGCGCCGAGATCCAGTGGATCACGCGTCCCGCCTGGCGCGATCGCAACCGGCTGCTCGCCGAGGCGGCGGAGCGCGTGCGCGCAGCGGGCGGCCGCCCGTACATCATCCCCGAGGGCGGCTCGAACGCGCTCGGCAGCTGGGGCTACGTGCGCGCGGCGCACGAGCTCGCGCAGGACCTCGAGGGCATCGCCGCGCCCGACCATCCGGTCACGATCGTGTACGCGTGCGGATCGGGCGGCACCGGCGCGGGCCTCGTCCTCGGCGCCAAGCTCCTCAACTTTGCGGCGCGCGGCATCCGCGTCGCGGGCATTGCCGTCTGCGACGACCGCGCGTACTTCGTCGAGTCGATCGGCCGCATCTGCGCCGACTTCGAGGAGCGCTGGCAGCTGCCGGTGCACGTCACGCCGGCCGACATCGACATCCTCGACGCCCACGTCGGCATCGGCTACGCGAAGAGCCGCCCCGAGGAGCTCGCGACGATCGGAGCTGTCTGCCGCTCCGACGGCATCGTGCTCGACCCGGTCTACACCGGCAAGGCGTTCCACGGCGTCGTCACCGAGCTGCGCGCGGATCGCACGCGCTTTGGCAGCGCGGTCGCGTTCCTTCATACGGGCGGCCTCTACGGGCTGTTCGGGATGCCGAACCCGCCCTGGTAAGTGGCTGGTGGACGAGCCATCAGCGGGTGTCGAAATCCGGCCGGGATTTGCCACCTATCACAAGCACATTCCGCTAGTTGAAAGGTCGGACCGGCGCCTGCACATGGGCTCCGGCATGACGAAGCTCGCTCCTCTCGCCGCCGTCGCCGCCGCCGTCACGACCGTTGCCGCCCCGCTGGTCGCCCGCGCGGATGGTTACGACAACGACAGCCCGCCCGGCATGACCGCGCCGCTGACCGCGCCGGCCGCATCGACCACCGCGTCGACCGAGGCGCCGAAGAGCGAGAACACGGCGCTCATGCTGTCGCTCGGCGGCACCGCGGCGTCGGCCGCGCTCGTGATCGCGGGTGGCCAGCTGGATAATGGCGGCATGATCGGCGCCGGCCTGCTGAGCTCGCTGCTCACGCCGTCGCTGGGCGAGTGGTATGCGGGCGAGCTCGTGACACCGGGCATGGGCATCCGCGCCGCGTCGGCGGTGGCGACCATCGTCGGCATGGCGGAGTCGCTCAAGTGCCTCGACGCGGAAGGCGACTGCCATACCGACGCGTCGGCGCCGGTGCTGCTCGTCGGCGGCCTGATCGGCTACGCGGGCGGCACCGTTTACGACATCGCGACCGCGCCGCGCGAGGCTCAGCGCTACAACGCGCGCCACGGTCTGCGCCTCACGCTCGCGCCGACGCCGCTGCGCACTCCGACGGGTCAGGCGACGATGGGCGTCGGCATCGGCGGCACGTTCTGATGTGAGCATCGGTGATGGCGGTGTCGCCGAGGTTCTGGTCAACTCGGCTCGTGCGTATCGTCGTCCTGCTCCTCGTGCTCGCGAGTGCGACCGCGCGCGCCGACAAGTCGCCCGAGACTGCGAAGTACCTGTCGGGCGGGGCGTCGGCGGTCTCCGGCGCCGTGCTGCTGTACGCGTTCCTCGAGCCGCCGCTCGGCGAGCCGTTCGACAAGCCGGTGCTGATCACCGGGCTCGCGCTCGCTGTGGTCACGCCGTCACTCGGCGAGTACTACGCGGGCGAGTACTTCACGCCGGGGTTCGCGATCCGGATCGCGGCGGGCGGCCTCGCGGCGTACGCGATGCAGAACGAGACCGAGAAGACGACGTGCGACACCGCGAGCAACGCGACCGATCCGAAGTGCGAGCGGCTCAAGGGAGCGGGCGTCGCGCTCGTCGGCGTGGCCGCGCTCGGGTTCATCGGCGGCATGTGGTACGACTCGCTCGACGCCGAGGACGCGGTCGGACGCTGGCGCAAGCGCCACAACATCGTGGTCGCGCCGACGAGCAATGGCGTCGCGCTCGGCGGTTCGTTCTAGTCGCAGTTACTTCTGCGCGACGAGCTCGCCGAGCGTCTGTTCCATCTCGGCGGCGGAGATCGCACCGACGCGCGCGCGACCGACCTGGTGGCCGCCGCGATCGAACACGAACGTCGTCGGCAGCGCCTGCGGATACTTGAACGAGCTGAGGATGTCGCTGCTCGCGCGCACGACCGGGTAGCTCATCGCGTAGTCGGACTGGAAGTTGAGGAGGTCGGAGTCGCTCGGGCTGTCGGTCAGCACGCCGAGCATGACGACGCCCTTGTCCTTGTACTTCTCGTACAGCTTCGAGAGATCTGGGATCTCCTTCTGGCAGGGATGGCACCACGTCGCCCAGAAGTTCACGACGACGACCTTGCCGGTCAGCTCGGCGGCCGTGTAGGCCTTGCCCTGCGTGTCGACGTACTTGACGTCGGGCAGGCAGTCTTCCTGGCCCTTCGCGCACGCGTTCGCGCGCTTGGTGCCGAGCTCGATCTTGCCGCCGTCCTGCGACAGGTGAACGAACAGGAAGATGATCACGCCGGTCGTTCCGGCGAGCAGGATCCCGATCAGCGCTTTCGTGCTCATTGGTCTACCG
>JAFAOG010000373.1 GCA_019237945.1 Deltaproteobacteria bacterium | reverse complement strand
ACGCGCGGCTCGGCGTTCGGCTCGTTCTTCTATCGCCGCCTGCTGCGCATCATCCCGCCGTACTACCTCGCGCTCGTCGTGATGCTCGCGACCTGCGCGTTCCCGCTGCACGAGGCACCCTGGTACTTCGGCTTCGCATCGAACATCCGCGACTCGCTCCACCCGGTGCTCGAGGGCCCGATGGTGACGATGTGGTCGGTCGCCGTCGAGGAGCAGTTCTATCTATTGTGGCCGCTGCTCGTGCTGCTCGCGCCGCGCCGCGCGCTCGCTCCCGCGTTTGCCGCCGCGATCGTCGGCGCCGTCGTGTTTCGGTTGATCGTTCACGCGAACGCCGATGCGGTCTATCGCCTGATGTTCTCGCGCATGGATCTGCTCGCCGCGGGCGGCCTGCTCGCGCTGTTCGAGGAGCACCTCGTGCGCTGGCGGCGCGCGTTCGCGTGGATGCTGTCGATCGCGTTCTCGATCTTCGTGCTCTCGACGCGCCTGCGTGGCCTCGCGATCGAGCACGTGCAGTACGCGCTCGTCTGCGTGGGCCTGACCGCGCTGCTCGCGCTGATCCGCACGTGCGAATCAGGACCCGTGTACGCGCTGCTGACGCTGCCCGCGATCGCGTACATCGGACGCATCAGCTACACCGCCTATCTCGTCCACGACATCGCGATCGAACGCGTTCACGAGCTCGGATTGCCGGGAGCGGTTGCGGTCGCACTCGCGTTCGCGCTGACGATCACGTTCGCGACGCTGTCGTGGTACCTGCTCGAGGTGCCGCTCGCTCGCCTGCGCGGACGAGTCCGTGTCGTGCCGGCATGCTAGCTTGCGCCCGTGCCGGAGCGCCTCTACATCGTCGACGGACACGGCTACGTGTTCCGGGCCCACTACGGCCTGATGAACGTCTCGCGCGGCGAGCGTAAAGAGGTTCGTCTGTCGACCGCCGAGGGCATGCCGACGGGCGCGCTCTACGTGTTCTCCCGAATGCTGCTGCGCCTCGAGGAGGACAACGCGCCGAAGCGGATGGCGGTCGTCTTCGACGACAAGTCCGGCAAGAAGACGTTCCGCGCCGAGATGTTTGCGGACTACAAGGCGCACCGCAAGGACATGCCCGAAGAGCTGTCCGTGCAGATGGACTACTTCCCGAAGATCGTGCGCGGCTTCGGCTGGCCGTGCATCGCGGTCCCCGGCGTCGAGGCGGACGACGTGATCGCCACGCTCGTCGAGCAAGCGAAAGCGCGCGGGTGGGAAGTCGTCATCTACAGCGCCGACAAAGACATCATGCAGATGATCGGCGATGGCGTGACGATGATCGACGCGCTCCATCAGAAGACGTACACGCGCGAAGAGGTGATCAAGAAGATGGGCGTGCCTCCGGAACAGATTCCGGACTTCCTCGCGCTCGTCGGCGATACCTCCGACAACATCCCTGGTTTGAAAGGGTGCGGCGACAAGACCGCCGCCCAGCTGCTCGCGCAGTACGGCTCGCTCGCGAACCTGATCGCTCAGAACCCGGTGATCCCGCGCCTCAAGCAGCCGTTTGCCGACCCCGCGCAGCTCGAGCGCGTCAAGATCTCGCGCGAGCTGGTCGAATTGAAGCGAGACGTCGAGCTGCCGATTCCGCTCGACGATCTCGTCGTCGGCGAGTGGGACCTCCCGGGCCTGCTCCAGCTGTTCACCGAGCTCGAGTTCAACCTGCTCGTCGAGAAGGTGAAGATGAAGATGCCGCCGTCGGAGGACCACACGGTGGTTCCCGCGCCGGAGGCGACGCCGCTCGCGCAGGTCGAGCAGCGCACCGATACGCGCGTCGTCGTGCGTCCCGATGCGATCGCAGAGCTGGCGGCGTCGGCACGGCGCGCCGGCCGGATGGCCGTCACGATCGAGCTGTCACCGGAGCGCATCGATCGCGCGAAGCTGGTGTCCGTGGTCGTTGCCGTGCCCGGCGAGGCGCCGGCGTACATCCCGCTCGGCCACCGCTACATCGGCGCGCCCGCCCCGCCGCCCGCCGCCGACCTCGCGCCGCTGCACGCCGTCCTCGCCGATCCGGCGGTCGCCAAGATCGCTCACGACGCGAAGGCGGTCGTCCGCGCGTTCGCCGACCTCGGCGTGACGGTCGCGGGCGTTGCCGAGGACACGATGCTCGCCGCCTTCCTGCTCGATCCAACCGCGGAGGGCGAGCCGGGCGAAGCCGTCGTCGAACGCCTCGGCGGCGTGCTCGTCCCGGCGCGCACGACGATCGCGGGGAAGGGCAAGCACAGCCTCGAGCCCGTCGAGGTCGAGCGGGCAGCTCCGTGGGCAGGCGCGATCACGTCCGCGCTGCTGCCGATCGCGGAAGGCCTGCCCGCGCGCCTCACGTCCTCGAACCTCGACACGCTCTATCGCGACATCGAGCTGCCGGTCGCGGTGTTGCTCGCCGACGTCGAGCGCACCGGCATCCACATCGACACCGCCCACTTCAAGTCCCTCGCGGCCGAGGTCGACACGCGCGTCACGTCTCTGGAGCGCCAGATCTACGACCTCGCGGGCGAAGAGTTCAACATCGGCTCGCCCAAGCAGCTCGAGAAGATCCTCTACGAGAAGCTGGCCCTCGACACCAAGGGCGTCCGCCGCACCAAGACCGGCCTCTCGACCGACGCCGACACCCTCGAGCAGCTCGACCACCCGATCATCAAGCCGATCCTCGAGCACCGCGAGGTCACGAAGCTCAAGGGCACCTATCTCGATGCGCTGCCGCCGCTGATCTCGCCGCGCACGAACCGCATCCACACGACGTTCAATCAGGTCGTCGCCGAGACCGGCCGCATCTCGTCCCAGGACCCCAACCTCCAGAACATCCCGATCCGTTCCGAGCTGGGCATGAAGATCCGCCGCGGCTTCGTTGCGGCCCCCGGCCACGTCCTCGTCGCGGCCGACTACTCGCAGATCGAGCTGCGCATCCTCGCCCACCTCTCCGCGGACCCGCTGCTGACCGCCGCCTTCCGCGATCACATCGACGTCCACACGCAGACGGCGGCCGAGGTGTTCTCGGTCGCGCGCGAAGCGGTGACACCGGAGCAGCGCCGCATCGCAAAAGCCGTCAACTACGGCCTCTCCTACGGCCAGTCGGACTTCGGCCTCGCACGCGCGCTCGACATCTCGCGCTCGCAAGCCGCCGAGTACTCGCGCCGCTACTTCCAGCGCTTCCCGACGATCCACAAGTTCATGGACGAGATCGTCGCGGTCGCGCGCGCCCAGGGCGGCGCCCGGACCCTGCTCGGCCGCTGGCGTCCGATCCCGAATCTCATGTCGAAATCCCCGGCCGCCCGCCACGCCGCCGAGCGCGTCGCGCAGAACACGCCGATGCAGGGCGCAGGCGCGGACATCATCAAGCTCGCGATGCTGCGCACGACGGAGCGAATCGCGCGCGAGCGCTGGCCGGTCAAGCTCCTGCTGACCGTGCACGACGAGCTCGTGTTCGAGGCGCCGCCGGCGCTGGCCGACAAGCTCGGCGCCGCGCTGCGCGAGGAGATGGAAGGCGTCTACAAGCTGTCGGTTCCGCTCGAGGTCGACATCGGCGTCGGCGAAAACTGGGCGGACGCCTGACGCGCGCGGCGCGCTGAGCGCTCACTTGCCTTCTGTGAACGAGTCGTGCGGCAGGTGGATGACGTCGAGGCTATCGTGCGAGCTGTCGCGCGGCTTCGCGGACGGTCTGATCGTCGGCTTGTGGCGCGGAGGCGCGCTCGCGGTTGCCGGAGCGGTTGCGGTTGCGGTTGCCGGAGCGGTTGCGGTTGCCGGAGCGGTTGCGGTTGCCGGAGCGGTTGCGGTTGCGGAAGCCGGAGCGGTTGCGGTTGCGGAAGCCGGAGCGGTTGCGGAAGTCGGAGCGGTTGCGGAAGTCGGAGCGGTTGCGGTTACCGGCGCGGTCGGCTGCGAGCCGTTCGCATGCGAGCCGTGCGCGAGCCATAGCGCGGCGGCGCCACCGACCAGCAGGAGCGCGGCGAGCGCGGCGGCGTAGATCCCGCGGCGGCTGCGCGGCGGCGCATCTGGAATCGTCGCCGTCGCGGCGTCCGTGGCGAGTGCCGGGGGCGGCGTCGGTTCGCCGGCCAGCGTCGCGGCGAGCGCGTCTTGTGTCGAGATCGGACGTGCCGGCGTGATCGCAGGGCGGCTTCCGCGCGCGGGGACGCCCGCCGCAGTGGGTGGGATCGACGAGCGGCTCGCGCGCGCCGGTGGGATCGTGGTCGTCGCGGATGGATCGAGTGCGGCGACCGCGGCGGAGATCGTCGGCGGGCGGTCGGCCGGGTCCTTGCGCATCATCCATGCGATCGCGGCGTCGACC
>JAFAOG010000370.1 GCA_019237945.1 Deltaproteobacteria bacterium | reverse complement strand
AGAAGGAGTGCGGCCTGCACACGCCGGAGAGGAAGAGCGCGTGACGCTCTATCCGGCATTCCTCAAGCTCGACGGCGTACGCGTGGTCGTCGTCGGCGGTGGCCCGGTCGCGGCGAGCAAGCTCGATGGCCTGCTCGCGGCCGGGGCGCGCGTCACCGTCATCGCGCCGCACGTGCAGCCGGCGATCCGCGACAAGGCAACCGTGATCGAGGCGGCGTTCGAGCCGACGCACCTGCACGGCGCGCGCTGGGTCGTCGCGGCCGCCACGCCCTCGGTGAATCGCGAGGTCGCCGCCGCGGCAACGGCGCGCGGCCTGTTCTGCAATGCGGTCGACGATCCGGCCGTCGCGACCGCATATCTCGGCGGCGTCGTGCGGCGCGGCGACGTCGAGATCGCGATCTCGACCGGCGGCACGGCCCCCGCGCTCGCCGGCCTGCTCCGCGAGGCGCTCGATGCGCTGCTGCCGCTCGATCTCGACAGGTGGATCGACGTCGCGAACGAGGCGCGCCGCGACTGGAAGGCCGCGAAGGTCCCGATGCCCGAGCGGCGTCCGCTGCTGCTCCGCGCGCTCGACCGTCTCTACGCGAGGGCAGCATGAGTGGGTTCGTTTCTCTCGTCGGTGCCGGTCCCGGCGATCCCGAGCTGCTCACCGTGCGCGCCGTCGATCGGCTGCGCCGCGCCGACCTCGTGCTCTACGACGCGCTCGTCGAGGAAGATCTGCTCGCGCTCGCGCCGAACGCGAAGCGGTTCTACGTCGGCAAGCGCGCCGGCCGGCACTCGATCGATCAGGAAGGCATCCACAAGCTGATGGTCCGCGCGGCCCAGCGCGGCGAGCGCGTCGTGCGGCTCAAGTGCGGCGATCCGTTCGTGCTCGGCCGCGGCGGCGAAGAAGCGCTCGCGCTCGAGGCGGCCGGCGTCGCGTACGAGGTCGTGCCTGGTCTGTCGTCGGCGATCGCCGCCCCCGCGCTCGCCGGAATCCCTGTCACGCACCGGGGCCTGTCCGCAGGCTTCGCCGTCCTCTCCGGTCATGCCGAGTCGGCATGGGTCCCGGTGCTGTCATCTCTCGCGCCTGGCTCGCTCACGCTCGTCGTGCTGATGGGCCTGCGCACGCGTGGCTCGCTGGCCTCGTCGCTGATCGAGCGTGGCTGGGCCGCGACCACGCCCGCGGCAGTCGTGCTGGGTGCATCTCACGCGGGCTCGACGCGTTGGTTGGGCACGCTGGCAACGCTTGGCGATGCAGACGTTGATAGCGACCTCGCTGGGATCATCGTCGTCGGAGATGTCGTGTCGCTGGCCACGCAGATCGTGAACGAGCACGCGGTGCCTGAGCCCGCGGCAGTGAGGTTGTCATGAGCGTCACCGAAGCACCTTCCTCTCCACCCGTCGGCCGCCTCGGTTTCGCGCGCCACCAGGACGTCGATCTGTTCGTCCAGCGCCTGGAAGCATTCGAGCGCGGCGAGCTGACGCCCGACGAGTGGCGCAGCTTCCGCCTGCTCAACGGCGTCTACGGCCAGCGTCAAGAGGGCGTCTACATGGTGCGCGCGAAGCTGCCCGGCGGTATCGCGACGCCCGCCCAGCTCATCGCGCTCGCCGATGTCGCGGATCGCTACGCGCGCAGCAAGGGCCACGTGACGACGCGCCAGAACGTGCAGTTCCACTTCATCGCCGAGTCCGAAGCCGACGACGCACTCCGCGTGCTCGCCGAGTCCGGCATCACGACGAAGGAAGCGTGCGGCCACTCGGTGCGCAACTGGACGTGCTGCCCGTTCGCGGGCGTCGCGAAGGACGAGCCGTTCGATCCGACGCCGTACCTCGAAGGCCTCGCGCGCCACTTCCTGCGCGGCCCGTACTCGTCGACGCTGCCGCGCAAGTTCAAGCCGTCGGTCGGCGGCTGCTGCGGCACCGACTGCTCGCAGGCATTCATCAACGACCTCGGCCTGCTCGCGCGCGTGCGCGACGGTCAGCCCGGCTTCAAGCTGGTCGCCGGTGGCGGTCTGTCGACGCTGCGCCGCACCGCGCTGACCGTCGAGGAGTTCGTGCCGGTCGCGGAGCTGTTCGAGGCCGCCGACGCGGTGCTGCGCGTGTTCAACCGCATCGGCAACCGCAACAACAAGGCAAAGGCGCGCCTCAAGTGGGCGATCGACAAGATCGGCCCCGACAAGTTCCTCGCCGAGTACCGCGCCGAGCGCGAGACGATCCGCGCGGAAGGCGGCTCGCCGCTCGTGCTTCCCGAGCAGCCGACGGTGCAGGTCCGCCGCGCGCCGCTCGCCCAGGTCTCCTCGCTCGAACCGGGCTACGCGGAGTGGGCCGCCGACTCGGTGCGCCCGCAGAAGCAGAGCGGGTTCTCCGCGATCGTGATCCGCCTACCTCTCGGCGACATCTCGTCGGCGCAGCTCCGAGCGCTCGCGACGATCGCGCAGCAGTACGGCGAAGGCGAAGTCCGCCTGACGAACGAGCAGAACATCGTGCTGCGCTGGATCCCGGATGCTCGCCTGCCCTCGCTGCACCGCGAGCTCGCGCGCGTCGGCCTCGCGAAGATCGGCGCGAACACGCTCGCCGACGTCACCTCGTGCCCCGGCGCCACGAGCTGCAAGCTCGCCGTCACCTCGTCGAAGGGCCTCGCCGGCGTGCTCACCGAGCTGCTCGATCGCCGCCCCGAGCTCGGCCGCGTGAAGGGCCTCGACATCAAGATCAGCGGCTGCCCGCACGGCTGCGGCCAGCACTACATCGCCGGCATCGGCTTCCAGGGCGGCATGCGCAAGGTCGCGGGCCGGCCCGCGCCGCAGTACCTCGTGTACGTCGGCGGCGGCATCACGGCCGACCGCGCCGAGTTCGGCCGCCTCGTCACGAAGGTCCCGGCGCGCAAGGTCGAGGCCGCGCTCGAGCGGCTGATCGATTACTACGTCGCGAACGGCGGCACGTCGCACGCGTTCTGGGCGACCGCCGACCTCGACGCGCTGCGCACGCTGCTCTCCGACCTCACCGAGCTCGACGCGCCGACCGAGAACGACTTCATCGACCTCGGCGAGGCCGCCGCGTTCGAGGTCGTCTCGGGCGAAGGCGAGTGCAGTGCGTGATCTGCGCGTGGGGGGCGCGCTGGGTGCGCTCTCAGTGGACGCCCGCCTCGGCCAGCTCGATCGGTAACAGCTCCGCGACGAAATCGGCGACGAGAAACTCGTCGGCCTGCTCGCCGTACAGCTGGACGAGCGCGAGCGCGATCGGTAGCCGCAGGTCGTCGGCGGGAGCTTTCGCATCACGCAGGATCAGCGCGGCGCGCGCCATCGCGGCCTGCCACCGGCGCGTCGTGTGAGGCTCGCCGTCCTCGACGCGCAACACGCCGTCGTGCACGAGCCGCGCGAGCGTCTCGGTATCAGGCATGCGCCTGCACCGTGCCCGGCTTGCGGTCCATCGGTTTCGCGTTGCGTTTGACGTACGCGATGATCTCGAGCGTCTCGCGGCGGAACTGGTCGTAGTCCGTCTGCTGTGCGTTGATGAACGTACTCAGCTGCATCGTGATGCCGCCCATCAAGCTCGCCTCCGCGATCTCGTTCGTCGTCGCGCCGTTGAGCTTCGCGGCCTCCGTGTGGAAGAGCGCGCAGTACTTACACCGCGTCGCGCCCGACACCGCTATCCCGATCAGCTCCTTGTACTTGTTCGGGATCGCCGTCTCCGCCAGATAGAAGTCGCGCATCAGGCCCCACACGCTCTCGACGGCCGTGTCGGGAACTTCCCGTAGCCACGACGGTACCCGCCCGAAGGTCTTCTCGACCTCGTCGAACACTTTCTGATTCGTCGCCATCTCAGTCACCTCCTTTCGCGCCGCATGCGCGTGCATCGGAGGTGCCAGTGATACGGTCCCGACGATGAAGCGCCTTGCCGTTCTCGCACTGCTCCTCGCGAGCGCGCACGTCGCGTCCGCGGACACCGGCTACAGCAAGCCTCCGCAGCGCGTGCTCGACGTGCTGCACGCGCCCCTGCCGCCCCAACCGGTCGTCAGCCCGACGCACGACACGATGCTGCTCGTCTCGCAGGTCGCGTACCCGCCGATGTCGCAGATCGCGGAGCCGTTCTACAAGCTCGCCGGCGTGCGCGTCGAACCGCGAACGCGCCGCAAGCACGACACGCCCGGTGGCTACGGCGTCGCGCCGTGCGCCCAGACGCTCTCGGTGGTCGATGTCGCGACGACGCGCGAGACGACGATCGCATTGCCGCCGGGCGGCTGCGTCGATGGCCTCGCGTGGTCCGCCGACGGCAAGCAGTTCGCGTTCCGCAACACGGGCAAGGACGCGGTCGAGCTGTGGCTCGGCGACAAGCAGGGCCACATCCACCGGCTCGGCGACGCGCGTCTCGATCCGATGCTCGGCAGCTCGCACCAGTGGATGCCCGATCAGAAGACGCTGCTCGTGAAGCTGATCCCCGAGCATGCGGGCGCGCCGCCGGCCGGCACCTCCGTCGAGGGGCCGAGCGTGCAGGAGACCGACGGCAAAGGCGGCGAGTTCAGCACGTACGAAGCGCGCGACACGTTGACGAGCAAGCACGACGAAGATCTGTTCGAGTACTACGGCACGAGTCAGCTCGCGTTCGTCGATTCGGCGACCGGTGCGATCACGCGGCTCGGTCAGCCTGCGGTGTTCACCGACGTCGGTGCGGCGCCCGACGGCGAGCACATCCTCGTCACGAAGATCGTCAAGCCGTACTCGTACGCGACGACGGTCGGCAACTTCGCGCACGACGTCGAGATCTGGGATCGCGCCGGCAAGGTCACGCGCGTGATCGCGAAGCTGCCCGTCGCGGATCGCGTGCCGATCCACGGCGTGCCGACTGGACCGCGCGACTTCCAGTGGCGCCCGACCGAGCCCGCGACGCTCGTGTGGGCCGAGGCGCTCGACGGCGGCGACTGGAACGTTAAGGTCCCGTCACGCGACAAGGTGATGACGCAGAAGGCACCGTTCACCTCTGCGCCGACCGAGCTCCTGCGCATGGAGCAGCGCTTCGCCGGGTTCTCGTGGGGCGAGCACGACACGCAGCTGCTCCGCGACTACGACGACAACAAGCACTGGCATCGCACGTACATCGTCAACGTCGACGACGCGAAGGCGAAGCAGCGCCTGCTGTTCGACATGTCGAGCGACGAGCACTACAAGGATCCCGGCTCGCCGGTCTACCGCGTTCGCACGAACGGAACGGCGGTGATGCAGCAGGACGGCGCCGCGATCTTCCTCGCCGGAGCGGGCTACACGCCCGAGGGCATGCAGCCGTTCCTCGACAAGCTCGACCTCGCGACGCAGAAGACCGAGCGGCTGTTCCACAGCGACAAGGTCGGCATCGAGTCGTTCCTCAGCTTCACGAACGACAACCATTACCTGACGTGGCACCAGTCGCCGAGCGATCCGCCGAACGCGATGCTGCACACGTTCGGTGATACCGGCGCGCCGACTCCGATCACGCACGTTCCGGATCCGGCGCCGATCGTGCGCCAGATCAAGAAGCGGCTCGTCAAGTACAAGCGCCGCGACGGCACCGAGCTGTCGTTCACGCTCTACACGCCGCCGGGCTATCAGGAAGGCACGCGCATCCCGGCGATCCTCTACGCGTACCCGCTCGACTACGCGAGCGCGGCGACCGCGGGCCAGAACACCGACACCGACCAGCAGTTCACGCGCATCACCGACTATCGCCTGCTGCTGCTCTCCGGCTACGCGATCATCGACAACGCCGCGTTCCCGATTGTCGGCGACCCGAAGAAGGCCTACGACACCTATCTGGAGCAGCTCGTCGACGATGCCCAGGCGGCGGTCGACAAGGCGGTCGCGCTCGGCGTCGTCGATCCGGATCGCATCGGCGTCACCGGCCACAGCCACGGCGCGCTGATGACCGTCAATCTGCTCGCGCACACGAAGCTGTTCCGCGCCGGCGCCGCGACGAGCGGCTCGTACAACAAGACGCTCACGCCGTTCGGATTCCAGAGCGAGCGCCGCTCGGTGTGGAAGGCGCGCGACGTCTACCTCAAGGTGTCGCCGTTCTTCGAGGCCGACAAGCTCAAGCTACCGCTCCTGATCATGCACGGCGCCGAGGACGCGAATCCCGGCACGACGCCGCTGCAGGCGGTCAAGCTGTACGAGGCGCTGCGCGGCAACGGAGGCACGGCGCGCCTGGTGATGCTGCCGCACGAGCCGCACTGGTACTCGGCGATGGAATCGAACGAGCAGCTCGCCTACGAGGAGCTGCGCTGGTTCGACACCTACGTCAAGGAAGCCACGCCGCGGAAGCGCTAGCGCGTCGTCTTCACTTCGGCGCGCGTCGCGTTGTAGATGATGCCGATGACGCCGGCCGCGACGAGCATCGCTCCCGCGACGGTCGGTCCGTTGACCGGCGAGTTGTAGCAGCTCGCGCCCGTCGTCTTGCAGTCGGTCTTGTCGGTGACGGTGAGACCGATCGCCGCACCGCCGCCGGCGATCAGGATGGCATCGCCGACGTACGCCCAGCCCTTGGCGGACGAGTTGTAGCCGAAGCAACCCGATAGCAGCGCGACGAGCGCCAATTTCCCCACGGAGTTAGTATACCGCGACACGTGGCGAGCCAGCGGTCTCCGCTCCTGCCGATCTTCTTGATCGTCCTGGTCGATGTTCTCGGCTTCACGATCGTCATCCCGCTGCTCGCGTATTACGCCGAGCACTTCGGGGCCTCGCCGCTCGTCGCGACGACGCTCGTCAGCTGTTACGCGGTCTGCTCGCTGATCTCGACGCCGATCATCGGCAACCTCAGCGATCGCTTCGGCCGCAAGCCGCTGCTGCTGATCAGCCAGGCCGGCACGTGCGCGGGCTTCCTGATGCTCGCGTACAGCTCGTCGCTGTGGATGGTGTTCGTCGGCCGCATCCTCGACGGCATCACCGCCGGCAACCTCAGCACCGCCCAGGCGTACATCTCCGATCACACCAAGCCCGAGAACCGCGCCAAGGCGTTCGGCGTCATCGGCGTCGCGTTCGGCCTCGGCTTCATGGTCGGCCCCGCGATCGGCGCCGAGCTCGGCAAGCACGGCCTCCACCTGCCGTTCATCGCGGCCGCGAGCCTGTCGGCGCTGTCGATGCTCGCGACCTACACGCTGCTGCCGACCGGCGCCCCCGTCATCGAGGGCGCACAGGATGCGGCCGCTCTCCCCGGCGGCAAGCGGCCCTCCGCATTCGACATCGCGACGTACACCGACTACTTCCGTCGCCCCGGCCTCGGCGCGCTGTACGCCCAGTTCTTCCTGTTCACGTTCGCGTTCTCGTGCTTCACGAGCGGCATGGCGCTGTTCGCGGAGCGCCGGTTCTACGCGGAGCGCGACATGAAGCGCGTCGGCGAGACCTGCACGTTCACGCCCGAGATGGATCTCGACACGCGCACGACCCCGCGCGGCTACGTGCTCGAGGACGGCAAGCCGATCGAGCACGGCCAGTGGCGCGTCGTGAACAAGCAGGCGATCGAGCTGACCGGACCGGCGTGCGCCTCACTGACGCCGACGACGAAGGTCGAGGCCCACGTGCCGTGGGGCGTGCGCGAGGTCGGCCTGCTGTTCACGTACGCCGGCTTCCTCGGCATCCTGCTGCAGGGCGGCCTGATCGGACGGCTCGTCAAGAAGTACGGCGAGTACCGGCTCGGCGTCGCCGGCTTCCTCTCGCTCGTCGTCGGCTACGCGCTGCTCGGCATGACGTTCGCGCTGCCGATGCTGCTCGGCGTCGCCGCGCTCAACTCGTTCGGCAACGGCGTCCTGCGCCCCGTGATCACGAGCCGCATCACGCAGGCCGTCGGCCGCCACGAGCAAGGCGTCGCGCTCGGCATCTCCGGCTCGCTCAGCTCGCTCGCGATGTCGATGGCCCCGCCGACGGGCGGCTCGCTACTCGACGGGAATCACTTGCTCGCGTGGGCGCTCGTCCCCGCCACCGTCGCGCTGATCGGCCTCGTGGCCACACTTGTCACGCGACCGCGCGCCACTCCCGAGCTATCTTCCGCGGCATGAAGCTCACGAGATGGATTACCGGCGCGCTCGTCGCCGGCGGTGTGGTGGTCACGATGCGCAGCGGCTGCCTCTCGCGCAGCCAGGCGCCCGACGAGCGGTTCGCGAGCCGCCTCGACGACATGTGCGAGATCGCGCGCAAACACGTCGACACGCCGGAGATCGGCGTCCGCGCGCTCGGCCGCTATCTCGACAAGCACACCGGCGACATGCTCGGCGAGTGGGGCGATACGATCGCCGCGATCGAGCGCATCCCCGACGATGCCAAGCACGACGCCCGCGCCCGCCTCGCCCGCGACCGCATGCGCAAGCCGGTCCTCGCCTGCGCGGCCGACTGGCAGGCGTTCAACCACGCGGTCGAGCGCGACCCGAAGGCCAAAGCCCTCGTCGAGCGGTTCGCCGAACGCCTGCAGCGCACGTTCGAGATCATCGGCTCGGGCTCCTCGCTGGAGAACCTGCCGACCGATCTCGAGCGCGCGCTCGATTCGACGCTACTGAACCCGCACTGAGAGCTGCGTGCGCGGCGCGTTGTAGCCGTTGATCAGGACGCGCCGCACGACACGACCGTTGCCGCCCATCACGAGCTGGCGACCGGCCTGCCCATCCGCCGTCGCGGCGTTGAACAGGTGGTTCCACTGGAACGTGTCCGATCCACCGTCGGCGTACTGCAGGACGATGTTGAATACCTCGCTGTTACCGGTGCTGTCGAGGATCAGCTTGTGCAGCGGGATGCCGCCGCCGAGATCGACGACGACAGGGCCGCGTCCATCTCGCGTGTCGAACGGCTCGCGGTACTGCGCGACGAGATCCCGGTTGCGCTCGCCGCCGCGATACGTGTCGACATGGATGCGGTGGAAGCGCGGGCCCTCATCGACGCGACCGTCGCGATCGGAGTCGCGATCGTAGGCGTCGCGGTCGTGATCGTGACGGTCGTAACGGTCGTGCCACCGGTCCGCAGATGCGGTCGCGGTGGCTGCGGCAATCAGCGTGGCGATGACAGAAGCTTTGCGAAGCATAATTGGCCTCCGCTACTTCATCGTTGCATCGCACACGCCACCCATCTCCGAATTACGACTGGATCATCACCGCCATGTGCGTGTTCCAGGAGTTGTAACCGTCGATGACGATGCGCGTGATGGCGGTACCGTTGCCGGTCATGACGAGCTGCGAGCCTGCCTGACCATCGGAAGTCGGCGCATTGAACAGGTGGTTCCAGTTGAACAGATGCGACGTGCCGTCCGCGTAGTACACGGTGATGTTGAACACCTCGCTGTCACCGGTGCTGGTCAGGATCAGCTTCTGGCTCGGGATGCCGTACGGGCCGACGTTGATCGAGATCGGACCCTGGTTACGCGTGTCGAACGCGCGGTCGAACGTCGCGACCGTGTGCAGGTTGCTGTAGGGCTGCGCCGGGTACGGACGAAGGTCATCCGCATCGAGCGTCGCGTAGTGGTACTGCTCCATCTGCCACGGCGACGGCATCGGGGCGGGCGCCGGCGTCGGGGCGGGCGCCGGGCGGTGCCAGCGGTGGTCGCGGACAGTCCGGACCGGCTGCGGCGACGACCACGACCACTGCGCCGAGGCGGACGCCGACCACGAGGGACCCGCGAGCGCCGCGGTCGAAGAACCGAGAAGAACAGCGGCCGAGATAAGCGTCTTGAGCGTCATAACGTGTCTCCTTGTCTGCGAACGACAGGAGGTATTGCAGCGACGATGCCACGCTCAAGTGGCTGAATTTTCAAGACTATCTCCGGATTAGCCCTGCGGCTTCCGCAGCCGGCCTGCAGGTTCCGCAGTTCGCGGACTTGCGGCTCAGTCGACGGTGATGTCCCACTTCGTGCCGTCGTCGCCGAGACCGGACGCGCCGGTCGGGCTGTCGTAGCCGAAGCGGATCTTGCCGAGGGCCTGATACACGCCGTGCGGCGCGCTGCAGTTGACGGTCGCCGTCAGCTGCTTGCCTTCCACCTTGAGCTGGTCGCCCTTGAGCGACGTCGCATCGCACTTGATGTCCTTGGGCACGGTGAGGTCGAACCCCATCGGCGTCTTCTGCGAGTACGTGAGCCAGCTGGCGAGCTGGACCTTGAACGTCATCGAGAACTTCTGGCCGGCCTTCGCGGTGACGGGGCCGTCGTGCGAGGTCGTGAAGTCCTTGATCGCGGCGACTTCTTTGTTGACCTCGGCATCGCGCGCGTCGAGCGCGTTGGTGTCGCTGTTGACGGTCACCATCGTGACCTTGCCGTCGACGCCGACGATGATCGAGCTCGGGCCCGGCTTGACGTTGATCAGCTTCATCAGCTTGGTGACGCCGGGGCCGATCGCGACGCTGCCCTTGCCGACGCCTTCGCTCTCGCGGATCGGATCGAGCTTCTTCGCGAGGCTCACGTTCCCGTCGAGGTAGGCGATGATGTAGAAGCGTCCGTTGTCGCGCAGGTTGACGATGCGCGCGAGGTCGTCGGTGCACGCCTGCGCCTTCGCGGTGCAGAACCAGTGGATGACGACCTTGCCGGCGGCGTCGTTCGCGCTCGGCGCGTCGTAGAGCCACTTCTGCTTCGGCCAGAAGTCGGGCATCAGGTTCAGCGGGTCGCCCACGCCGGGCATCTCGGCGGCCTTCGTCGTCGGCGGTGGCGCGGGAGGTGCGGCCGGCGCGCCGCTCGGCGACTGGACCGGCTGCGCGGAGGCGAGCGAGGCCAGCGAAGCGAAACCGAGGGTCAGGGCGGTAGTGAGGCTACGCATGTGGGCGTTATATCTCGGACGGTGAAGCGCACGCTCGTATTCATCGCGGCTTGCTCCAGCGCGCCACCCAGTGCTCCCAGGGCCTTGCCCGCGCCGCCGCCGCGGCCGATCGACGCAGCGGTCGTGGCCCCGGATGCCCCACCGCCGCCGCCGCCCACCCTCGGCGAGCGCTGCGAGCGGTCGTGCGCGGAGGGTCTGATGTGCGCGCCGCTGCCGGGTGGCTACTGCACGGCGCCGTGCGGAGTCGTCGGCGTCGCGTGCGATGGCGCGTGCGTCGAGACGGGGCGGATCGGCGAGCTGTGCATGAAGTCGTGCACGAAGGACGCGGACTGCCGCGTGCAGGAAGGCTACACGTGCGATCCGGTCTGGCACGCGTGCTCGCTGCCGGGCGCGGCCGCGATCGTGCCGAAGACGTGCAAGGGGAGCGCGCTGCACGACGATGCGTTCAGGGGCGAGGAGATCATCGGCACCGGCCCCGGCGTGTATCAGTTCGAGCCGGCCGCGACGTTGCTGCCGAACGGCGATGTCGTGGCCGTCTACATCACGCGCGGCTCGATGTTCGAGGGCAACGCGCTCGGCGTCTCGGCGGGCGGCAAGCACGACCAGCCGCTGAAGACCGACAAGGAGAGCCACTTCGATCCGTGGGTCGCGCGCGACCGCAGCGGCACCGTGCACGCGGTGTGGTACGGGTTCGACGGCCGCGATCAGAACGGCGAGATCGCGCACGCGACGACGAAGGACGGCGTGACGTGGAGCGCGCCGACCGTCGTCCACGACAAGGCGGACTGTCCCGCCGAGGGCGCGTGTCTCGACAAGCCGATGATCGCGATCGGCCCCGATGTGAAGGCGCGCGGCAAGGACGTCGCGTACATCCTGTACTCGGCGAACGACGCGGGGCTGCGCGTGCGCGCGATGCGAGGCGACACGCTGAGCCCGCCCGTGACCGCGGCCGAGGGCATCTACGGCAACGCGGTCGTCGGCAGCGACGGGCGGCTGCACATCGTGACGCTCGACGGCGGGCCGATGGGCGCGTACGGCTCGGCCGATCAGAAGGTCGAGTACACGGTGTCGAGCGACGGCGGCGCGACGTTCAGCAAGCCGATGCGGATCAGCGGCGATGGCGAGCTGGTGCCGTTCTTCTTCACGAACCCGAGTGTCGCCGTCGACGATGCGCGGCGCTGGCTGTACATCGCCTACGTGCGCGGTGGCCGCGATGGCGTGTGGGACATCGTCGTCGCGGCGACCCACGACGGCGGCAAGACGTGGAAGCGCCAGGTGATCGGCGACGGCTGCAGCATTCACATGGTGCCGAACCTCGCGATGGATTCGCGCACGGGGAACCTGCACGTCGCGTACTACGACAGCGAGGGTGCGCCGCGGTTCGCGCACGCGGTCTGTACGGCGGGCGCGGCGAAGTGCACGGTCAAGGGCGCGATCAACGCCCAGCCGTTCGCGGCGCTGTCGACGGAGCGGCACGGCAGCAAGTGGATCGGCGAGTACGAGTCGCTCGTGATCGACGACAAGCGCCGCCTGCTCCACGCGGTGTGGACGCAGCCGCTGCTGACCGAGGGCAAGCCGGTGTCGCGCATCATGCACGCGACCGCGAAGCTCTAGCTGCCTCAGCCGCCTCAGCCGCCGAAGATCGTCGCGAGCGCGCCGGTCGCGATCAGGCTCGCGATGCCGACGTAGAGCACGTAGAGGCTCGCGCCGGCGATGAGGCCGCCACCGACGAGGCTCGTCGGCGACATGTCCTCGGGCAGCACCTCGCCCTCGCCCGGCGAGCCGCCCGCGACCGGCCGACGCTTGCGCTCGAGCGCCCACGTGATCGACGACGACAGCGCGCCGCCGATGCCCCACCACAGCGACGTCTTGAACTCGACGAAGCCACCGAAGCTCATCGCGTACGGCGAGGCGAGGATCACGGCGTCGAGGATGAAATCGATGACCTTGTTCGCGGTCGAGCGGTCCTTCCACGTCTGGTAGCGCTCGGTCTTGAGCCAGAACCGGCGCGCGCAGTTGATCGCGAGACCGACCGCGATGCCGATGAACATGACGATCAGCGTCTTCGTCTTGTCCTCGTCGAGCGTGTGCAGGATGCCGACGAACTTGTACGTCATCGCGCTCTGCCAGTTCGCGGCGGCCCCGTTGCGCAGCTCGGGGTGCGCGTGCTGGTCGAGCTGCAGCACCGGGAACGCCTGCAGGAAGATCCGGCACATGATCACGCTGAGCAGCGCGCCCATGACGATGCCGATCACCTGGAACCGGAACTGGATGTTGCGGTTGGAGCCGAGGCGCCAGCCGGTCGAGCGGTCCTGCTGCATGTCGACGCCGACCGTGCACGACACGAGCAGCACGCTGCCGCCGAACAGGCCGATCAGCGGATCGCGCAGGCCGAGCGCGGCCATCAGCAGCACCGTGACGACGAACGCCGACGAGATCGGGTTCTGATCGGTGATGCCCTGCGAGATGCCGTTGATCATCTGGAACAGGAACGACATCACGATCGCGAACGCGATCCAGATCGGCGACACGCCGAGCACCGACGACGCGACGACGAGCAGCGCGACCGCCCAGAACAGCACCCACGCGCTGAGGCGCTTGACGTTCGCCTTCGGCTCGTTCGACGGCTCCGTCGACGCGCCGGCCGCGCGGACCTCGCGCACGCGCTTGATCGCATCGCGGGCGAGCATCGTCATGTCGAGGATCGCGGCGCCGAGGATCGTTCCGAGCGCGAAGATGAACCCGATCTTGCGGAACGGATCGCCGGGGTTGATCAGGTGCTGCTCGACGAGCCACGGCGTGATCGCGAGGCCGATGCCGCCGAGCAAGATCGGCGACGTGCCGATGCGCGCGCCGACGATCATGCCGCCGCCGATCGTCGCGCAGTCAAAGCCGCTCGTCGCGATCGCGGGGACCTTCTCGGCGATCCACGACAGGACGCCGCCGCCGAAGATGCCGCTGCCGAGCGTCGAGACCGAGCGGCGCAGGATCTTCGGGTCGGTCAGCGCGCGCAGGATGTTCGCGACAGCGAGGCCCGACGGATACGTCAGCTTCATCCGGTCGACGAGCACCGGCGTGTACAGCATGCCGACGCCGACGCCGAACATGCCGATGCACAGGAAGTATGCGATCAGCTTCCACGCCGGCGGCTGCGGCATGCCGAGCCACACCATCGCCTGGATCAAGACGCCCATCGCCGACATCGACGCGACCGACGCCGCCATCGTCTGCACGTAGTTCGCGCCGTGCTTGCCCTCCGGGCCGTAGCCGATCGTCACCAGTGACCCGAGGATGCCGGCGAGCACCTGGCCGCCGACGAACGTCCCGAGCGCGAAGTTCATGTACGCGGCGGTGATGCCGCCGAGCGGCCCCAAGATGAACAGCGCGACGAGCGCCAGCATCACGTAGTAGCCGGTAGAGCCGACCTTCGGGAGCTTCACGGCGTCGGGTCATAACACGCACCGCGCGTGTTACCGTGGCCATATGACCGTCCATCTGCAGCTGGGGGCTGCGCAGGCGACGCTTCAGGGGATCCAGGCGCGGGTGTACGCGGGCCGCGATCCGGCGGCCTGCCAGCTCGCGTTCACCGACCCGACGCTCTCGCGGCGCCACGCCGAGCTGTTCGTCGAGCAGGGCCAGCTGTTCATCCGCGACCTCGGTTCGGCAAATGGTACGTGGGTCAACGGCGCGCACCTCGACCACGAGCCCGTCGCCGTGCAACCGGGCGCGCAGGTCTGGCTCGGCCACGTGCCGCTCGGCGTGACGTGGGAGGCCGACGGCAGCCAGACCGTGATGGCGACCGAGGTCCCCGAGCAGCTGCGCGCGCTGATCGCGCAGAAGCAGGCGGCAACGGCGGCGCCCGCCCCGACGCCGAGCACGTCGCAGCCGCTGCCGGCCGACTTCGCGTATCGCCGCCAGGGCAGCAACGACAACGGCACGCTGCTGCTCGCGCTGCGCCAGGACACGTTCTTCAACGGCGGCAACGTCGACGGCTTCATCGAGTTCACGTCGCTCGACAATCAGAACGTCGCGTCGATCACCGTCGAGCTCGTCGAGTTTCACAAGCGCGGCGGCAGCCACGGCCACGTGTGGGACCGCTTCCTCGTGCGCCAGGGCCCGTGGCGCGCCGCTCACGGCGACGTGCTGCCGCTGCCGTTCACGCTGCGCGTGCCGCCGGGCACCGCGATGAGCTCGCGCGACGTGTCGTGGGAGATCCGCGCGAACGTCGACATCAACTGGGCCGTCGACATCCACGCCTCGATCCCGATCACGATGCGCAACCAGGACATCGAGCGGCTGCGCGACGCGCTAGGCGCCCTCGACTACCGCGTCGTCGACATCGACTCGACCGCGCTCGGCCAGCACTTCGAAGGCACGTTCCAGCCGCCCGCGCACCTCGCGAAGCAGTGGGGCGTCAACGAGATCCGGATGACGGTCGAGTACCTCGGCGCCAATCTGAAGCTGCGCCTGCTCGTCGACCGCAAGGGCCTGCACCACGACCGCGCGCTCGATCAGGTGTTCGAGCTCGGCCGCCTGCGCGCCGCCTCGCAGCCCGAGGTCAACGCAACGATCCAGGCGATGCTCGCGCAGCTGCTACCGCACTAGCCGCGCTGCCGCCCGAGGCGCGCGCTGCCGCCGCCTAGTGGCGGTGATCGTGGCCGGGCGGGCCCTTCTTGTCGTCGGCCGCCTTCTTGTCGTCGGCGGCCTTCTTGTCGTCAGCCGCCTTCTTCGCGTCGTCAGCCGCCTTCTTGCGCTGCTCTTCCTGCTGCTGGCGAACCTGGTCCGCCTGCTGCTTGCGCTGCTGGTCCTCCTGCTGCTTGCGCTGCTGGTCCTGCTGGCGCTGCTGTTCCTGCTGCTGGCGCACCTGGTCGGCCTGCTGCTTGCGCTGCTGCTCGTCCTGTAGACGCTGCTGCTCCTGCTGCTGGCGAACCTGATCCGCCTGCTGCTTGCGCTGCTGCTCCTCCTGCTGGCGCCGCTGCTGTTCTTGTAGCCGCTGCTGCTCCTGCTGCTGGCGCTGCTGGTCCTGCTGCTGACGGATCTGATCCGCCTGCTGCTTGCGCTGCGCCTCTTCCTGCTGGCGCCGCTGCTCCTCTTGCTGCTTGCGCTGCGTCTCGGCCTGCAGGCGCGCCTGCTCCTCTTGCTGGCGGCGGGCGTCCTCGGCGGCCTTGCGCTGCTGCTCGGCGAGCCGCTGTGCGTCCTCCTGCTTGCGCTTCTCGATGTCGGCCTGGCGCTTCGCCTCCTCGGCCTGCTCGCGCTGGCGCGCCTCGTCGAGACGCTTCTGCTGCTCGGCCGCGATGCGATCCTGCTCCGCCTTCTGGCGGCGCGCTTCCTCGTCGCGACGGCGCTGCTCGTCCTGCTGGCGCTTCAGCTCCTCCGCCTGCTGCGCGCGGCGCTGATCGTCGAGGCGCTTCTGCTCCTCGGCAAGCTTGCGCTGCTGCTCCTCGAGACGGCGGCGCTCGGCGTCGTCGCGCGCGCGCTGCTGCTGCTCCTGCATCCGGCGCTGCTCGTCGGCGAGGCGCTGCTGTTCCTGCTGCTGGCGGCGCTGCTCGTCGGCGATCTTGCGCTGCTGATCGGCGAGCCGGCGCGCGTCGTCGGCCTGACGGCGCTCGCGCTCCTGGAGGTCGCGACGGACGCGCTCCTCGCGCGCACGGCGGGCATCCCACTCGCGCTGGCGCTCGCGCGCACGGCGCTCGGCCTCTTCGCGACGCTGCGCATCGAGACGGCCCATCGCGTACGGATCGACCTGCGTCGGCCGCGCGTACACGTGGTAGCGCTGGAACCAGTCCTGGCTCGGGCCGGCGACCCACAGGTCGTCGCCGTGGCGGTGATAGCGAACGAGCGGCACGCTCGCGTCGAGGTAGACGCGGATGTTGCCGTTGACGATCCGATGATTGAGATCGTTCGAGAACAGATCGGGCGCGGCGACGAAGCGCCAGTGGTTATCCGGCACGTACGCGTCCTGCGAGAAGCCGGCCGGCGCCCAGCCGATCCAGCCATCGCCCTGACGCCACTGCACCCACGACGGGCCCCACTTCGTATCGGGGACCCACACCCAGCCGTTCTGATAGACCCAGCGGCCGTAGTGCGAGGTCGCCCAGCCGAATGGATCGTTGCTGACCCACACGAGGCCGACGTCGGTATACGTCCAGTGGCCGTTGGTGTACGGCACGTAGCCCTGCTCGCTCGGCGCGAACACCCAGCCATACGTGGGGTCGTCGTACCAGGTGCCATACGGATCGAGCTGGTCGAAGAACACGTCGATGCTCGGCACGCTGTCGCCGGCGACGTTGATGCTGACGTTGTCGTACGTCGGATTGTCGTAGTAGGTGACCGGCTGCGTCGGTTGCGGCGGAGGCGGCGTGTACGGCACCTGCTGCGGAGGCTGCGGCTGATACGTCTGATCCGGCGGCGGCGTGTACGTCTGCTGCGGCGGCTGCTGGTACGTCTGATCCGGCTGCTGCTGCTGCTGCGGGTACTGCTGCTGCGGGTACTGCTGCTGCGGATACTGCTGCTGTGGATATTGCTGCGGCGGCGGGTTTTGAATCGTGCAGCCGGCAAACAAGATAGAAGCAAGAGTGGTGCGTAGACGCATGAGGCCTCGGTGAGTTCGACGGGCGAACGGCCCTGAAATTCAGGCGAGCATAAGCGCCTTTGCTAGCCTTCGGGCGTGCGGGCGCTCCGCCTCACGGAGATCGTTGTCGCGGCGCGCTGCATCTCGTGCACTTGCGCGCTCGACGACCTGCGCTTCCACGCGACGGTCTGGTACGACGACGTCGACCTGACGACGCTCGATCGCGAGCTCGCGGAACGACTCGCGTTCCACATCGCGCTGTTCCAGCTCAACGCCGTGTGCTCGCTGCGTCCGGACGTGATCGACGTCGGCCCGTACGCGCGCTTCCTGACGCCCGAGCTCCGCACGCTATGGCGCACCGTATTCCGCCACGTCTGGGCGCAGTGGCGCTACGAGACCAACGATCCGGACTACCTGCCGGACTTTGCCAGCGCCCCGAGCACCGCCCACCCGACTCCCGCCACGCTCCCCGCGAACGACGCACTGCTCGCATTCTGCGGCGGCGGCAAGGACTCGCTCGTCGCGCTCAAGCTGCTCGAGCGCGCCGCCCTGCCGTTCGCGACGCTCGGCTACTCGCACTCGATCTACGGCACGGCCGCCGCGCAGCACGCGCTGCTCGAGCAGGTCGCGTCCGCATCGGCACGCACGCGCGCCGAGCGCCTCTACGTGATCGACGACTTCATGGACGCGCCGCTTCCCCACATGCACGCCGCCGAGACGCCCGCCTCCGTGTTCGCCGCGCTGCCGCTCGCCGCGCTCCGCGGCTATCGCGCGCTCGTCGTCGCGCACGAAGCGTCCGCGAACACGCCGAACCTCGTATGGCGCGGCGAGCCGATCAACCACCAGTGGGGCAAGGGCTGGGAAGCCGAGCAGCTCCTCGACCGCTACATCCAGACGCTCCTGCCCGTCCGCTACTTCTCTGTCCTCTCGCCGATCCACGACGAGGTGATCTTCGAGCTGCTATCGCGCGACGCGCCGCTCGCCGCGCACACGCACTCGTGCAACATCGCCAAGCCCTGGTGCGGCCACTGCCCGAAGTGCGCGTACGTCTGGCTGCAGTTCGCCGCGCACCTCCCGCCCGACGTCGTCGCCGCTACCTTCCCACGCGGCGTCGACTACGACTTCCGCGCGCTGCTCGGCCTCACCGATCACACGCCGTTCGAGTGCGTCGGCTCGGCCGAGGAAGCGCGGCTCGCCCTCGCGCTTGCGAACGCGCGCCACGCGCTCCCCGCGCCGCTCGCCGTGCTCGCCGCCACGACGCCGCCCCCGCCGCCCGACACGCTGCGCGCATTCGTCGAGGTGCTCGATCGCCACGGCATGCCGCCGGCGATCGCCGACCGCATCCTGCCGCTGCTGCGCGAGGCCGCCGCCGCCGCCGCACGTCGCCTCGGCGTCATTGCGTGAGCCCCCAGCACAAGCCGAGCAGGCGATCGAGCGTGACGCGCGCTTGCGCGTCGTCCGTCGCGTAGCCCCACGCGAGCGCGCAGTCAAGACAGCCGAGCATTTCGCGCGCCTCGCCGTGCGCGTTCTCGTATGCGCGCCGCTTGTTCCCCGCGACGCGCCGCTGACCTTCTGCGAGGTTCGCGAGCGTGTTGGTCGCCGCGCGGCGCAGCTGATCGGCCAGATGCGCATCGTGCATCTTGATCTGGTCGACGATAGGCCGCAGTTGACGGATCAGGTCGAGGGCAACGGTATACGCGACAAGCATGATGGTTCTCCTTCGCAAGCAGCAATCGGTTGGTTGATTGAGAGAGCTGCGCCCCTGCAGCACACACGCTGGTCAGCACACGCCCTGGTCCGCACACGCCCTGCTCTTCTCTCCCCCAAGTCCTTCGGCCCTCCCGGAGCGAGGAGCTCTCTCGCCCGTCGCGAAGGCGCGCGCACGCGCCGTGACAGCGAGCGCACGTGGAGACGTGATCAGGCCGCGGTGATCACCGCGCGAGCTGGCGCGGCGCGATGCGCAAGCGCCGAGCAGGGCGAGAGCTCCGAGCGGAGGCACGTGGACCGTGTCTCGAACCTGCCGTGGCTACTGAGCGCCGGGGTTCGAGAATCGATACGAATCGCGATACGAATGGCGATTCGTATGAAGTTTCGCGCGGGATGAGGTCCGCGACCGCGTCCGTTCCCGTTCCCGCTGCCGTTCCCGTTCCCGCTGCCGTTCCCGTTCCCGTTCCCGCTGCCGTTCCCGTTCCCGGCCTAGTTCCCGTTCCCGTTCCCGCTGCCGTTCCCGTTCCCGGCCTAGTTCCCGCCAGCCTTCGACAGCTTCTGGCCGATCGCCTTGAGCCGCTGATACAACGAGTGCGCCTGCTGCGACAGCTCCTCGAACTGCGCCTCGTGCGCGGCCGCGGCAAGCTTCTGCGAACGCTCCGCGATCTCCAACACCGCGGTCGACACGCTGGCCGCCTCGGGCGATGCATCGCCCTCCGGCGACAGCACGCGCGCGTTGATCGCGGCCGCGTCCTGCGCGAGCGTTCCCATCTGCATCATCAGCTCGCGCAGCTGTGTGTTGCGTGCCTGCACGGTCGGGGCGTGCGCGACGACCTGCGCCGAGAGGCCTTCCTGCTTCTGGCGCGCGGCGCTGAGCGCGGTGATCAAGGCTTTGCCGGCGTCTTGCAGGCGCTGCTCGCACTCCGCGATCTCGCCGAGGAGCTGGTTCGCGCGCTCGAGCTGCTTGAGCGATGTCAGCGGCGTCTTGATGAAGAGCTCGCCGAGGCGCGCGTAGGTGACGAGCTCGGCATCGAACGCGGTGGCGGCTTCCGTGAGCGGCGAGCTGTCCTTGGGCATCAGACGCTCATCCTCTATCGGGGCCGGCCGCGACGCCAGCGGTCACACAGCCAGATGCGCATCGGCTCGGGCGTGGCCGTCAGCACCGTGCGCGGCTGCCAGCCCGCGATCCCGAGCATCGCGTGCATCGCCTCGGTGCCGTGCTGGTAGCGGTGGTCGATCGTGATCGAGTCGCCGACGGCGATGTCGAACGTCTCGCCTCCGATCGTGATCGACGTCGTGCGCTGCGCGGTCAGCACGAGGTCGAGGCGCGACGCGGCCGGCTGCCAGCTCGTGTGGAACGCGAACGCCTCGGGATCGACCGGTAGTGCCGACAGCGCGTGGCGCGCCCAGCGTGCATGCTCGGGCGTCTCGTACGCGGACGCGAGCGCGATCGGATCCGACGTCGCATCGGCACCCACGAGCAGCGCGCCGTCGTCGCCGACGACCGCGGCGAACAGCGTCAGCAAGCGGACGGCGGCGCTCGGCTCGAGCGACGACAGTGCGGTCCCCGGCAGCAGCGCGAGCGTGCGCTCGTAGGGCTTGGTGCGCGGCAGGACCTCGTCGAGCGTGACGGCGGGCTGGATCTCGAGCGCGGGAAGCGCGGCGCGCAGTGTGGCGGCGTGGCTGGCGAGCCGGAGCGCGTTGCCGTCGATCGGGACGTAGATCGCCGGCTGGAGCGCGGCGAGGATCTGGATCGTACGGGGCAGGTCGCCGTGCCACGGCTCGATCACGCGGGCCTCGGGTCCGATCGCCGCGACCAGCTCGGCCAGGCGCCGGGTCAACAGCTCGCGCTCGAGCCGCGCCGGATAGAACGCCGGCTCCTGCCAGGCCCGCTCGAGCAGGTCGAAGCCGGTCGGGTCGTAGAGCAGGCGCGCCGGAAGCCGGCGGGCCCTGAGGCTGAGCAGCACGTCGTCCTGCGCGACGACGCCCACCGAGCGAAACCGCTCGTTCCGGATCGCCGGAACTACCGCGAGATCAGGTGGGTAGGTCACAACCCCGTGCGCGTTTGCACCGGACGTACCAGGGGCGCACACCACCAGAGCCGCATCGGCTGCTCCGTCCCGGTCAGCACCTGGCGCGCCTCCCAGCCCGCGGCGTGCAGCATCGAGCGCATCGCCTGCACCGAGTGCTTGTAGCAGTGCTCGGTGACGATCGGCTCGCCCTGGCCGAGATGGATGACCGCGCCGCCGACATCGACCGTCTGCTCCCGCTGCGACACGAGGTGCATCTCGACGCGCGAGTGCCGCTCGTTCCACACCGCACGATGGCGAAACATCGCGAGATCGAAGCGCGCGCCGCGCGTGCGGTTCAGATGATCGAGGACGTTGAGGTTGAACTGGGCGGTGACGCCGTCGGAGTCGTCGTACGCGCGCACGAGCGCCTCGGGATCGTGAGTGCCGTCGGCGCCGAGCAACAGGCGGCCGTTGTGGCCCGCCATGTGCGCGAGGCCGGAGAGGAACATGACCGCGTCGAACGGCTCGAAGTTGCCGATCGTCGAGCCGGGGAAGAACGCGAGCGTCTTGCCGATCGAGCGGCGCGGCGCCGGCAGCTTGTACGGACGCGTGAAGTCGGCGCACACGGTCTGCACGTCGACGGTCGGCAGCTCGCGCGCGAGCGTGCGGTGCGTCTGCTCGAGGATCTCGCGGCTGACGTCGATGCCGACGTACGACGCCGGCGCGTAGAGCGCGCGCAGCAGGCGACGCGTCTTGCAGCCGGCCCCGGCGCCGGGCTCGATCACGCGCGCGGCGGCGCCCATGTCCTCCGCGACCGACGGCAGGATCTCGTCGAGCAGCCGGTACTCGATGCGCGTCGGGTAGTAGTCGTCGACGCCCGTGATCTGCTCGAACAGCTCGGCGCCGGTCGCGTCGTAGAGCAGCCGGCACGGCAGGCGTTTGGGCGACGCGCGTAGACCGGCGAGCACGTCGTCATCGGGGGCAAGCGCGCGGGCAACAGCACTCATGAGCGTTCTCCGTCCGAGCACAGACGGACGCCGGTCATTTGCCAGCGCGCCGCCGGTGCAAAGAAATTGCGGTAGCTCGCGCGCATGTGATCGCGCGGCGTGAAGCAGGAGCCGCCGCGAAGGACGAGCTGCCCGCACATGAACTTGCCGTTGTACTCGCCGAGCGCGCCGTCGGCCGCGCGGAATCCGGGATACGGCGCGAACGCGCTTTGCGTCCATTCCCACACGTCGCCGAACAGCTGGCGCAGGCCGTCGCCGGTCGCGGCGGTCGGATGCAGGCGATCCGCGTCGACGAAGTTGCCGGCGACCGCGCGCGACGCCGCGACGTGCTCCCACTCGAATTCCGTTGGCAGGCGCGCACCAGCCCACCGCGCGATCGCATCTGCCTCGAAGTACGACAGGTGACACGCGGTCTCCGCCTCCTCGACCTCGCGCACGCCGCCGAGCGTGTAGTGCAGCCACGTGCCGTCGCGCTGCGTCCAGTAGAGCGGCGCGGTCCAGCCTTCGCGCTGCACGGTCGCGAAGCCGTCCGAGAGCCACAGCCGCGGCTCGCGATATGCGCCGTCGGCGATGAACGCGAGGACCTCCGCGTTGCAGATCGGCCGCGTCGCGAGGCGGAACGGCTCGACGAGCACGCGATGTCGCGGCCGCTCGCAATCGAACGCGAAGCCGTCGCGCGCGCCGACCTCGACGACGCCGCCCTCGAAGTCGAGCCAGCTCGCCGGCGCGACCGTCTCGGCGGACGAGCGCACGAGGTCCGTGCGATATGCGGGCTGCATCGGCTGCGTGCCGAATGCGTGCTTGATGTCGGTGAGCAGCAGCTCCTGGTGCTGCTGTTCGTGATGCAGCCCGATCTCGACGATCGCGGCATCGCAGGCGCCTTCCGCGAGCGCGCGCTGCATGCGGTCGTCGATGCGCGCGCGGTAGGCGTGGACTTCGGCGAGCGCAGGACGCGTCATCAGGCCACGCCGCGCGCGCTCGACCCGTGCGCCGACGGCCTCGTAGTAGCTGTTGAAGAGATAGGCCCACTCGCTCTGCTCGCGGAGCACGAACGTCTCGAAGAACCAGGTCGTGTGCGCGAGGTGCCATTTCGCGGGAGATGCGTCTGGCATCGACTGGATCTGCGCGTCGTCGCTCGACAGCGGCGCACACACGCTCAGCGAGCGCTCTCGCACACGGCGATAACGTTCGAGAAGCGGCGTATCCGACATCGCCGTAGACACGAATGCAACGGCTGGACCGTCGCCTGCACGCCGCGATGGTCATGACCGTGTTCGTCACGATCGAAACTCCCGCGGGCTCGCGCACGAAGTACGCGTGGGATCCGAAGCGTAAGGCGTACGTCGCGAAGACGGTGCTGCCGCTCGGCATGGCGTTCCCGTTCGACTTCGGCTTCATCCCCGACACCAAGGCCGACGACGGCGATCCGCTCGACGCGCTCGTGATCGCGGATGCGCCGCTCGTGGTCGGCTGCATGATCGAGTGCCGCATCCTCGGCGCGGTCAAGATCAAGACCGACGCCGAGGAGAACGACCGCTTGATCTGCGTCCCCGCCAATTCGCTGCGCGGCGCGACGTGGAAGAAGCTCGAAGACCTCGGCAAGCCACTGGCCGACGAGATCGCGAGCTTCTTCGAGGACTATGTCGCGCGCGAGGGCCGCGAGGTCGAGGTGCTCGGCCAGGTCGGCCCTCAAGCAGCCATCAAGCTGCTGAAGAAAGCAGCGCGCTAGAGATTCATCATCTCGAGCGGCGCGGCCTCGCGGGTCTGCGACGGGACCTCCATGCGCGGCTCCTGCTCCATCAGGTCCTCGAACATCGCGAGCAGCTCGTTGCCGAGCGCGGCGAGCTCGTCCGCGCTCATCATGCGGCGGACCTTCTTGAACAGCTTGCCCTCCTCCTCGTCGCGCGCATGGTGGCGGACCTGCTCCTTGAGCACGGTCAGTTTCGCGTCGAAGCGATCGTCGGTCGCCTCCATCGCGAGCATGTCCGCGAGCACGCGCTTGACCGCGAGGTGTTCCTCGGTCGCCTCGAGCAGCTGCTCCTCGGTCTGCTGGTGCACGGCGTCGTAGCGGGCTGCGAAGAGCGCGCCACGGCGGCGGTGGCGGCGGTTGAAGGCGCGCGCGTAGTCGGACTGGAGCCGCTGCATCCCCGGCGCAAGGTCGCCGTGCCGCGGGCGGATGAGCAGGTGCACGTGCGTGCTCATCAGGCAGAACATGAGGAGCTCCCACTCGTGGCGGCCGCAGACCTCCTC
>JAFAOG010000369.1 GCA_019237945.1 Deltaproteobacteria bacterium | reverse complement strand
CTTGCAGCCGTTCGCACCGCCGCGCGCACCACCGAGCTGCGCGAGTTCCCGATGCCAGCGATCCCGGCCGACGGCGCGCTCCTGCGCATGGAGGTCGCCGGCATCTGCGGCACCGACGTGAAGATGTACGCGAAGCCGGTGATCCAGGAGCCGGTGATCATGGGCCACGAGAACGTCGGCACGATCGTGCAGGCCGGCCCCGCGTTCGTCGAGCGCCAGGGCCTCGGCGAGGGCGACCGCGTCTTCGTCGAGCACTACGTCGCCTGTTACAAGTGCGAGTGGTGCCGCCTCGGCGAGTACCGCCACTGCGAGGCGACCGACTGGCGCACGAACCCCGACGCCCGCCGCTACGGCTACACGACCTGCGAGAACCCGTACCACCTCTGGGGCGGCTTCGCGCAGTACATGTACCTGCCCTGGAACTGCGTCATCCACAAGGTGCCGGACAACGTCACCGACGACGAGGCCGGCATCATCACGCCGCTCTCGAACGGCATCGAGTGGGCGCTGTACGACTGCCAGGTCGGCTTCATGGACACCGTGCTGATCCAGGGACCGGGCCAGCAGGGCCTCTCGCAGGTCGTCGCGTGCCGCCAGGCCGGCGCGTCGACGATCATCGTCACCGGCACGGCCCGCGACAAAGCGAGACTCGAGCTGGCGAAGACCCTCGGAGCCGACCACACGATCGACGTGACCGAGACCGACGCGCTCGCCGCCGTGCTCGACCTGACGAACGGCAAGGGCGTCGACGTCGTCCTCGACTGCACCGCGGGCGCAGGCACGACGCCGGTCCTCCTCGGCATCGACGCGCTCAAGCGCCGCGCCGGCACGCTGCTCGTGCAGGGCGAGATCGCGCAGTTCGACGGCTTCCCGCTGAAGCAGCTGACCGAGAAGGCGGTGACGATCAAGAGCGCGCGCGGCCACAGCTACCGCGCAGTCGAGCTCGCGATCGCGCAGCTCGCGTCGAAGCGCTTCCCGCTCGAGCTCCTCACCACGCACACGTTCGGCCTCGACGACGTCGACCGCGCGATTCGCGCCGTCGGCGGCGAGGTCGAGGAGGACGTCGTCCACGTCTCGCTGCTGCCGTGGCGGGAGTAGCCCGCCGCGAGATCGAGCGCGCCGACCGTCTGGTCGTCGACGCGTTCGCGGAGATCGGCGTGGCCACCGCGCACGAGGCGCAGGGTCGGACCGGCATGCTCGACGCGGCGATCCGCCCGATCTACCCCGGCACGCGCATCTCCGGCTCGGCCGTCACGGTGCGCGTCCCGCCCGGCGACAACTGGATGGTCCACGTCGCCGTCGAGCTCTGCCGGGAGGGCGACGTGATGGTCGTCGCGCTGACCGAGCCGGCGGAGTACGGCTACCTCGGCGAGCTCGTCGCGACAGCGCTCCAGTACCGGGGCGTCGAGGGGTTCGTGATCGACTCCGGCGTCCGCGACGTCGCCGAGCTGCAGCAGCTGCGCTTCCCCGTCTGGTCGCGCTACGTCACGGCACGCGGCACGGTCAAGGAGACCGTCGGCGACGTGAACGTCCCGGTCGTGTGCGCCGGGCAGGAGGTGAATCCCGGCGACGTCGTGGTCGCCGACGACGACGGCGTCGTGATCGTCCCGCGCGAGGACGCGCCGCAGGTGCTGCAGGCGTCGCGCGAGCGCGAGCGAAAGGAGGCGGAGTCCCGCGCCCGCTACGCGGCGGGCGAGCTCTCGCTCGACGTGCAGGGCATGCGCGAAGAGCTCGAGGCCAAGGGCCTGCGGTACGAGTGATCATCGACTGCCACGGGCACTACACGACCGCCCCGGCGGCGCACAGGCAGTTTCGCGAGGCGCAGCTCGCACGCCTCGCCGACCCGTCGCTGCCCGAGCCCGTGTACCCGGAGATCTCCGACGACGAGATCCGCGCGAGCGTCGAGCAGAACCAGCTGCGGATCCTGCGCGAGCGCGGCGGCGACCTGATGATCTTCTCGCCGCAGGCCTCCGCGATGGAGCACCACGTGGCGGACGTCCCGACCGCGGTCGCCTGGGCGCACGCGTGCAACGACCTGATCGCGCGCGTCGCCGGCCTCTTCCCCGAGCACTTCGCCGGCGCCTGCCAGCTGCCGCAGACGCCGAACGGCCCGCTCGAGCCGTGCGTCGACGAGCTGCGCCGCTGCGTCGAGGAGCTCGGCTTCGTCGTCTGCAACCTCAACCCCGATCCCGGCGGCGGCTACTTCCAGCACCCGCCGCTGACCGACGAGTACTGGTTCCCGATCTACGACGCGATGTGCGAGCTGGAAGTGCCGGCGATGATCCACGTCTCGGGCAGCTGCAACCCGGCAATGCACGCGACCGGCGGCTATTACCTCGCCGCCGACACCGTCGCCTTCATGCAATTGCTACAGGGCGACCTGTTCGGCCGCTTTCCGAGCCTGAAGCTGATCATCCCCCACGGCGGCGGCGCGGTGCCGTATCACTGGGGCCGTTACCGCGGGCTTGCCGACATGCTCAAGCAGCCCGACATCGAGCAGCACCTGATGAACAACGTGTTCTTCGACACCTGCGTCTATCACCAGCCGGGCATCGACCTGCTCGCCGACGTGATTGACAACAAGAACATCCTGTTCGGCAGCGAGATGGTCGGTGCGGTGCGTGGGATCGATCCCCAGACCGGCCATTATTTCGACGATACCAAACGCTACATCGATGCGTTGGATATCTCGGAGCACGAGAAGCACATGATCTTCGAGGGCAACGCGCGGAGGGTTTATCCGCGGCTCGATCGCATCCTTACGGAGCGCGCGCTGTGAGCAGCACCTCCACCGGGTTCGCCGCGTGCGAGAAGCCCGAGCGCTACATCCAGCAGCTCGTCAGCCACTGGGGCCACAAGTTCGCCACCAGCTATGACGCGGGTGACGGCATGGGCGTGTTCCCGTTCTCCGAGCACACCAACGTCGTCATGACCGCGCGCGAGGGCGGCATCGGCATCACATTGACCACCGCCGACCACGACGAGAACGTGCGCATGCGCGGGGTCATCGAACGCCATATCGACCGTTTCGCCTTCCGCGAAGCGCCGCTGAGCTACGAATGGAAAGAGACCGAGGAAGCCGGGCAATGACAGGCGACAAGAAGCAGCGCATCGACATCCACCAATACCTCGCCGAATTCGACGACATCCCCGGCACGCGCGTGTTCACCGCCGCGCGGGCGCG
>JAFAOG010000363.1 GCA_019237945.1 Deltaproteobacteria bacterium | reverse complement strand
ACGCGTCCGCGGCGACGTTGAGTCTAGGCCCAGGTTCCCTTGACCAGACGGACGTTGTGGTCAACGGCTTAGACTCCCTGGGAACCGCGCTCCTTCCGCCGTGCACCGAACACATCAACTTGACGGGCCTATTTACAGACGTGACGGCCGTCTGGGACGGCGTGGAAGTCATGATCACCGTACCGTAAAGCCGTGCGGCTCTAATCGAGCGAGCGGCGCATCGCCGACACGTTCGAGAAGCCGAGGCGCGTTGCGATCTCATTCGGCGTGAGGCCGGTGCGGGCGAGCTCCGCGCGGCGGCGCAGGCGGACGTGCTGGAGGACGTCGCGGTAGGTCGTGCCCGCGGCGGCGAGGTGGCGTTGCAGGCTGCGGAAGGTTGTCGCCATCGCGCGGGCGATGTCGGCGCCGCTCAGCGCGCCCGAGGCGAGGCGGGCTTCGATCACGCGCGCGACCTGCGAGATGATGTCGCGCGAGCCGACGTTCGCGAGCTGCGCGCGTGCTTGCGAGGACAGGAAGTCGAAGAGCGCCGGGTCGGCGGTTGGGGGGCGGCGCGCGAGCGAGCGCTCGGTGATCGCGAAGCCGCAGTCGGCGGCACCGAGCTCGACCGGGCAGGAGAAGCGGGCGGCGAGGGCGGCGGCGCGGTCGCGGTCGGTGTGCGCGAACCAGACGCGTGCGGGGGCGAGCGGCTCGCCGAGGACGCCGGAGAACTGACGGACCGCGAGCATCAGCGTGTACTCGTTGAGGTGCGTGCCGAGCGCGGCGCGCTGGCCGGGGACGGCGAAGTGGAGGTAGCCGGTGGCGGGTTGCTTCGTGAAGCGGAACTCGAGGAGCGGGTTGATCAGCGGCGAGAACTCGCAGAGGGCGAGGAGCGCGGTCTCGCAGGAGGGGGCGCTGCGCATCAGGAACTCGGTCAGGCCGAAGGCGCCGGTCGGGACGCGCTCGGCGAGCTCGATGCCGAAGAGCGGGAGGTCGGCGCGGCGCGCGGCGAGATCGAGCAGGGTCTGGATGCGCTCGAGCGGCGCGATCACGTCGCCCTGGAGGGCTTCGTCGGGGAGGCCGGCTTCGCGGACGAGCGGGGCGACGTCGATGCGCCGGACCGCGAGCATGCTCGAGATCACCGGCACCATGCGAAAACTGAACAGCGCACCGCTCACGGTGCCAAGGGTATCGCGGCGTTACGGCTGCTGCGCAAGCTGATCGAGGCGGGGCCTCAGTCGTGGGATGGAGTGTCAGCGGGCGGGGGGCGCGCGGCCGCCGCGAGTGCGGTTGAGTAGAGGTCGATGCTGGTCATGGCGCCCATTGTGTTCGTCGGGATCGTCGGCAACCAACATGCAGCGGTCGAGCGACAACTCGAGCCGTCGCTGGAGAAGGCCGGCGTCACGGAGATGGCGATTCCGGATGGCGAGCGCACGCAGCTCGTCAAGCACACGAAGACGGCGAAGCAGGTCGTCAAGAGCCTGCACGTCGGCGGCGTGATCGCGGGAGAGCTGACGGGCAAGGGCAACGATCGCAGCTTCCGCGTCATCATCTATGACGGCGAAGGCAACCTGACCTCCGACCTCGAGTCGCCGATCGGCGCGAAGAAGCTGACGCCGCACAACATCGACGTCTTCGAGACGAACATCGCCGACATCGCGGCGAGCGGCAGCGCCCCCGCGCCGAAGGCGAAGACCGCGGTCGCGAAGCGCCAGGCCGCGCCGACGCGCGACCAGCCGCACCTGACCGACGACGACGCGCCTCCTGGCATGCCCGGCAGCAAGCCCGCCGCCGCGCCAGCACCTTCGCATCCGCCCGTCGCCGTCGCCGATGACGACAGCGCGGCCGCGACCGCCGATGCGCCCGCCGTCGTCGCGCACGCACCCGAGAAACCGGGCGACCACGGCGTGCACGTCCACATCGGCGTGCTGCTCGGCATGGTCGGGCGTTCGCTGTCGACGGATCCGAACACGATCAAGGCGTACACGTCCTCGCCGGTCGCCACGGGCGGCTTCGCGGGAGGCGTCGACATCGGTGCGCGCATTCACCTCGCCGGCAGCTTCGAGCACACGCTCGTCATGCACAGCGACGTCGGCGGCATGAACGCCTCGAGCAACATCGGTCGCTTCGAGGGCGCCGTCGCGTATGACATCGTGAACGGCGGCGTGCAGCTCGCGCCGATCGTCGGCATCGGCGAGCGCTACTTCGCGATCGACTCGACGTCGACGAGCCGCACCGCCGACCTCCAGTACGTGTACGTCGTGCTCGGCGCGACGGTCGCCAAGCCGATCGGCTCGCGGTGGGCGCTGCGCGGCACCGCCGCGTTCGAGCCGGTCTTCACGGGCCTGCGCCCGGCGTCGCTGCCGGGCCCGGCGCGCTGGGGCGTCGATGTCGGCGCGTCTCTCGACGTCAAGGCGACGGCCCACGTGTTCGCGCGCGCCGCGCTCGACTATCAGGTGTTCCAGTCGTCGTACGACATGACCGGCAACACCGTCGACGGTTATTACGGCGGCAGCCTCTCCGCCGGCGCCGCGTTCTAGGCGCGGTCAGGCATCGACGTCGAGCTCGCCGCCGGCGAGTGGGAGCGCGTCGTCGCCGAGTAGCGCGCGTGCGCCGCGATCGCCGCGCAGGGCGAGCAGCTCGGGCCACCGCGCACGCGGGATGAGCGCGGGTACGCCGACGGTGCCGGCGTAGGCCGAGCCGATCGTGCGCGCCGGGCTCGCGGAGTCCGCGTATGCATGGTCAGCGGCGTGCGCGGCGATCAGCGCGTCGAGATGCGCGGTCGTCATGGCCGGCTGATCGCACACGCACAGGAGCAGCGCGGTCGCATCGGTGGTCGCGGCCCACGTCGCGGCGGTGCGCACCGAGCTCGCCATGCCCTCGGTCCAGGCCGCGTTGTCGAGGCGCGTGACGCGCAGGCCGGCGAGCGCCGGTGCGATCTCGTCGGCGAAGGCACCGAGCACGACCGCGACGTGCGATGCGCGCGAGGCGATCGCGATCCGCGCCGCGCGGCGCACGAGGGGCTCGCCGTCGATCTCGACGAGCTGCTTGCGACGCGGCGCCATGCGCGTCGACGCACCCGCCGCGAGGATCGCGAGCGCAACCGTCATGCGCGCCTCGCCGCGTGGATCGCGAGCGCGACGGTCATGCGCGCGACGGCGTGGCGGCTGCCTTGCGGTCGCGCAGCGCGCGCGCGGTCGCGGCACGATCGTCCGCGAGCACCTCGGCGGCCACGGCGAGCGCGATCTCCGCCGGCGTCTCGGCGCCGAGGTCGAGGCCGACCGGCGCGTGCAGCCGCGGATCCGCCAGCTCGTCCGCGCACAGCAGCGACTCCGTGCGATGGCGCGGGCCGAGCACGCCGATGTAGCGGGCGCGCGTCGCGAGGACGGCGTGGAGCGCGGCGGCGTCGCGGCGCAGATCGTGGTTCATGATGATCGCCGCGGCGCGATCGGCGCGATCGATCTCGGCGCACGCAGCGGCGAGGTCGGAGTCGAGCGACTCCGCGGCGGCGAAGCGCGTGGCGTGCTCGAAGCGCGGCGAGCCGGGGCAGACGTGCGCGAGCCAGCCGAGCTGGCGCGCGTGCTCGACGATCGGCACCGCGTCGAGGCCTCCGCCGAACACGAACAGCTCGAGCGGCGGCACGATCGGCTCGACAAGCACGCTCGTCGGCCCGACGTCCTCGACCGACGGCTTGCCCGAGAGCATCGCGCGCGTGCACGGCTCGACGAGCGCGCCCGGCAGCTCTGCGCGACCGACATCGTCCGCGGTGGCGCCGGCGACGAGCCAGCGGCGGCCGATCGGCTCGGCCGCGCGTGTCGTCGCGAAGACGGTCGCGATCGCTCCGCGGCGGCGTTCGTCGATCATGCGCGCCGCGAACGCGAGCGGCCCTTCGCCCGGTGCGACGCGCTCGACGAGCACCTCGACCACGCCACCGCAGCCGAGGACGCCGTCGGTCGTGTCGGGATCGCTCGAGTCGAACTCGACGAGCGCCGGGCCGTGCTCGGTGCGCCACCAGGCCGTGCGCAGCAACGCGCCTTCGAGACAGCCGCCGCTGATCGATCCCGCGATCCGCTGGCCGTCGCGCGTCGCGAGCAGGCGGGCGCCCGGGCGGCGGTACGACGATCCGTGGACGCGTACGACCGTCGCGACGACGTACGGCTCGCGCTGCGCGGCCGCGGCATCGATCAGCTCGGCGAGCGAGTCCTTCACTCGGGGCACGCTCCGCCGGAGTCGATCCAGGTCTGGAGGGCGGCGACGGTCTTGTCGCGCGTCAGCGGGGGAAGCGTGCGGTGGCCGCCGGGCGCCCAGCCCCAGCCGACGAGCGGATCGTGCGCGACGTGATCGAGGATCTGCGCGAGCGTGCGATGGCCGTTCTGCTCGGGGTCCTTGAGCTGCGCGCACAGCGCGGCGGGCGTGCGGCCCTGGAAGATCATCGGCGTCTCGGCGGGCGGCAGGCCCCACTTCGGGGCGCCCGGCGGACCGTTCGCGATGCCGATCGCCTCGCTGTTGCGCGTCTGGTGGCACGTCGTGCACGCGAGACCGGCGGCGACCGACTTGCGCGAGATGTTCTGCAGGTGAGGACGGCTGGCGTCGGTCTGCAGCGGCGCGTCGCCGGACGGGTGACAGTTCATGCAGCGCGGCGACTGCAGCACCTTGGCGACGTCGAGGAATGCCTTCTTGCCGGCGTCGATCTTGGCGGCGTCGGGCGGCGTCTGGCCGTAGACGGCCGCGACCGCGAGCAGGAGGCACACGATGATCAGCTTGTTCACGCGGCACCTCCCTCGTTGAGCGCGCGCTGCAGCGGCATCCGGCGCAGGCGCTTGCCGGTCAGCGCGAAGATCGCGTTGGCGACGGCGGGCGCGATCGGCGGCAGGCCGGGCTCGCCGACGCCCGTCGGCTCGTCGGGACTGTCGAGCACCTGCACGATGATCTCCGGCGTCTCGAACATCCGCAGCGGCGGGTGCGTGTCGAAGTTCGTCTGCTGGACGACGCCGTCGACGAGCGTGATCTCCTGATCGAGCGCGGCGGAGAGGCCGAACAGGATGCCGCCTTCCATCTGCGCCTTGACGACGTCGGGGTTGACGGCGAGGCCGCAGTCGACGACGCAGAACACGCGGCGCACCTTGATGCGGTTGTCGACGATCTCGACCTCCGCGACCTCGCCGACCTCGGTCTCGAACGAGAAGTGGCGCGCCATGCCGCGCGCGATCGAGCCCGCCTTCTGATTGCCGGGCTGCCAGTTGCTGAGCTTCTCGAGTGCGTCGAGCACGCGCGCCTGCTTCGTGTTGTTCATCGGCAGGTGCTTGCGCCGGAACACGAACGGATCCTTGCCCGCCGCGTGCGCGAGCTCGTCGACGAAGCTCTCCATCACGAAGCCGGTGACCGAGTTGCCGACGCTTCGCCACGTCGCGACCGGCAGCTTCGTCTGCACCGGCGTCGCGCCGACGTGATAGCTCGCGAACTGGTACTTCGTGTTCGCCATGCCTTCCGTCGAGAACATGTCGGGGATCGAGCTCGACCGGAACATCGCCATCAGCGCGTCGACGAACATGCCGGCGATCGGCGCCGGGATGCCCGGTGGGATCGCGCCCGCCATCATCGGCTTCGACGACAGCGGGATCGATTGCGAGATGCACTCCATCGTCACGCCGGTGATCGAGCCCTCGGCATCGACGCCACCGCGCGCCGCGACCGCGTAGGGCGGCCGGTAGAACGCCTGGGTCATGTCGCTCTCGCGCGTCCACGTCAGCTTGACCGGCTTCTTGACGGCCTTGCTGACGAGCGCGGCCTGCGCGCACGCGTCGGCGATCGCGCGGCGACCGAAGCCACCACCCGCGAGCAGCACGTGCACGGTGACGTTCTGCGGCGGGATGCCGACCGCGTGGCCGACCATCGCCTGCGTGATCGTCGGCGACTGCGTCGGAGCCCACACCTCGGCGTGATTGCCGTCGACAAACACCGTCGCATTGTTCGGCTCCATCGGCGCGTGCGCGAGGTACGGCGCCTCGTAGATCGCTTCGACCTGCTTCGCCGCGCCCGCGATCGCGCGCTTCGCGTGGCCCTTGTCGATGACCTCGGGCGTGCCGTCCTTGTACTCGCGCATCGCCTTCTGCATCGCGTCGGTGTCGAGCCCCTTGACGTCGCCGTCGCTCCACTCGACGTTGAGATCGCCGGCCGCGGCGCGCGCCTGCCAGAACTTGTTCGCGACGACGACGACGCCGAACGGCAGCGAGAGCACGTCGATCACGCCAGGGCGCGACTTCGCGGCCGCCTCGCCGGTGACGCGCTTCGGCTCGGCTCCGTAGCGCGGCCCGTGGATCACGAACGCGTTGACCGCGTGCGGATGCACGAAGTCGATGCCGAACGTCGCGGTGCCGGTCGCCTTCGCGCGCGCATCGACGCGATCGTTGCGCTTGCCGACGAGCGTGTAGTCCTTGCGCGCCTTCGGCTGCGGATGCGCGGGAACGTTCATGCGCGCGGCGGCCTTCGTCAGCTCGCCGAACCCGGCGCTCTTGTCTCCCGAGACGACGCGCCCATCGCGTACGCTGCACGTGCTCGCCGCGACACCCCACTGCTGCGCCGCCGCCCCGACGAGCATCTCGCGCGCGGCGGCCGCGCCGTGCCGCAAGGCGCCGAAGCCCTGCGCGGTACTCTGCGAGCCGCCGGTGATCTGCATGCCGAACGTGTCGCGCATCTCGTTGTGCGAGTCCGCATACGCGGTGTCGACGTGATCGATCGCGACGTCGAGCTCCTCGGCGACGATCGTCGTGTACGCGGTGGTGACGCCCTGACCGATCTCCGCCTTGTTCACCGTGAGCGCGACGCGCCCATCCGGCTTGATCGTGATGTACAGGCTCGCGAGCAGCTCGCCCGTCGCGTCCGCGTGCTGGATGCGATGCGCGTTCGAATTGCCACCGCATCCGACCGTCACGGCCAGCGTCAGCGCGCCGCCCGTGGCCTTGAGGAACGTGCGGCGGTTCACTTGCCACCCGCCTTCGCCGCGATCGCCTCGGCTGCGCGATGGATCGCCTTGCGGATTCGCGGGTACGTGCCGCAGCGACACAGGTTCGCCGACATATACGCGTCGATATCCTCGTCGGTCGGCTGCGGCTTCGTGCGCAGCAGCGCGACGGCCGACATGATCTGCCCGCACTGGCAGTAGCCGCACTGCGGGACGTTCTCCGCGATCCACGCCTCTTGTACCGGATGCAGCACGTCGCCTTCGGGCAGGCCTTCGATCGTCACGATCGGCAGCTCGGCGACATCGCCGACCGCCGTGACGCACGAGCGCTTCGCCGCTCCGTCGACGTGCACGGTGCACGCGCCACACAGCGCCTTGCCGCAGCCGAACTTCGTACCGGTCAGCCCGACTTCCTCGCGGAGCACCCACAATAGCGGCGTGTCCGCGGGCACATCGACTTCGACCGGCTTGCCGTTGACGTTGAGCTTCATCGCCATGTCATTCGCTCGCGAAGGTGTGGAGGGGGAGCTTGAGCTCGATGCCGACCTGCAGCACGTCGTCGTTGGGAATCGGCATGTCGCCGATACCGGTCGGGAAGTGCATGTAGCGGACGTAGAGCTGCGCGACGCCGACGCCGACCGACGCCCGCGCCGCGAATCCGACGCGCGTCTTGTCGTCGAACCGCATCGCGAGGCCGCCGTCGACGCCGAGGAACTTGTGCCCCAGCTCGATGCCGCTCGTCACGTACGTACCGTTCGTGCCCCAATCGTAGTAGCCGTCTCCATAGACGCCCATGTAGTCGCCGACGCGCATCAGCGCGAATGACAGCTCGCCGCCGACGAAGTACCCGCGGTCCGCGAGCGCGACGGTGCCGCCGGTCGTCAGGCCGCCGAGCATCACCCACGTCGCCGTCGGGCCGATGTGGAACGCGGGCGGGCCACTCTCCGTCTTCACATCGTCTGCACGCGCGACGGAGGCCAGCGCGAGCAAAACTCCTAGGCTGACGGTCCCCTTCATGCCGAGGAAGACGGTATCGCAAGTTCCGGTTACAGTGGTCGCGATGGGTCAGGAGCCGCTCGCGACGGTGGCGGAGCTCGAAGAGGGCCTGCGCCAGCTCCACAAGATGGAGATGCAGACCAAGCTCGCGCTCGAGCGCGTCGAGGCGCTGGTGCTCGCGGCGGTCAAGGTCCTACAGCGCGCCGAGCTCGTCAGCGAGAAGGCAGTGCTCGCGGAGGCCAACGACCAGCTGATGGAAGTGAAGCGCTCGCACGCGCACGACGCGCACATCCAGCTCGGGCCCGACGTCGACAAGCACACCG
>JAFAOG010000362.1 GCA_019237945.1 Deltaproteobacteria bacterium | reverse complement strand
TCTTGCCGAACGCGCTCTCGTGCTCCGGCGCGACCCGGGTGCGCGCGTCGCTGATGATCGCATCGCGCAGCCGCGGCGGCGCGAGCTCGGCGTCGAGGCCCTGGGTGACGGCGGCGAGCAACTCGTCCCGCTGCTTGCGGTCGAGCTCGAGCGGACGGTCGGTGTCGTCGGCGAGCGCGAGGTCGAGCGCGGCGAGCACGCAGTCGGCGACCTTGCCTGGGCGCGCGTTGCGCGGGCCACCGCCGTCGAGATCGGCCGCCTCGATCCGCGATGCGAGCGCGGCTTCGATCGCGCGATCGTCATCGAATTCGGCCGGCAGCGCGGCGAGCACGCCGTCGAGGCCCTGGCGCTCAAACCCCTCGCGGACGCGCAGCAGCAGCTCGCGCGCGAACGCATCGGAGGGCGTGCCGGTCTTGCGGCTGTCGAGCAGGCGAACGGCGAGGTCGGTGATCGCCGGCAAGGCGCGGCGCGGAAAGTTCGGCATCAGTGTTTCTTCTCCAGCTCGGCGCCCTTGAGGACGTAGATGGCGGGCTTGTCGGCCCACGGCAGCAGGATCGGCTCGGCGTCGTCCGTAGGCTCTTCGTTGTACGTGTCCTTCGTGAATCCGACCGCGGGTTGCGGCGCGACCACGAGCTTGCCCTTGTCGACCTTGTAGCTCGACGACAGCACGTTGCCGCCGAGCTCCTTGCGGATCTCGATGTTCTTGAGCGGCGACAGCTGGCCGCTCCACACCGTCCACAGCATCAGCACGTCGCGCGAGCCGCCGTTCCCGGTCTGGCGCACCGTCGCCGCGATCACCTGCTGGCCGTGCGGCCCCATCGGCAGCAGCTCGATGCGCGAGGGCTTCGCCGGCATCGACACGAACGCGAACTGATCGGTGAGCACGCCGATCACGGTGCCGCCCGCGACGAGCCGCTCCTTGCCCTTGCGATCCGGATCGAGGTCGACGAGCTCGTCGCGCGTGATGTCGGACTTCGCCAGGTGCACGGTGTGCAGGAAGTCATCGAGCAGGTCCTTGCGATCGGAGAGCTCGAGCGGCTGCGCGATCTCGAGGTCGCTATCGTCGCCGCCGGTCGCGCGATCCGAGTCGTGGAACACGACGCGCACATCGATCTGCGGCGTCGAGCCGCCGAAGCCGGGGATCGCGGCCGCGGGCACGCGCGCTTCGATCGAGAAGCCGTTTGGCTGCAGCGAGTCGCCGATCTGCGCGGGCGCGCCGGTCGAGCGCGGCTTTGCGATCGAGGTGCCGGGATAGACATCGAACCGCATCGGCTTGCCGCCCGCCGCGAGCGCGAACGACACGTGGTCCTCGTGGCCGTGGCCCGACGGGACGCGCACGATCTTGTCGTCGATGATGCTCGCGGCGAACGCGAGGTACTTGCCGTCCCACACGCAGCGCAGCGCGATCTGGCCGTCGGGAGCCGCGCCGACGCGCGCCGCGATCGCGACGTCGCGCCAGTCATCGATGAGCCCGTCGATCACGAGGTCATCCGTCGGCTGCATCGCGCAGCGCAGCGCCCCGGACGCGGGATCCACGGGGGCGGAGGGCGGCGGCGGCGGCGGCTCGGCGGGGCGCGTCTCCGCGTGCGGGGCAGATGGCGCCACCGGCGCAGCGGGCGGGGGCGGCGCCGCGTGACCTCCACAAGCGGCGAGGATCCACACGGCTCTCCTCATCGGTCGGGGAGGCTACCAGGAATGTTTCAGCCCCTGCAGCTGTCTTGACGTCGAGGGACACCGTGACCACGTTGCCCGCGCCCATGCACAGGATCTCCCTGCGGCGCTTGCTCGCCGTGCTCGCTCTTTCCGGATCGCCGGGTACGGCCAGCGCGGCCGCCGCGCCGAGCGCCGAGCTCGATGCGAATGTCCCGATCGATCGCGAGAACCTCGATCCGTGCGACGCGGCGTCGATGCTCGGGCGCCAGCTCGCGCACACGCTGTGCGAGCAACCGCCACTCGAGGCGACGCACCTCGCGACGACCTGGGCGCTCAGCGAGGACGCACTGCGCCGCATCGCGATCGCCCACGCGCTCGAGTTCCCGTTCCGCCTCGTCGGCGACGATGTGATCCTCGATCATCTCGCGACCGATCAGGATCCGACGATCCGCGCCGTCGTCGCCCGCGCCGCCTGGGTGCGCCGGCCGACGCTCGGCACCGACATCGCCGACCGCCTGGCATTGGATCCCGACCCCGAGGTGAGATCGATCGCACGCCAGCCCGGCCGCGGCTAGTCCCCGGATTGGCACGAAAACGCGAACCGCGAAGTGTTGGTTTTGCGCTTTCGCGCTTTCGTGCCCTCCGGTTCTTCGATCCGCAATGCTCGGGGCGCCTAGGGCTACAATGCCGTGTGCGCGCCCTGCTGCTCGCGGCCTGTCTCGCCGGCTGCTACAGCCCGGCGCCGCCGTCGGGCGCAGCATGTGGGAGCGGCGGCGAGTGCCCGAGCGGCCTTCTCTGCGCACCGCTGACGCACACGTGCGAGCGCACGATCGCCGATGCCGCCGTTGCGATCGACACCGCGATCGACGCGCGCGCGATCGACGGCCCGCCCGGCGACCGCGATGCCGACGGCGTGCCCGATACGCAGGACAACTGCCCCGACGTCGCGAACGCGAACCAGAGCGACGAGGATGGAGATGGCGTCGGCAACGTCTGCGACAACTGCCCGGCAACCGCGAACACGAGCCAGGCGAACAGCGATGGTGACGGCGTCGGCGACGCGTGCGATCCCGAGCCGAGCGCGCCCGATCACATCGCGCTGTTCGAGCCGTTCGACGCGATGCCTGCCGGCTGGACGCTCGACGGCGGCATCACCGTCGTCGCCGGGAAGCTGCGCGTGCCGCCCGGCCACGTCGGCGTCGCACCGCTGGTGTCGGACCACGGCTGGGTCGAGACCGCGTACACGATCAGCGCGCTGCCGACGACGACGTTGAACTATCGCTCGGTCGAGGTGCTCGCCGAGAACAGCGCGAGCGGCAACGGCGGCTATCGCTGCGGCATGTACGACAACCCGCAGGTCGCGAGCACGCGCAACCTCGAGCTGCAGATGTTCATGGCTCCGTACTCGATCAACGGCCAGTACCAGCTCGGTGCGAATTTCCAGGTCGGCGATTCGGGCCACCTGCGGCTCGCCTACTCGTCGACAAACCTCGACTGCACGGGCACCCAGCCGATGGCCGATGCGGCCGCCGCGCCGCCCGAGGTCCGGACCGGGAATCCAGGGCTGTTCACCCAGACTCTCCAGGCGGATTACGCCTATCTCGTCGTCTACGAGCCTGGCCCCTAGCATGGTATAGGGACCGTCTGTGCTGGAGACCCTCGCCAAAGGCTTTCGCGCCGCTCGCCAGCGGCTGACCGGCGTCGCCGAGCTCACCGACGACGTCATCGACGAAGCACTCCGCGACGTCCGGCTGTCGCTGCTCGAAGGCGACGTCGAGTTCCGCGTCGTCAAGCGGTTCCTCGAGCGCGTCAAGGAGCAGGCGCGCGGCAAGCAGGTCGAGCTGCGCGCGAAGAGCCAGGAATACGGCACGCGCACGATCACTCCGGAGCAGGCGTTCGTCGCGATCTGCCAGGACGAGCTCATCAAGATGATGGGCCCGGTCCAGACCGAGCTGAAGTGGGCGAAGAAGGGCGCGACCGGGATCATGGTCGCCGGCCTGCAGGGCTCCGGTAAGACGACCACCGTCGGCAAGCTCGCGCGCTACCTCGAGAAGACGCACAAGAAGAAGCCGCTGCTCGTCGCCGCGGATATCTATCGCCCGGCCGCGGTCGAGCAGCTCAAGACGCTCGGCCGCCAGCTCGACATGCCGGTCTACTCGGCCGAGGGCAAGGATCCGGTCACGATCTGCCGCGAGGCGAACGAGCAGGCCGCCGTGAAGGGGTGCGACGTCGTGATCTTCGACACCGCCGGCCGGCTCGCGATCGACGAGCCGCTGATGCAGGAGCTCGAGGACATCGACAAGGCGGTCACGCCGGCGAACATCTTCCTCGTCCTCGATGCGATGACCGGCCAGGACGCCGTCAACGTCGCCGACACGTTCAACAAGCGCCTCAACCTCGACGGCGTGATCATGACCAAGCTCGACGGCGATGCGCGCGGTGGCGCGGCGCTGTCGGTCAAGGAGATCACGGGCAAGCCGATCAAGTTCCTCGGCATGGGCGAGTCGCTCGACAAGCTCGAGGAGTTCCGGCCCGAAGGCCTCGCGTCGCGCATCCTGGGCATGGGCGACATCGTCGGCCTGGTCAAGGACTTCGAGCAGGTCGTCGACGCGGAGAAGGCGGAGGAAGACGCCCTCCGCATGCTCAAGGGCAAGTTCGACATGCAGGACTTCCTCGAGCAGATCCGGCTCATCCAGAAGATGGGCTCGCTCAAGGACCTGTTCGAGAAGCTGCCGTTCTTCTCGGGCGGCCTGCCCGAGGGCGTCAATCTCGACGACAAGGAGCTCGTCAAGATCGAGGCGATGATCTCGTCGATGACGATCGAGGAGCGCACGAACCCGCAGGTGTTCGTCACGACGTCGTGGGAAGACTTCGCGACGACGAGCGGCAAGATGGCGAAGCGCCGCCGCGCCGACTTCGACAACCGCCGCGTCATCCGCATCTCGAAGGGCTCGGGCCGCGGCGAGCAAGAGGTCCGCGACCTGCTGCAGAAGTTCGCGCAGATGCGCCAGATGATGGTGCAGCTCGGCGCGTCGACCGGCCTGATGGGCAAGATCCCCGGCTTCAAGCAGTTCAGCCAGATGAAGAAGCTCGCCGGCATGGACATCAACGCGCTGATGCAGGGCGGCGGCTTGCCGCCGGGGCTCGAAGGCATGGCCGGCCCGGGCGGCATGCCGAACATGCCGAACCTGCCGGGCCTGCCGGTCGGCAACATCCCCGGCATGCCGAAGGGCTACACGCCGCCGGGCACGAAGAGCCTCGTCGGCGGCCAGCGCAACAACGACAAGCAGAAGGCACGCGACAAGCGCAAGGCCGAGAAGGCCGCGCGCAAGAAGAACCGCCGCTAGAAGGCGGAGACTTCGATCTGCGAGACGACGTCGGTGATGTCGACGGCGACGACGCGCGCGCCATCGAACGTGAAGCGCAGCGCGCGCCGCAGCTGACCAGCGGGCGCGAGGATCGCCCCGGGCACGCCGTCGAGCAGCGCCGGCACGAGCCCGACGTGCGCCTCGGGATGCGCCGTCGAGTACGCGCGCGCGTTCTCGGCCCAGGTGCGCGCACCGTGGATCGTACGACCGCCGGCGCGCACGACGACCTCCGGATCGAGCAGGGCGACCAGCGCCTCGACGTCGCGTGCGCGCAGCGCGGCGATCACGCGCTCGACGGTCGTGCGCTGCGACGCGAGCAGCGCCTCGTCGACCGGAACCCCGCGGACGCGGCGGCGTGCGCGGCTCGCGAGCTGGCGGGTCGCCTCGGCCGACTTGCCGACGATGTCGGCGATCTCGTCGAACGGCACGCCGAACACGTCGTGCAGCACGAACGCGATCCGCTCCGCCGGATCGAGCGCTTCGAGCACGACCAGCATCGCGAGCCCGACGTGCTCGGCAAGCTGCGCGTCGTCGCGCGGATCGATCGCCTGCGCCGGCGCCTGGTCGAGCGGTGCCTCGCGGCGGCGGCGCAGCATGTCGAGGCACACGCGCGCGACGACCGTCGTCAGCCAGCCGGTGAGGTTCGCGACGTCGCCGGTGTCGCTGCGCTGGAGCCGCAGCCACGCCTCCTGAACCGCATCGTCTGCTTCCGCCGCGGATCCGAGCATCCGGTACGCGACCTGCCGCAGGTGCGCGCGGCTCGCTTCGAAGGTCGATGTCACATCCGTCATGGCTGCTCCGTCATGAGGTTGACGAACGACGAACGTTCGATGTGACAAGGAGTCGATTCATGCAAGCTCGTATCCGTAACCCCGCGATGATCCTGCCCGAGGCGCTCGCGCCGGCCCAGGCGCTCGCCAAGGTCGCCGACCCCATCCTGCCCGAGAAGCTCCGCCATCTGGTGCATCTGCGCGCGAGTCAGATCAACGGCTGCGCGTTCTGCCTCGAGCTCCACACGAAGATGAAGACCGACGAGACGCCGCAGCGCCTGCTGACGGTCGCCGCATGGCGCGACTCGCCGTTCTTCACCGATGCGGAGCGCGCGGCGCTCGCGCTGACCGAGGCCGTCACGCGGATCGCCGACGACGGAGTGCCCGATACAGTGTGGGACGACGCGAAGAAGCACTTCGACGAGCGCCAGCTCGCCGCGCTCGTGCTGCACGTCGCCGTTGTCAACGTGTGGAATCGTCTCAACGTGGCGACGCGCCAGGTCGCCGGCACCGGCTGGTGAGCTAGTCTGCGCGCATGGCGCGCGCCGCGGACTTCGATCTCGCCAAGGAGCTCGGCAAGCCGAGCTTCACGCCGGCGCAGCGCGATGCGCCCGCGCTGGTCGAGCTCGTGATCGCGGATCACGACAAGGCCGCCGCCGTGCTCGCGAAGCTCGGCGACGCCGCGCGCGCCGCGCTCGCCGCGCGCCTCGATCTGCCCGACGAAGGCGGCCGCGCCCGGGTCGTGGCGGCCCTCGGCCTGCTCGCGCGCGCGGGTGACGGCGCGGCCCGCACCGAGCTGCTCGCGCGCGTGACGGATCCCGGCGTCCGCGTGCGCCGCGCGGCGGAGAGTGCGCTCGGCAAGCTCGGCGGCGACGACGCACGAGACGCCCTGCTCGCCCGCCTCGCCGCCGGCGACGCGCCGCCCGACGAGCTGCGCACGCTGGTCGAGGCGCTCGGCAAGCTCGGCGGCCCCGACGTGCTCGCCCGGCTGCGCGCGCTCGATCCGGGCCGCGATGCCGAGCTCGCGCGCCGGCGCGACCGCGCGCTGCTGATGATCGAGCGCGACGCCGGCCGCACCGCCGACTCGACGATCGACGCGACCGTGGCGCTGCCGTTTGTCGTGCGGCTGCGATGCAAGACCGGGCTCGGCGCGCTGCTCGTCGAGGAGCTCGGCCGCACGGCGCGCGTCGACGCGAGCACCGACTCGTGGGTCGAGACGCGCGTCGCGCGGTGGGACGCGCTGTGGCAGTGGCGGCTGTGGGCGACCGCCGGGCTGCGCGTGCCGCTGCGCGGGTCTCGCCGCGATGCGAGCGATGCCGAGGTCGCGCGCGCGATCGTCGACGCGCTGACCGCGCCCGACGTGCGCAACCTGCTGCGCGCGATGACGCGCGGCCCGATCCGCTGGCGCCTCGGCTTCCCGAGCGGCCACCGCCGCGCGCTGGTCTGGCACATCGCACGCGATGTCGCGGCGCGGGCGCCGGAGCTCGTCAACGATCCGACGCAGACCGTGTGGGACGTGCTCGTCGACGAGGGTGCGCTCGAGCTCGTGCCGCGGCGCGCGGACGACCCGCGGTTCGCGTGGCGCGTCGCCGAGGTGCCGGCCGCATCGCATCCGACCGTCGCGGCCGCGCTCGCGTTCGTCGCCGGCGCGCAGGCCGGTGAGCGCGTGTGGGATCCGTTCTGCGGCTCGGGGGCCGAGCTCGTCGAGCGTGCGCGTCTCGGCCCGTGCACGCTGCTCGGCACGGATCTCGACGAGACCGCGCTCGCCGCTGCGCGCGAGAACCTCGCCGCCGCGAAGGTCGACGCGAAGCTCGCGATCGCCGATGCACGCACGCACGCGCCGCCGCCGGTCGATCTGATCGTCACGAACCCTCCGCTCGGCAGCCGCGTGCACGTCGATGCGGCCGCGCTGCTGGTCGCCGCCTTGCCCGGCTTTGCGCGCGCGCTCGCGCCCCGCGGCCGGCTCGTCTGGATCACGCCCGCCGCGAAGCACACGAACGCCGCCGCCGAACGCGCCGGCCTCCGGCTCGCGCGCGACGTCTCCATCGATCTCGGCGGCGTGCGCGGACGGCTGCAGCGCTGGGATAGGATCGCCCCGTGAAGCACGCCGTCCGGCTCGCCGTGCTGACGCTCGTCGCGCTACTCCCGTGGGAGCTGTTCGCCGTGCGCGCGGGCGTCGCGACCGATGCGGCGGGCCTGCGCGTGCAGCTCGGCGTCGGCTGGGCGCTCGCGGCGACCGCATGGATCCCGCAGCTGTGGCTCGTCGAGCCGCGGCTATCGACGGTGCGGCCCGTGCTGCTCGCGGCGGCCGCGATCGCGCTCGGGGCGCTCGCGGGCGGGCTGCCGGCACTCGTGCTGCTCGTGCTGTTCGCGTGGACGGCGCGCGAAGGCAGTGCCGAGGCGAGCGCGGTGGCCGTGCGCGCGAGCTGGAAGCCGGTCGCGATCGCCGTCGCGGCGCTGCTCGCGATCGATCTGCTCGCGCCGCTCGCCGTGCAGGTCGCGCTCGTTCACGTGCCGGCGAAGAAGCCGCCGCCCTCCGCGTTCGCCGCCGGGCGCGCGTATCTGCGCGTGCTGGTCGCGGTGCTCGTCGTGTGGTCGCCGATCGCCGCGACACTCGTCGCCCGCGCCGGCGGACGCGCGCGCGTCGAGGCTCGGGCTAGCTCGCGCGGCTAGATGCCGAACGCGGTGAGCGCCCGGCGCATCTCGTCGGCATCGCGCGCGACGACCGCTCGCGCCGGCACCGCCGCGGGCGCCTGATTCGCGCGCGACGGATAGTAGATCGCGCCGCGCCAGCCCGCGCCGAGCGCGCCGATGATGTCCGCGGTCCACGAGTCGCCGATGTGGACGGCGTCCTCGGCGCGACCGCCGAGCTGCTCGAGCGTGTGGGCGAAGATGCGCGGGTCGGGCTTGTCGATGCCGACGACGCCGCTGTCGATGATCGCGTGGAACTCGTGCGCGAGCCCGATCTCCTCGAACAGCGCGCGCAGCCCGCCCTCGCTGTTCGACAGCACCGCGGTCCGCACGCCGCGCGCGGCCAGCTCCTTCGCGAGCGCGATGATCGGCTCGATCGGCTTGCGCCACAGGTTCGCGCGGGGCTGTTCGTCCCACAGCCAGTCGACGAGCGGCGCGGGCTCGTCTGCGCCGGCGCCCGCGAGAAGCGTCGTCATCAGCTGCTTCCAGGGATGACCGATCCCTGCCGCATTGAGCTCGTCGAAGCGCTTCCAGGCCGCGGGAGCGGCCGCCGCGAGCCGCGTGGGGGTGACCTCGACGCCGCGCTCGCCGAGCCGGCGCGCCAGGAAGTCAAGGTCAAGGTCGACGAGCGTTTGCCCGGCGTCGAACGTCACGACCGGTGCCATGCCCGCTTGTACCTCGGACGGGTATACTCGGGAAGTGAGCGGAGAATCGCCCGTCCCGGGCGTCGTGGTCGTCTGGACGGGGGCCCAGCCTACCGTCCAGGTGTTCCGCGTGCCGGCGGCGGGGCTGATCATCGGCCGCGAGCTGCTCCAGGCCACGAGCGACGACCGCATCAGCCGCCAGCACGCGCGGATCATGTGGAAGGACAAGCGGTTCGTCGTGACCGATCTCGGCAGCCGCAACGGCACCTACGCCGGCGGCCACGCGCTGATCGATCGCGAGGTCACGGTGACCGCGCCGTCGGTCGTGCGCACCGGCCGCACCGTCAGCGTGCTGATCGACGACGTGCGCCGCTTCGAGGGCGCGTCGATCGAGACGCGGCACGACGCGATCGTCGGCGCGTCGACCTACCCGCTGTGGGTGCAGGTCGAGAAGGCGGCGCAGGCCGGCACCAACTTGCTGATCATCGGCGAGCCCGGCTCTGGCAAGGGCCGGATGGCTCGCGGCTACGCGCGCGTGCGCGAGCGTCCCGAGGCCGTGTTCAATCCGACGATCCAGGCCGTGCCGCTCGAGCGGATCGTCGGGCCCAACGTCGAGACGCTGATCCTCGAGCAGGTCGGCAAGCTCGGTGCGAACAACCAGTCGACGCTGCAGAAGCTCCTCGAGTCGCGCCCGAACCTGCGCGTCGTGACGACCGCCGTGATGCCGCTCGAGCACCTCGGCATGCCCGCCGAGATCGCGCAGAAGCTCGCGGCGGTCACCGTGGCGCTGCCCGCGCTGCGCGATCGCCCCGACGAGATGGCGTTCCTCGTCAACGACGCGGTCAAGCAGAGCGAGCCCGGCCTGCAGATTCACTCGACGCTGATCGAGGCGTGCCTGCTGCGCCCGTGGCCCGGCAACTCGCGCGAGCTCGTCAGCGAGGTCAGCCGCGCCGCGCACACGGTCGCGTCGCAGGGCAAGAACAACATCCGCGGCGAGGACCTCGACAACGACGCCGGCCACCTGATGGTCGGCGCGCCGACGATCAACGCCGCCGTGACGCCGACCGCCGTCGGAAAGCAACGCAAGAAGCGGCCATCCACACGGCCCACGTGAAGCCGGCGGCATCGCCACCGGCGGCACAGCCTCCGCTCTTCTTGCCCGGATCCATCGTGCCGTCGCTGCCGCCTCCTCCGCCGCCGCCGCCACCGACGTCGCTGCCCGAGCCGCTGTAGTCGACCGGCGTCAGGCGCACGGCATCGAACACGAGCTGCACGTTGTTCGCCTCGGGCTCGCCGGTGTTGTCGCCGACGTGGATGTACTCGTCGCTGCCGCCGCCGAACGTGAAGTCGCCGAGCGGCTGCCAGCCGTCGACCGCGGTCTGATCGATCGTCACGCTGGTGTCGCCGTTATCGGTGTGCACGACGTAGTCGGCCATCTTGCTCTGCGCGTACGCGGCCGCCGTCGATACCTCGACGTGATAGCGGCCGGGCGTCTCGAAGTTGAGGTTCCACTGGCCGAAGTTCTGCTCGGTCGCGTTCGCGGTCGTGTGCGTCCACGTCAGGCCGCCGTCCTGGCCGGCGTCGGTGACGTGGCGCATGCCCGTCGACGGCCCGCCGTTGACGAAACAGTGCGAGCTGTCGTCGACGACGCCGCCCGCGGTCGGCACCGGATCGCACGTCGGCGGCGGACCGCCGTTGCCCAGGAACGCGGTCAGCGAGGCCATGTCGCCGTTCCAGCGATCGACGTCGACGCCGCCGCTGATGCCGGCGATCGAGCCCGTCGACGTGTACTGCCAGAACGCCCAGCTCGGCCACGCGTCGGCGATGTTCGGGCACGACGCCGTCGTGTACTGCGCGTGCCACAGCGGCGATGCGGTCTCGTCGGGGTTGCCGACGCTGTCCTGCCAGAAATATTTGCCGGTGTAGACGATCGGCGCGCGGCCGATCGCGGCCTGCACGTGCTGGATCCACTGGTGGACCTTGGCGGCGACCTGCGATGCGCTGAGGCCATCGGCCGCCTCGACGTCGATCACCGGCGGCAGATCATCGGCCTCGACGTGGCTGCCGATCTTCGACAGCAGCAGGTCGGCCTGCGCGATCGGATCCTGGCCCGGCCGGAAGAACTGATACGCGCCGTGGACGATCCCCTGCGCGCGCGAGCCGGCCCAGTACGAGTCGAACTTCGGATCCTGGAAGCCGGTGCCGTCGGAGACGCGGATGAACGCGAACTGCACGCCGGCATTCTTTACTGACGCCCAGTCGATCGTTCCCTGGTAGTACGAGACGTCGATGCCTTTGACCGTCGGGCCGACGCCGCACACGGTCGCGGCTTGCTCGAGCGTGTCGGTTTCGATCGGCGACGCGGGCTGCGCGCAACCGACCACTGCCACCAGCAGTAGTAGTGCCCTCACGCGCCCCGCTAGAGCAACGGTCGCGCCAAGGTCGCAACGTCGCGACATGTGGTGACGCACATGTGGGCAACGTGCAAACGATCGTCGTCAGTGCTCGTGCGCGTGAGCAACCGAGGTCCCACTCGCGTGGGCATGATGCTCGAGCCCGCACTGATGGACCTCGATCGTCAGGTGCGCGATCGGCAGCGCGTCGAGCACCGCCTCGCGATAGACCGCGATGTCGCGCGGCGTCGTCGTCACCAGCGAGACGATGCAGCTGCGGCGCCCGGGACCGAGCTCCCATACATGTAGGTCCGCGACGCGCACGTCATCGATTGCCTCGAGCTTCTGCTTCACGACCGCCTCGTGCTCCGGCGACGACACGACGTCGAGCAGCTGGCGACCCGCCTGCCGGCACAGCGCGATCGTCCACCACAGGATCACGCCGCCGCCGACGAGACCCATCATCGGATCGAGGTACCACAGGCCCGCCCACCAGCCGAGCGACAGCGCCGCGATCGCGAGCAGCGACGTGAACGCGTCCGCGAGGATGTGGATGTACGCGGCGCGCAGGTTGAAGTCGAGCGTGCCCGCCTTGGGCGGATGCGGATGATCGTGATCGTGGTCGTGATCATGATCGTGGTCGTGGTCATGCCCGTGACCATGACCGTGGTCGTGCCCGTAGTGATGGTGCGCGCCGAGCAACAGCGCCGACACCATGTTGACGACGAGGCCGAGCGCGGCGACCGGCAGCGCCTCGCGATACGCAACCGGCGGCTTGTGGATCAGGTGGTCGATACCTTCCTTCGCCATGAAGATCGCGACCACGCCGAGCAAGATGCCGCTGGTGAAGCCGGCGAGCGCGTAGATCTTCCCGGTGCCGAAGCTGAACGTATCGTTCGTCGCGTGCGTGCGCGCGTACCAGTAGGCGACGAGCGTCAGGCCGAGCGCGCCGACGTGCGTCCCCATGTGCCAGCCGTCGGCGGTCAGCGCGACCGAGCCGGTGAGCGAGCCGACGATCAGCTCGCCGACCATCATGATCGCGGTGATCGCGACGACCCAGCGCGTGCGGCGCTCGCCAGCCCGGTTGTGGGCCTCCTCGCGCTCGTGATGCGCGTGCGCCGAAAGATCATGAGCCTGCATCGCTCACGAGGAGCTTAGCAGGCTCAGGATCGGTACGGAGGGTTACCTAGCGACGGCCGGTGTCGTCATCGCCCATGCGCGGGTTGCGCTGGGTGACCTCGGTCTCGTCCTGGTCCTGTCCCTCGTCGGTCTCGTCGGTGTCGATGTCCTTCTGGACCTGACGGTTCTCGTTGCCGATGTCCTTGTCGACATCCTTGTTCGCCGACCGCTGCCGCTCGCCCTGCTCCTGCTCGTCGGGCCGCTGCGGCTTCTGCGAGACCTGGCCCTTGTTCTGGTTAGAATTCTGGTTGCGGTTCTGGTTATCAGCCATGACGTCCTCCCTTTATGGAGAGTCATGACTGCAACGCGCATGCCCTCGCATCCGCCGCGCTTCGGCCGTGTTTCCGGCTCGTGAACGCGACGGTGCGCGCTGACGCGCGTCACTCAGCCGCGGGATGACACTCGACGCAGCCAAAGCCTTTCGGATTCTCCGGCGACCACTCGGGCTGCTGGAGGATCTTCGCCATCGCCGGCTTGACGTCGTTCTTCATCCACTCGATGTCTTCCTTCTTGAACTTCGACCAGTCCGTCGACTTACCGATTTTCGGCAGCTCGGGGTTCGGCATGTCGAAGTGGCCCTTCTCGGCCTCCTTGCCGTGACACGTCTTGCATCCGAAATCGGCGTACGCCTTCGCGTCGTGGTTCTGGAACACCGTCTTCATCGCCGGAACGACCTTCTCCTTCATGAACTGCGCACGCTGATCCTGGTCCAGATCGTCGAACGGCACGTTCGGAAGCGGCTTCTCCGTCTCGGCACCCGCACCGGAGCCTGCGGGCGGCGTCGGCGTCGTGGTCGTCGAGGAGGACTTACCGCCGCACGCGGCAATCAGGGCAATCAAGAGGAGTCGCTTCATGGCGCGGAAAATCGCTCGCAACGCGCATTCCCACAAGTTGCTGGCGCGCAACTCACCGTATCTGAACGGATACCCACCATTGGACCCGCGCTGGAAAGGCGTGGTACGCACGGCACGGGCCGATAGCGCCCGCCATGACCGACGCCGCCGCCGCATCACGGGCCGATCCGACTGGCCACTCGCACCATCGCGCAGCCGCCGCGCACGGGCACGAGCCGAAGAGCGTCAAGGAGCTGACCTGGCTCTCGCTCGGTGCGCTCGGCGTCGTCTACGGCGACATCGGCACGTCGCCGCTCTACGCGATGCGCGAGGCGTTCACGCCGAATCCCGAGCGCGGCACGCTCAAGCCCGACGAGTCCGCCGTCTTCGGCATCACGTCGCTCTTCTTCTGGGCGCTCGTGCTCGTCGTCGTCGTCAAGTACCTCATCTTCATCATGCGCGCGGACAACAAGGGCGAAGGCGGCATCCTCGCGCTCGCCGCGCTGGTCCAGCAGAACGACAAGACGCCGCGGCGGACCCGGCTGGCCGCCCCGATCCTGCTCGCGCTGTTCGGCGCCGGCCTGCTCTACGGCGACGGCGTGATCACGCCGGCCGTCTCGGTCCTCGGCGCGATCGAAGGCCTCTCGGAGCAGAGCCCGAGGTTCGTCGAGCTGATCGTGCCGATGACCGCCGCGATCCTGATCGGCCTGTTCTGGGTGCAGCGCTGGGGCACCGCGCGCATCGGCGCCGTCTTCGGCTGGATCATGCTGCTGTGGTTCGTCGCGATCGGCGCCGCGGGCGTGCCGTTCATCCTGCGCAATCCGTCGATCCTCGGCGCGATGAGCCCGCACCACGCGGTCTCGTTCCTCGCCGGCCACGGCAAGCTCGGCTTCTTGATGCTCGGCGCGGTCGTCCTCTGCATCACCGGCGGCGAGGCGCTCTACGCCGACATGGGTCACTTCGGCAAGAAGCCGATCCGCTACGCCTGGTTCCTCGTCGTGTTCCCGGGCCTCATCCTCAACTACTTCGGCCAGGGCGCGCTCTACCTCGAGGAAGGCACGAAGGTCACGAACCCGTTCTACGACCTCGTGTCGGGCGGCCCGTTCCTGATCCCGATGATCATCCTCGCGACGATGGCCGCGATCATCGCGTCGCAGGCCCTGATCTCGGGCGCGTTCTCGCTCACCAACCAGGCCGTGCAGCTCGGCTACGTCCCGCGCGTCACCGTCGTCCACACGTCGCACCGCGCCGAAGGCCAGATCTACATCCCCGAGGTCAACTGGCTGCTGATGGTCGCCTCGGTCGCGCTCGTGCTCGCATTCAAGTCATCGTCGGCGCTCGCCGCCGCCTATGGCATCGCGGTCACCGGCACGATGGCGATCACGTCGTACCTCTACTTCCTCGTCTGCCGGCGCAACTGGGGCTACAGCCTGCCGGCCGCGCTCGCGCTGTTCATCCCGTTCGTCTCGATCGATCTCGCGTTCTTCGCCGCCAACACCGAGAAGATCGCGGCCGGCGGCTGGTTCCCGCTCGCGGTCGGCGTCGGCGTGTTCACGATCATGACCACCTGGTGGCGCGGCCGCTTCGAGCTCTCCAAGACGATGGAGACCGGCACGATCCCCGACGAGCTGTTCCTCCAGGACATCGGCGAGACCCCGCTCCCCCGCGTCGCCGGCACCGCCGTCTTCATGTCCTCCGGCATCGACGGCATGCCGAACGTCCTGCTCCATCACGTCAAGCACAACAAGGTCCTGCACAAGCAGGTCGTACTGCTCTCGGTCGTCACCGAGAACATCCCGTTCGCGATCGGCAACCAGTCGCTGCAGGTCCGCGAGCTCAAGCACGGCTTCTATCGCGTGATCGCGCGCGTCGGCTTCATGCAGCAGCCGAACGTCCCCAAGATCCTCAACAAGTGCGAGCGCCAGGGCCTGATCGTCAACCCGGCCGACACCACCTACTACCTCGGCCGCCAGACGCTCCTGACGAGCGGCGCCGGCAAGATCGCGCGCTGGCGCAAGATGCTGTTCACGTTCCTCGCGCGCAACTCGCGCCCGCCGACCGCATTCTTCAACCTGCCGCCGAACCGCGTCGTCGAGCTGGGCCTCCAGATCGAGCTCTAGCGCAGCTTCTCTGCACACTCGTGGCACATGCCGTGCGTGATCGACGCATCGGTATGCTCCGCGAGATACTGCTCGAGACTCTGCCACGCGCCCTGGTCGTTGCGGATCTTGCGACACCACGCGCACAACGGGATCAGCCCGCGCAGCGTGCGAACCTGCGCGAGTGCCTCGCGGAGCTCCGCCTCGACCTGCTTGAGCCGCGTCACCTCGGCAACGTGCGCGACGAAGCCGAGCACCGCGCCATCCACAACGTGCGGCACGTACGTCGCGAGCGAGAATCGCGGCGGGCCTCCCGCCGGATCGGGAATCTCGCGCTCGAACTCCTGACGCTCGCCGCGCAGCGCCGCCTCGATGTGCGGCAAGTTGAGCGCATACAGCGGCCCGAGCAGCTCGCGCATCGTGATGCCGACCATGCGCTCCGCCGGCCTGCCGAACCAGCGCAGGTAGGCGTGGTTCGCGAACAGGCAGCGCTGATTGCGATCCCAGTACGCGAGCATCGCCGGCGAGGAGTCGACCGCGATCCCCAGCGCGTCGAGGTACGTCGGCACGCCCCATGCTCGCACGACCGACGCGCAAGCAACGCGCAAAACGCTCGTCGAGCGGGGCGCCGCGCCGGCCGTGCGCACGCCAGCCGGCAGCCCGCGCGCCCTCGCGGTCACGACGCGAGCCGGCAGCGCGTGCGCGCCCTCGTGGCCACGACGCGAGCCCGCAGCTCGTGCGCGCCCTCGCGGTCACGACGCGAGCGGCAGCTCGTGCGCGCCCTCGCGGTCACGACGCGAGCCGACAGCTCGTGCGCGCCCCGCTTCGTCACGCCGGGCAGCGCCGCAGCGCGCCGCGCAAGAGCTCGTCGAGCGTGCGCGGATCGTCGTCGAGCGCCCCGTCGACCGCCCGGCGCGCCTCGGTCTTCGTGAAGCCGAGCGTGGTGAGCGCGAGCACCGCATCGGAGCGCATCGCCACGTTTACACGCCCGATGGCCGCGGCCGCTCCGTCGATCACCCGCTCGCGGTCAGACCAATTGTCCACGTGGACAATGTCTTCGCAATCCACCGCGGCGGCATCGTGGTTCGCGCCGTCGTTTGCGCCCGCCGCATCCGCACTCGCGCCTGCCACATTCGCATTCGCCGCCGCCGCATCCGCATTCGCCGCCGCCACATCCGCACGCTCGGCCGCGACGTTAACGATCACCGCCGCGCTCGCGGGCCCTTCGATCGTGATGTCGCCGCGGTGATGAGCCGCATGATGGCCATCGCACAGCGCGATCAGGTTCTCCATCGTGTGCGGGCCACCAAGCTCCTGCGGCTCGATGTGATGGACCTCGATGTTCGCCGCCGCGCGACACCCCGGCACGCGGCACTTCCCGTGATCGCGCAGCAGCACCTTCTCGCGCAGCGCAGGCGTCACATCTTGCACGGCGCGCCGCGCACCCGTCACGTCGACGCGCTGCGCATCGCAGCACGCGCGCGCCAGCTCCTCGGGCCGCAGCGCGATCTGCCGGTTGCCGACGAGCTGCCGCCCCGTTTCACACGCCGGGCACACCGTGACCACGATCTGCGCACGCGCCTTCTTGCGCGACCCGCCACTTCGATGCCGCTCCGCGAGCAGCGCGAGCAGCTGGTTGTCGTCGAGCCGTTCGCCCATCTCCTCCTGCAGGTCGCGCCGCGCCAGCTCGAGCGCCGCTTCGGTCGAGGGCGTGATCCCGCGATACGTGCGGTCCTTCGCGCGCAGGTCGGGCTTGCGCGGCGTCTCGGGCCGGTCGCCGACCTCGCGCTCGGCGAGCAGCTCTTCGATCTGGCGCTGGTTCTTGCCGCGACACGCCGCAATCCACGCCACTTCGGTGCGGTTCGTCGCCACCCGCGAGATCGCACGCACCGCCGAGTAGCTCAGCTCGCCGTCACCGAGCGCGCGTTCGAGCTCCGGCATCGAGTCGAGCGCCTCGGCCACGCGCACGCGTTCCGACGCAACATGCGGCCCGTACCCACACTCGCGCTCCAGCACCTCGCGGATCGACGTCAACCCCAGGTGCCGCCACAGCGCGACACGAATCGCCCGCCGGATCAGCTCGAGCTCCTCGCGATCGAGCGCCGCACGCTTCTTCGCCACGCGCTTGAGCTGCGTGAACACCGCCTTCCACTCCTCGACCTCGCTCACCTCACAGGCCCTCGACATCACCAGCTGCGGAAACGCATACGCGACCACGACACACTCCTTGGTGGAAAGACCAGATGTACCACGCAGTTTTCGGGCGCTCTGGCGCGCGCTCCGCGCGCGAAATTCGCTCGCTCAACGCGCGCGAACGGTTTCGATCGCAAACGTGCGCGAGAACGCACGAGAGCGATTCCTCGACGAGAAAACACCGCGCCTCGTGCCGCCATCGGCTCGCTGGATCAAAATGCGTCAAGCACGATCAACTATGTGCGAGACGATGTTAGACGTCCGGCTTCCGGACAGCCGATCCCTGCGGACGATGGGCTTGCCCCGCTTCAGTGGACAGTTGGTGTTCGACTCAAGCTGCCCAGGCGTGGATCTGTTCGTACTCCGTTGGCGACAGGTAGTCGAGCGCCGAGTGGCGACGACGTGGGTTGTAGAAGCCCTCGATGAACTCGAACAGCTCTCGGTCGGCCTCCGCACGCGTGCGGAAACGAACGCGGTCGAGCAGCTCGCACTCGAGGGTCGCGAAGAACGACTCGCACATCGCGTTGTCGTAGGCGTCGCCGACCGAGCCCATCGACGGCTGCACGCCAGCTTCTGCGCAGCGAGCGCTGAAGACGAACGACGTGTACTGGCAGCCCTGGTCGGAGTGGTGGATGACGTCCTTCGGCGTTCGTTGTGCCACCGCCATGTCGAAGGCTTCAACGACGAGGTCGGTGAACAGGTGATCCTGCATCGACCATCCGACGATCTTTCGGCTCCACGCATCCAAGACGACAGCGAGGTACAGGTGCCCCTCGAACGTCGGCACGTATGTGATGTCGGCGACCCAGAGTTGGTTCGGTCCCGTCGTCGAGAAGTCTCGGTCGACGAGGTCCGGCGCCGCTGTTGCCGCGTCGTCGCGGATCGTCGTGACGTGCTTCTTCCGACGCGTCACGCCCTCGACCCCGATCTCGCGCATGACACGCGCGATCCGCTTCTTGCTCACGGCGTCGCCGAGCTCCGTCAGGTCAACCTGGATCCGAGGCGCTCCGTACGTGCCTCGCGATGCCGCGTGGCTCCGCTCAATCTCAGCCGCCAGCAACGCGTCCTGCTTCTTGCGCTCGCACGGCTTACGGTGAAGCCACGCGTAGTAGCCGCTTCGGGAGACATCGAGCAGACGGCACATGAGGCTAATCGAGTGCACGGCCTGGTGCGCCTTCACGAACCCGAACGCCTCGGCGGCGTACGAGTCGCTTCCTGGGCGAACCAGGCCGACGCTTTTTTTAGGATCTCGCGCTCCTCCTCGAGCTCGACAACGCGAGCCCTCAGCCGCACGAGCTCCGTCTGGGCACCGGGCGCGACTCCGTCGAGATTCTTCATCGCAGCGCGGTCCGCGTCGTTGACCCACTTACGAATCGCGCTGTACGAGACCCCGTACTCCGCTGCGAGCGAAGGAATGGTGCGGCCGGCTCTGACGAGCTCGACCATGCGCCGCTTGTACTCAGGCGGGTACTTCGACTTTCGATCCTTCATCCGTGTCTCCGTTTCTCATCATCGGTGTCCACGGAACCGGGGCAACTTCACGATCGTGCCGGCGCGCGCGAATCGCACGCACTGCCCGTGCGCGCGAACCGCATCCGCACTGCCCGTGCGCGCTCACCGCACCCACCCTCCCCGTGCGCGTTCACCGCACCCGCCCGTGCCCGTGCGTGGTGCTCCCCCTTGTGCTCCGGGGCGCCGAAGGTCGGGGGCTCTCGGCCGACGCGCGCCGCGCGCACGCGCCGTGACACGCGCGCGTGCGGTGTGCGATCGCAGACGTGGCTGAAGCCATGCGCGTGGCGCGGCGCGTGCGCAAGCGGCGCGCGAGGCGAGCCCCCGACCGAGGCCCGAGCGCCTACATCTCCGGCGCACGTCCAGCGTCGGAGACGCGAGGTGAACGCACGCGCCGCTACGAGTCCCGCAACCGATACCCGACGCCCGCTTCCGTGATCAGCCACTTCGGGCGCGCCGGATCCGCCTCGACCTTCCGTCGCAGCGCCGCCATGTGCACGCGGAGATAGTGCGTCTGGTGCGTCGACCTTGGCCCCCACACCTCGTGCAGCAGCTGGCGGTGCGTCAGCACCTTGCCGGCGTGCCGTGCGAGCAGCACGAGCAGCTTGAACTCGATCGGCGTCAAGTGAACCTGCGCGCCATCGACGCCGACTTCGTGCCGCGCCTGATCGATGCGGATCGGGCCGATCGCGATGATCGGATCGTCCGGCGCCTTCTGCGCGCGCGCGTGCCGGAGCGCGACGCGGATGCGGGCGAGCAGCTCGCTCGTGCCGAACGGCTTGGTCAGGTAGTCGTCGGCGCCCGCATCGAGCGCCTTGACCTTGTCCTCCTCGCGGCCGCGCGCCGAAAGCACGATCACCGGCGCCTGCGACCACTCGCGCAGCCGGGTCAGCAGATCGAGCCCGTCGCCGTCAGGGAGCCCGAGGTCGAGCAGCACGAGCTCGGGCGGCGACTCGGTCGCGAGGCCCTCGGCTTCGGCGAGCGTGCCCGCTTCGACGACGCGGAAGCCGTGCGTGGCGAGCGCGGAGCGCACGAAGCGCCGCATCGGAGCCTCGTCTTCGACGACGAGCACGGTGTCGGCAGGTTCGGTCATGCGGCCTCGGGAGGCGCCTCGCCGCGCGGAGCATCGCCGCCGGGAAGCCAGACCCGAAACGTCGCGCCGCCGCCATCGCGACGCAATGCTTCGATGCGCCCTCCGTGCGCGACGGCGATCCCGCGGCATACGGCGAGGCCCAGGCCGGCGCCGGCCGTGCGCGTATCCGGTCCGCGGAAGAACTTCGCGAACACCTGCTCCGGCGGGCCGGGCGGCAGGCCGGGACCGCGATCCGACACTTCGATCGCCACGCCAACGCCATCTCGCAACGCGCGGATCTCGATCGGCGTCGCCGCGGGCGTGTGCTTCGCGGCGTTCTCGAGCAGGTTCAACAGCAGCTGCTCGGTGAGCACCGGATCGACCTCGACGCCGAGCTCCGCATCGACGTGGATCGCGACGTCGCGCCCGGCGAGCACGCTCTCGGTGCGCGCGAGGGCCGCGCCGACGATCTCCTCGACCGGGACCCACTCGCGCTTCACGTCCGCGCCCGACTCGACGCGCGTGATCGCGAGCAGGTTCTCGAGGATCTTCGTCAGCCGGCGCGTCTCGTCGACGATCGTATCGAGTGACTCGCGGTCGGCGCCGACGGTGCGGTCGCGCAGCTCGCTCGCCGTGCCCGTGATGATCGCGAGCGGCGTGCGGAGATCGTGCGAGACCGTCGACAGCAGCGAGCTGCGCAGCTCCTCCGCCTGCACGCGCAACGCCGCCTCGCGCGCCTCCCCGGCGAGCCGCAGCCGCGCGATCGCCACGCCGGCCTGACGTGCGATCGCCTCGATCAGCCGCCGCCCCTCGAGATCGATGCGCCGGCGAGCGCGCTCGATCTGGACGCACGCGACGCCGGCATCCGCGCCGAGCGGCACCGCGAGCAGACGAGCCGCGGGCAACGTGTCGGTGCCGCGACCTGCGGGGCGCCCATGCTCGTGCGCCCACCGCGCCACGGCCATCTCGTTCTCGGCGAGCGGCTGCAAGCCGGCGAGCGCGCTGAGCGTGCCGTCGGCGACCGGCGCTAGTACAACCGTCGGTGCCGCCAGCGCATCCTCGACGTGCGCGACGACCGCCGCGGCGACATCGGCGACATCGCGTGCCGCGGCGGAGTCGGCCGTGAATGCGAGCAGCGCGGCGGTGCGGCGTTCGCGCTGCAGCGAGGCCGCCTCGGCGTGGCGCAGCCGTGCGACGAGCGAGCCGAGCGCGGTGCCGACCGTGAACATGACGGCGAACGTCATGAGATGGCGAATGTCGGAGACGACAAGCGTGTAGCGCGGCGGGATGAAGAAGAAGTCGTAGGCGGCGACCGAGAGCGCGGCCGCCGCGAGCCCGGGACCACGGCCGCCGAGCGCGGCGAGCATGATCGCGAACAGGTAGAGCATGACGTCGTCGGGCAGATCGAGGCGGCCGCCGGCGAGCGCGCCGATCGTGGTGGCGACGGTGACGGCCGCGGTGCCGCGGATGTAGCCGCCCCATTGCGTCGGCGGAGGCTCGGCCGCGGCGCGCGGAGCGGGCTCCTCCGACGGCGCGATCACGTGGATCTCGATGTCACCCGAGCCGCGGATCAGGGCATCGAGCAGACTGCCGCGGATGCGATCGCGCCAGCGCGAGTGTGTTGGCTTGCCCGCGACGATCCGCGTGACGTTGCGCTCGCGCGCGAACGCGAGCACGGCAGCGGCAACCGTCGCACCGGTGATGCGCAGCGCTTCCCCGCCGAGCGACTCGGCGAGCGCGATGTGCGCCTCGACGCGATCGCGATCGTCCGCCGACAGCGGCGGCGCCCCCGTGACATCGACGTGCACCGCGTACCACGGCGCATGCATGCCCTCTGCGAGCCGCCGCGCCGCGCGCACGAGCTTCTCCGACGCCGGGCTCGGCCCGATGCACACGAGCAGGCGCTCGCGCGTCGGCCACAGCGCGCGAATCCGCTGCTCGCGGCGGTAGGCCTGGACATCGGCATCGACGCGCTCGGCGGTGCGGCGCAGCGCGAGCTCGCGCAGGGCCATCAGGTTGCCGCGGCGAAAGTAGTTCTCGATCGCGCGCCGCGCTTGATCCGGAACGTAGACCTTGCCCTCGGCGAGGCGCTCGAGCAGCTCGTCGGGCGGCAGGTCGATCAGCTCGATCTCGTCGGCGCGCTCGAGCACCGCGTCGGGGACGGTCTCTCGCACGCGGACGCCGGTGATCTGATCGACGGCATCGACGAGGCTCTCGACGTGCTGGACGTTGAGCGTCGTGTAGACGTCGATGCCGGCATCGAGCAGGTCCATCACATCCTGCCAGCGCTTCGGGTGGCGCACGCCCGGCGCGTTCGAGTGAGCGAGCTCGTCGACGAGGATCAGCTCCGGCTTGCGCGCGATCGCGGCGTCGACGTCGAGCTCGTCGAGATCGATCCCGCGATAGGCGACCCGCCGGCGCGGCAGGACATCGAGGCCCGCGACCAGCGCCTGCGTCTCGGCGCGGCCGTGCGTCTCGACCACGCCGACGACGACATCCGAGCCCTCGGCCTTCTGCCGCCGCGCGCTCTCGAGCATCGCGTATGTCTTGCCGACGCCAGGCGACGCGCCGAAGAAGATCTTGAGACGGGCCCGAGCGGGAGCCTGCGCGCGCAGCAGCGCGTCGGGGTCCGGTCGCTCGGGCTCATCGCTCACGGCACCAGGCTACCTCCGAAGCGGGCGTCGAGCGCGCGGTTCAGCTCCACGACGTTGACCCGCGCTGCCCCGAGCACGCCGAACGTCCGGTCTTCAATGTGGTGGCGGATCTCGTCGCGCACCGCGGCCTCCGCGACGTGACGCGCGCGCGCAACGCGTGCGGCCTGGAAGTACGCGGCTTCCGGCGAGATGTCGGGATCGAGCCCCGACGCCGACGCGGTCACGAGATCGGCGGGAACCGGCCCGCGCGCGCCCGGATCGGCCGCCTGCAGCGCGGCGATCCGCTGGCGGACGGCATCGGCGAGCGCCGGGTTCGTCGGTCCGAGGTTCGTCGCGCCCGAGGTCGTCGCGTCGTACTTCGTCGCGGTCGGACGCGACCACACGTAGCCGGGCGCCGTGAACGCCTGGCCAACGAGCTCCGGCACGCGATCGGGAAACAGCGCCGCGACGCCGGCGATCGTGAGCGGATAGACGACGCCGCACAGCAGTGTCAGCGCGGCGAGCACGAGCAGGGCGGGTTTCACGTGGCTCATACGAACGCTCCGATCGCCATGTCGATCAGCTTGATGAACGGGAACGGCAACACGAGGCCGCCGACTCCATAGACGAGCAGGTTGCGGCGCAGCGTGACGGCGGCGGGGGCTGCCCGCACGGCGATGCCGCGCAGCGCGACCGGGATCAACGCGACGATGATCAACGCGTTAAAGATCACGGCCGCGAGCACGGCGGTCGTCGGCGAGTGCAGGTGCATGATGTCGAGCGCGCGCAGCTGCGGATAGATGCCGACGAACGCCGCCGGGATGATCGCGAAGTACTTCGAGATGTCGTTCGCGATCGAGAACGTCGTCAGCGCGCCGCGCGTCATCAACATCTGCTTGCCGACGCGCACGATCTCGAGCAGCTTCGTCGGGTTCGAGTCGAGGTCGACCATGTTGCCGGCCTCCTTCGCGGCCTGCGTGCCGGAGCTCATCGCAACGGCAACGTCGGCCTGCGCGAGTGCCGGCGCGTCGTTCGTGCCGTCGCCGGTCATCGCGACAAGATGCCCCTTCTCCTGGTAGTCGCGGATCATCGCGAGCTTTGCCTCGGGCGTCGCCTCGGCGAGGAAGTCGTCGACGCCCGCCTCCGCCGCGATCGCGGCCGCGGTCACCGGGTTGTCGCCGGTGATCATCACGGTCTTGATGCCGAGCGCGCGCATCTCGGCGAACCGCTCGCGAATGTGATCCTTGACGACATCGGCGAGCTCGACGACACCGAGCACCTGCGTGTCGTCGGCGACGACGAGCGGCGTCGCCCCGCCCTTCGCAACTTGCTCGACGGCGGCGCGTACATCGGGCGGAAGCGTCCCGCCGACGTGCTTCGCCATCGTATCGCTGGCGCCCTTGCGAATGCGCCGCGCGCCGAGATCGACACCGCTCATTCGCGTCTGCGCCGTGAATGCGACCGGCACGGCGCCTTCGGGGGCGTTGACCGCGCGTCCGAGCAGCCCGACGCCGAGCGAGACGATGCTCTTGCCCTCCGGCGTGTCGTCGGCGAGCGATGCGAGCACCGCGGCCTCGGCGAGGCGCATCTGCGCGACGCCGGTCGCGGGATACAGCCGCACCGCCTGACGGTTGCCGTGCGTGATCGTGCCGGTCTTGTCGAGCAGCAGCACGTCGACGTCGCCGGCTGCCTCGACCGCGCGACCGCTCGTCGCGATCACGTTCGCCTGGATCATCCGGTCCATGCCGGCGATGCCGATCGCCGAGAGCAGGCCGCCGATCGTTGTCGGGATCAGGCACACGAGCAGCGCGACCAGGACGACCAGCGACACCGCGTGCCCACTGCCTGCCTGGCGGATCGCGAACGTCGAGAACGGCGACAGCGTCACCGTGACGAGCAGGAACACGATCGTCAGCCCGGCGAGCAGGATGTCGAGCGCGATCTCGTTGGGCGTCTTCTTGCGCTTCGCACCCTCGACCATCGAGATCATCCGATCGAGGAAGCTCTCGCCCGGCTTCGCGCGGATCTCGATGATCAGCCAGTCGGAGAGCACGGTCGTGCCGCCGGTGACGGAGCTGCGGTCACCGCCGCTCTCCCGGATCACCGGCGCACTCTCGCCCGTGATCGCACTCTCGTTGACCGACGCGACGCCCTGCAGGATGTCGCCGTCGCCGGGGATCACCTGTCCCGCCTCGACGAGCACGTAGTCGCCGGGCCGCAGCTGCGACGACGCCCGCTGCTCTCGCCTTGCCTCGCGCGACGGTTCCGCGAGCACCGTGGCCGGCACGTCTTTGCGCGCGCGCCGCAGCGACTCGGCCTGCGCCTTGCCCCGGCCCTCCGCCATCGCCTCGGCGAAGTTCGCGAACAGCACCGTGAACCACAGCCACAGGCTCACGGCCGCCGTGAACGCGCGGTCAGGTCCCGCGATCGCGAGCAGCGTCGTGAACGCGCTGCCGATCTCGACGACGAACATCACCGGGTTGCGGATCATCCGGCGCGGGTCGAGCTTGCCGACGGCATCGCGCAGCGCGCGCCGCACGATCGGCCCTTCGAACAACGGTCTGGCGGTACGAGTCGCCATGGTCAGCCTCCCAGGTGCTCGGCGATCGGCCCGAGCGCGAGTGACGGCACGAACGAGAGTGCGCCGACGAGCAGCACGACGCCAACGAGCAACACGACGAACAGTGGACCGGCCGTGGGCAACGTGCCCGCCGACGGCGGCACCGACTTCTTGCGCGCGAGCGAGCCCGCGATCGCGAGCGTCGGAATGATGATCCAGTAGCGCGCGATCCACATCGCGATGCCGCCCGCGGTCGCCCAGAACGTGCCCGATCCGGTCAGCCCGCCGAACGCCGAGCCGTTGTTGTTCCCCATCGACGAGAACGCATAGAGCACCTCCGAGAACCCGTGCGCGCCCGGATTGCCGAGCGCCTTCGTGTACGTCTCGTCCGCGAGGCAGGCGCATGCCGCGCCGATCAGCACGGCCGCGACCGGCACGAGGATCGCGAGCGAGGCCATCTTCATCTCGTACGCCTCGATCTTCTTGCCGAGGAATTCCGGCGTGCGACCGACCATCAGGCCGGCGATGAAGACGGCAACGATCGCGAAGATCACGAGTCCGTACAGTCCCGAGCCGACGCCACCGAACGCGACCTCGCCGAGCTGCATCAGCACCAGCGGCCCGAGCCCGCCGAGCGGCGTGAAGCTATCGTGCATCGCGTTGACGGAGCCGTTCGATGCCGCGGTCGTCACCGTCGCCCACAGCGCCGACGCAGGCACCCCGAACCGGACCTCCTTGCCTTCCATGTTGCCGAGGTGCTGATCGATCGCGAGCGACGACAGCACCGGGTTGCCGCGCGACTCGGCCCACGCCGTCAGCGCGAGGAACGGCACGACGAGCAGCGCCATCACGACGAGTAACGCGACACCTTGCCGGCGCGACCCGACGAGCCGCCCGAATGTGAAGCACAGCGCGGTCGGAATCAGCAGGATCGCGAGGCACTCGAGGAAGTTCGTCAGCGGCGTCGGGTTCTCGAGCGGATGCGCCGAGTTGACGCTGTAGAAGCCGCCGCCGTTCGTGCCGAGCTGCTTGATCGCGATCTGCGACGCGACCGGACCGACGGCGACCGTCTGCGCCGCGTGCTGCTCGACGAGCGCCGCGTGATCCTGCCCGGCGAGCGTCTGCGGCACGCCTTGCTGCGCGAGCGCGATCGACAGCACGACGCTGAGCGGCAGCAAGATGAACACCGTCGAGCGCGTCAGGTCGACCCAGAAGTTGCCGATCGTGTCGGCATGACGCCGCGTGAACCCGCGCACGAGCGCGACGAGCACCGCCATACCGCACGCCGCCGACACGAAGTTCTGCACGCCGAGCGCGACGGCCTGCGTGAGGTGGCTCATCGTCGTCTCGCCGCCGTAGGCCTGCCAGTCGGTGTTCGTTCCGAAGCTGACCGCCGTGTTGAACGCGACGCGCGGATCGACGGCGGGCAGCCCGTTCGGGTTCCACGGCAACAACGCCTGCCCGCGCTGCACAACATAGACGACCGCAATGCCGAGCATGTTGAGCACGAGCACGGCGACCGCGTACTCGCGCCACGTCTGCTCGTGCTCGCCGAACAGCCGCTTCTCCCAGCGCGCGAGCGGCGCACGGTAGATGCGCGCCATGTACGCGCCGAGCGGCACGGCGAGCGCGACAAGCACGATCGCGTAGACGATGATCTCGCTCATTGCAGGCGCTCCGGTCGAAACAGGGCGACGAGCAGGTACGCGAGCAAGCCGAGCGCGAGGATGGCGGCGAGCCAGTTCAGCATGACGACTCCTAGAGCCGATCGAAGAAGCGAATCATCGCGAGCGAGAGCACCGCGAGCACGATGACGAGCGCGATGTAAGCGACGTCGAGCACGCTCTCTACGTAGCGCCGGTTCGCGTCAAGGTTTCGTATAGAACGTGCGCCTTGACCCGATCTTTATGCGCGGGGCGCTACCGATGGGTTCATGAAGTCCATTGTCGTCCTCGCGATCCTCGCCTCACCCGCGGCCGCAGAACCCGAATCGGATCCGTTCACGTTCGCCGACTTCACCTGGCAGAGCGGCTCGCCGCGCACGCACGACTCGCTGATCGGCAACCAGTACTTCACCGCAGAGATCCGCGTCGACGACGTGTTCCATTACTCGTTCAACCGCCCCAAGGACGACACGATCAGCGGCTCGACCGAAGCGTGGCGCTCCGGCGAGAACCAGCTGACGCAGCTCGGCCTCGGCGGCGACTTCCACGTCGACGGCGTGCAGGCGCGTTTCATGACCCAGTTCGGCCAGATGGCGACGACGACGCCGCGTAACGACCCGAGCCCGTCGCGCGGCCAGTGGCAGCTCGCCGACATGTATCGCTACATCAGCGAGGGCTACGGCGGCTACCACTTCGGCGATCCGCACCGCGGCGTGAACCTCCAGGCCGGCATCTTCATGAGCTACGTCGGCCTGTGGAGCGCCTACAACTTCGACAACTGGACGTACCAGCCGTCGTACGTGTCGTCGAACACGCCGTGGTTCTTCAACGGCGCGCGCGTGCAGTGGTTCCCGAGCGACCGCCTGAAGATCGAGCCGTGGCTGATCAATGGATGGCAGGCCTACGGCCGCGTCAACAGCTGGCCCGGCATCGGCGGCCAGGTTCGGTGGACACCGACCGAGGACGTCATCCTCGTCGCGAACCAGTACGCCCTCGGCACCGACACGCTCGGCGATCCGCATCGCCATCGCTATCACACCGATGACTCGATCCAGGTCCGCTGGTACGAGGACGACACGACGTGGCTCTCGCGCTTCGCGACGACGCTGACGCTCGATGCCGGTTGCGAGGAGGGCGGAGCCGTGTCGTGCGGCTCGCAGTACTTCCTCGGCTTCATGGCGTACGCGCGCGCGTGGCACGGCGAGCACTACGCGGCGACCGTCGGAGGCGGCGTGATCACGAACCCCGGCCGCTACCTCGTGCTGCTGCCGCCGATCAACGGCGCGACGGCGGCGTCGGGCACGCCCTACTTCTCCGAGAACCCCGGCGACCCGTGGACCTCGTGGGACGCGCAGCTGACGTTCGACTACATGCCGACGCAATTCTTCACGCTGCGCGCCGAATTCACGTACCGCCACGCGAGCGTTCCGTACTTCACGGGCGCAGGTGGCGTGACGCCGCCGGGCGGCGATCAGGGCGCGCCGGGATCGCAGGTCGCCGGCTGGCAGCCGGACCTGGTGCGCGACGAGCCGCGCCTCACGCTCGCGATGCTCGTGAAGCTGTGAAGCCGACGATCCCGGCGATCACCATCAGCGCCGCGACCGTCACCTCGGCTCCGATCGTGGCATCGACGAACAGCGCGACGAGCACGCGCAGCCCTCCGATCGCGACGAGCGCACCGTACAGCACGAGCTCCTCGTGCGGGCGCTCCGGCTCGATCGCCGGGGGAGGCATGTCGCGATACGGGTGCATCCGAATGAATCAGACCACCGCGGCTCTGTCAGCGTGATCAAGATCCGATCAAGAATGCAGCGTGGTCCGCGGGATTCTCGTCGTGGTGCTGGCAGCGGCAGGGGTTGCGCGCGCCGACGACGGCGTCACCGTGAAGTCCGCGAGTGGTGCGCAGCTGACGATCGGCGGCTACGTCGAGGCGTTCTGGCAGTGGAACTTCAATAATCCGTCGAACTTCATCACGAACTACCGCGGGTTCGACAACCGCCACAACATCTTCACGATCGACAACGCGGCGATCGATCTCGTCGGTACGAAGGGCCCGGTCACCGTACACTTCGCGTATCAGATCGGCAACACGCCCGACACGTACTACGCGTCGGAGCCGGTGTGGCGCGGGACAAGCGGCGCCGGCCCGTCGGGACCGTCGCTGTGGCAGAACCTGCAGCAGGCGAACATCGGCTACACGACCCACCAGCTGCTCGTCGAGACCGGCGTGTTCCTGTCTCCGATCGGCCCCGAGTCGATCCCGATCAAGGACCAGTGGAACTGGTCGCGGTCGAACCTGTTCTTCGGGCTGCCGTTCTATCACACGGGCATTCGCGCGACGTATCCGGTCACGCCGCGCTGGTCTCTCTCCGCGCAGCTCTACAACGGCTGGAACAGCGTGATCGACAGCAACCTCGAGCTGTCGCCCGCGCTCGTCGCGACGTACACGGTGCCGAACAGGCTGGCCTGGCAGACGCTCTACTTCGGCGGCGTCGAACGCGCGGCCGGCGCGCCGGAAGGTTCGCCCTGGCGCCACTTGTTCGATACGTACGCGAACTGGACGATCACGCCCACCACCTCGATGCTCGCGCAGGCCGACGTCGGATTCGAGAAGAACCGCTTCGGCACGTCGAGCTGGCTCGCCGGCGCCGCGTACGTACGGCAGCAGCTCGCGCCGTGGCTCTATGGCGTCGCGCGCGCGGACTATTTCCGCGAGACCGTGCCGGCGGGCGCCGCGCCGATCTTCTGGGCGGGCTCGCGCTGGGTCTCGTCGGAAACCCTGACGCTCGACACGCGACCCGCCGATACGCTCAGCGTGCGCATCGAGTTTCGCCACGATCAGTCCGAGGCGCCGCTCTACTTCTCGCACCGCGTGTCGCAGGACGAGATGGGCAACTTCGTGCCGAACGCGACGCACCAGGACACGATCACCGTCGGCGCCGTCGCCTGGTTCTGACTAGTGGAAGATCCGGATCGGCATCACGATCATCGGTAGGCCCGCGAACTGCAGCCGGCGCTCGACCGCGGCCGCGGTCTCGTTGTGCAAGAGGCGCTGATACCAGCCCTCTTCCTGGAAGATCAGCTTGCCGGCGAAGAACACGCTGCGCGGGAATCGCAGCGCGACCTCGCGGCACAGGTGGTCGAGCTCGGTGACCGCCTCGGTGCCGATCGCGTGATCGTGGTCGGCGGCCCAGCCCATCTGCGTCCGCGCGAACGTGACGTACTTGTCGAGGTCGCCCTCGATCTTTGCGTTCATCGCGTCGACCTCGTCCTTGCCCTTGAACACGCCCGCGTCGATCACGCCCGCCGAGATGAAGATCACCTGGTGAAACTGATCGGGGAACACGCGCGGGATCTGGAGCAGCGTATGGAGGCCGAGGCCGCCGTAGCCGCCTGCGAGCACGACGGCGGTCGGCTTCGTCGGGTCGAGCTCGGCGGGCGCGGCGATGTGGTCCGGCGGGGGCGGCAGCTCGAGCTGCTTGGACAGCTCGGCGACCTTCTTGCCGACGACGCGGTAGTGGTTGCGCATCATGAAGCAGACGGTCACGAGTGCGCTGGTGATCACGAGCGTGATCCAGCCACCCTCGGTGAGCTTCTCGATGACGGTGATCACAAGGATCATCGCGCACACGGTGGCCGCGAGCCCGTGCACGAAGATCGCGCGCCGGTCGTGCTGGTGCTTCGCGTGGCGGATCATCGCGACGTTCGACAGCGTGAACGTGATGAACACGTTGATCGAGTACATGACGACGAGCGCGTCGACCGAGCCGCCCGTGTAGACCAGGACGAGCGCCGCCGCGCCCGCCATCAGGTAGACGCCGTTGCGCATCGTCAGCTGCTCGGAGAGCGCGGCCATCCGGTGCGGCATCCACTGGTCGAGCGCCATGTTCGCCATCACGCGCGGGCCGTCGACGAATCCCGCCTGCGCGGCGACGAACAGCAGCGCGCCCTCGGACACCAGCGTGACGATCACGAAGCCGGTGCCGAACGTGCCGGTGCCGGCGAAGCGGGTGGCGAGGACGGCGTTCATCGTCGTCTTGTCGTGCGGCGTCGGCAGCACGCCCGGGACGAGCAGGTACGCGAGCAGGATGCCGCCGGCCGTGATCGCGAGCGACGTCGACATCAACAACATCGTCCGCTTCGCGGTGCGCACGCGCGGCTCGCGCATGATGCCGATGCCGTTCGAGACGGCCTCGATGCCGGTGAACGTGCCGCCACCGAGCGAGAACGCGCGCATGAACACGAGCGCGACGCCGAGCAAGCCCGCCGTCTTGAGGTGCTGGCTGCCCTCGTTCGACACCATCGTCGCGACCTCGCCGGCGCGCCCGACGTTGCCGCCGACGGCACCCACGATCAGGATCGCGTGCGTGACGAGGAAGATCAGGAAGATCGGCGTCAGGATCGTCACCGACTCCTTCACGCCGCGCAGGTTCATCACCGTCAGCAGCACGAGGACCGCGAGGATCGTCGTCAGCTTCGCGGCCTGCCAGGACGGCGGCATGAAGCTGAACACCGCGTCGGCGCCCGACGACAGCGACACCGCGATCGTCAGCACGTAGTCGACGAGCAGCGCGCAGCCGCTGAGGGCACCGACGTACGGGCCGAGGTGCTTCGTCGCGACGATGTAGCCGCCGCCGCCGTGAGGAAACTCCTCGATGATGCGGCGGTAGCTCCACGAGATGATGAACACGGTCGCCGCGATCGCGATCGCGAGGAACAGCGCGAGATACGCGTGGTCGGGAACGAACGTGCACGCCTTCGAGAGCGCGTCGGTCGCGCCCTCGGCGCAGGCGCCGGGCTGGCCCTCGTTCCAGTGCCCCAGCGCCTTGAACGCCTCGGCCGGACCGTACGCCGACGAAGACAGGCCGTCGGCGCCGAGGCCGACCCAGGCCAGAAACGCCACCAGCGACATGTGGTGGAACACCTTGGGGTCGCGCAGGTTCTTGCCCCTGCCGAGCAACCACTGGGCGAACGTCCGCACGAAACATGCGTACAGCTACCGGCGTATGCACGCCGTCAAGGCTCCCGCCGCCGGCGTAAAGAACGCGTAAAGATGCCTAGGATGCGGCGCGTTCAGGAATGGAAATCGGCCCGCTCGGCTGCAGCATCGCGAGCTGACGCAGCCTCTCCGTCGCGAATTCACCGGCGAGTGCCTCGTACACCTTCGGCATCAGCTCGCGGAACGCGGGCAGGATGCGGCTCTCCTCCTGCTCGGCGTGGTCATGGACGAGATCGCGCAGGCGCTGGATCGAGTCGCGCCACTCGGGCGAGTGCGGCCGCGAGCTGACGAGCGACGCGAGCGCCTTCTCCTGCGCGACGTGCTGCTCGTGCGCGTCCTGCACCAGCGCCTCGATCACGCGATCGCTGTTGCTGCGCGTCAGTGCCTGGTACAGCACGATGTCCTCGGCTTCCGCGTGCGCGGTCAGGCCGAGCCGTACGCCGTCGAGGGTCGTGCGGATGTCTACGGCGGACTCTGCCTGCAGCAACTGGTCGAGCGCGCGCTCGAGATCGTCGTGGTCGCGATGCACCAGCGTCAGAAAATCCGTCGTCATGGCGTGATGGATGCTGCAGTGTGAATGCCCAGCTAGGCAGGTGTTGCCAGGTTCACACAGGCTTCATCCGCGCGACGTGGCGTACAGAGTGGAGGCGCGAAATACGGCTTTTCGGCGCGCCCACGCCCGTGCGCGCTGCGCAAGCGTGCGCCGACGAGACGGTCGGGCGAGGTGCCCCTGCGATATGCTCGCACTCGATGCGGGGAGCTCTCGTCGGCGCGTTGCTGATCGCCCTGCTCTGCCTGCTCGCCGCGTTGCCGCACCGCGACGCGCTGGCTCCCGATATCGATCACGGCCTGACCGCGATGGGAGCGCCGCTTTCACCGTCGGGGGACGCGCTGCTCGGCACCGACGATCTCGGGCGCGACGTGTTCGCGCGGATCAGCGCCGGAACCGCGACGTCGCTCGAGCTCGCGACGCTCTCGACGCTGCTCGCGCTGGCGATCGGCCTCGTGGTCGGCCTGTGCGCCGGCTACGCGGGCGGCGCCATCGATAACGTGCTGATGCGGCTCGTCGACCTCGTGCTCGCATTCCCGTTCCTGTTGCTGGCGATCCTGCTCGCGGCGCTGTTGCGCGAGGCCGACCTCGCCTCCGCGAACGCGCCGGTCGTGCTGACGCTCGGCATCGTCGGCTGGACGACGACCGCGCGCGTGATCCGCGGCAAGACGCTGACGCTCGCGCGCAGCGAGTACGTCGTCGCCGCCCGCGCCGTCGGCTGCTCGCCACTGCGCATCATCGTTCGCCACATCCTGCCGAACGTCGCGGGGCTCGTTGCCGTGCTCGCGGCACTCGCGTTCGCGCAGAACCTCCTCGCGGAGAGCGTGCTGTCTTATCTCGGGCTCGGGCTGCCGCCACCCGCGCCGACCTGGGGGCGCATGCTGTTCGAGGCCCGCGCGTACTACCGCTCGGCGCCGTGGCTGACGATCGCGCCGGGCCTGGCGATCCTGACCGCCGTCGTCGCGTTCAATCTGCTCGCCGAGGGGCTGCGCGCGCGCTTCGATCCCAAGGAGCGCCGGTGAAGCGCCTGCTTCTGATCCTCGCGGCGTGCAGCGCGCCGGATCGCGCTCCGCACTGGCGCGCGGCGGGCAACGCGCAGCCGCACGACGGCGGCACGCTGCGGCTCTCGGTCAAGGACGAACTGCGCACGCTCGATCCCGCGATCGCGTACGACGACGTGTCGAGCTGGGTGCTTCACTCGATCTACGCGACGCTGGTCGACTTCGACAGCACGCTGCAGCTGCGCGAGCGGCTCGCCGAGCACTACGCGATCGAGGACGCCGGCAAGACGCTGCACTTCTGGCTCCGCGCCGGCATCACGTACGAGGACGGCCGGCCGATCGTCGCTGCCGACTTCAAGACGAGCCTCGAGCGCGTGCTCGCGATGCCGGAGTCGCCGTTCGGTCAGTACCTCGCGTCGATCGACGGCGCGGACGCGATGCTCGCCGGCAAGGCGACGACATGCCCGGGCATCGAGGCGCGCGGCGATCGCGAGCTCGTGCTGCACCTGACGAAGCCCGACCGGCTGCTGTTGCCCGCGCTCGCGATGTCGTTCGCGGCGCCGCTGCCTGCCGACTACCTCGCGAAGGTCGGTGCGGAGCTGCGCAGGCGGCCGCTCGCCTCGGGACGCTTCACGCTCGGCGCGTGGGACGAGGGCCGGCGCATCACGCTCCTGCGCAACCCGCACCTGCAGCCCGGCGACCACGTATTCCTCGACGAGATCGACGTGCTCGAGAGCGTCCCGCGCGACACCCAGTTCCTGATGTTCGAGCGCGGCGAGCTCGACGCCGCCGACCGCCTGACGTCCGCGGACTACGTGTGGCTCGTCTCGCAGGCGCCGTGGCAGCCGTACCTCCACCGCGCCGTCGGCCTCAACGCGTTCGGCGTGCGGATGAACACGCGCCGGAAACCATTCGACGACCGCCGCGTGCGCCAGGCGCTCAACTACGCGCTCGACAAGGACCACACGGTCAAGCTGCTCAACGGCGCGGCCGTCGCGTCGCACGGCATCCTGCCCCCGGGCATGCCGGGCCGAGCGGACCTCGCGCCGTACCCGCACGATCCGGCGAAGGCGCGCGCGCTGCTCGCGGAGGCCGGCTATCCGCACGGCTTCGACGTCGAGTACGTGACGTTTCCCGACGAGGAGGCGGAGAAGGTCGCGGCGTCGCTGCAGGCGGATCTCGGCGAGGTCGGCGTGCACGTGCGCGTCGCACTGATGTCGCTGTCGGCGTTTCAGTCCGAGGTCGGCCGCCCCGACGGCGCCCCGTTCTCGTTCTGGGCGTGGACCGGCGACTTCCCGGATCCCGGCAACTTCATCGACGTCAACTTCGCGTCGCGCATGATCGCGGATACGAACAGCAACAACAACACGTTCTACGCGAGCCCCGCGCTCGACGCCGCGATCGACGCCGGCGACTACGCGAAGGCCGAGCGAATCCTCTACGACGACGCGCCGTGGATCTGGAACTACCATCGCGAGAGCGTCGAGGTGACGCAGCCGTACGTGAAGGGCTACGAGCCGCATCCGGTGTGGGGCCGCGACTACACGAGCGCGTGGCTCGACGTCGGCCCCGACGGAAAGCCGGTGCCGCGATGATGACGCTGATCGCGCGCCGCATCGGCTGGTCGCTCGTCGTCGTGTGGTTCGTGATCACGGCGACGTTCGCGATGATCACGCTGATCCCCGCCGACCCCGCGAAGACGATGCTCGGCCCGCACGCGACGCCCGAGCTCGTCCAGCGGGCGCGCGCGTACTACTGCCTCGACAAGGGTTTCCTCGGCCAGTACGGCTGCTACGTCGGCCACCTCGCGCACGGCGATCTCGGCGAGAGCTATCGCACCGGGCGCCCGGTCACCGCGATCCTGGCGTCGCGGTTGTGGCCGACCGCGCAGCTCGCGCTTGCCGCGATCGTCTTGCAGCTGCTCGTCGGCATCCCGCTCGGCATCGCAGCTGCGCTGCGCAAGAATCGCTGGCCGGATCGTGCCGCGACGTTCGCGGGGCTCGTCGGCCAGAGCGCGCCGACGTTCTTCGTCGGAACGCTGCTGCTCTACGTGTTCGCGTATCGCTTCGGCTGGTTCCCGATCGGCGGCTACGGCGGGCTCGCGCATCTCGTGCTGCCCGCCGCGACGCTCGCGACGGTCGGCGTCGCCTACTACGCGCGCACCGTTCGCAGCGAGCTCGTCGACGCGCTCGGCGAGGACTACATCCGCACCGCGCGCGCGAAGGGCCTGCCGGAGCGCACGATCGTGCTCCGCCACGGGCTGCGCAACGCGCTCGGACCGCTCGTCACGCTCGCCGGGCTCGACCTCGGCGTGCTGCTCGGCGGCGCGGTCGTCACCGAGTACATCTTCGCGTGGCCGGGGATCGGGCGCGAGGTGCTGCTCGCGGTCGTCGAGGTCGACATCCCGTTGATCCTGGGAGTCGTGCTCGTGTCGGCAATCGCGATCGCGATCGCGAACCTGCTCGTCGACCTCGTGCTGATGCGCCTCGATCCGCGGCTACGCCATCCGTAGCTGCGCGTCGAACGCGTCGTGCAGTGTGGCGTCGAGCGACTTGACGCGATCCTTGCCGAGGACGTCCTGCGCCTTCGGGAAGATCTCGCCTTCCTCTTCCGACACGTGGTGCTGGACGCGCTCGACCAGCGTATCGAACGTCTCGGCCCACTGAACGTCACCCACCGGCAGCGCATCGAGCTCGCGAATCAACGCCTCGAGCTCGCCGGCCTCCTGGTCGTGGTGCTCGGCGATCGCGCGCGTGCGCGGGTCGTAGTGCAGCTCGCGATAGATGACCTCCATCTCGGAGCGCTCGTGGGCGAGCAGCTGAGCGCGCACGGTCTCCCACAGCTCGGCGCGCTTCGCGACGTCATCCGAGCTCTTGATGCGGTGGAGCAGGCCCGAGGCCTGGCCGTGCTGTTCCATCAGCGTGCGAAACACCCCGCCGAGGCCCTTGATGGCCCCCTTCATCACCTTCGCCTTACCAAGTCCTTGCGAGATCAACTCATCCGTCTTGCTAGGCATGTCTAAGTTCCTCCTGCCCGGGAGGGTGCAGATGGCGTTCCCATTGGATACAAAGGTCCTGTAGTGCCAGACGCCGATCGCCACCTGCGCGCACGACATTTCGTGATCCTGCTCGGGTTCGTGAGCCTGTTTGCGGATCTTTGCTACGAGGGCATGCGCTCGGCGATCGGCCCATACCTCGCGCTGCTCGGCGCGAGCGGCACGGCCGTCGGGATCGTCTCGGGGACCGGCGAGGCCGTCGGCTACGCCCTTCGCTATGTCTCGGGATCGCTCGCCGATCGTACGCAGGCGTACTGGCTGATCACGATCGCCGGCTACGCGACGAACCTGATCGCCGTGCCGCTGCTCGCGCTCGCCGGCTCGTGGCCGGCCGTCGCGGGGCTCGTCGCGCTCGAGCGGCTCGGCAAGGGCTTCCGCTCGCCCGCGAAGTCGACGCTGACCTCGTTTGCCGCGAGCGACCTCGGCGCCGGCAAGGCGTTCGCGATCAACGAGGCGATGGATCAGGCGGGCGCGCTGATCGGGCCGCTCGCGGTCGCCGGCGTGCTCGCGTGGAAGGGCCGCACGCTCTCGGGCTTTGGCTGGGCATTCGTGCTGCTCGCGATCCCCGCCGCCCTCAGTGTCCTCGTGCTGCTGCGCGCGCGACGCCTGTATCCCGATCCGCGCTCGCTCGAAGGCGACGCACCGCAGGAAGGCGGTCAGCTCGGGCCGTCCTACCGGATCTATCTCGTCGGCGTCGCGCTCGTCGCGATCGGCCTCGCCGACTGGCCGCTGCTCGCGTACCACCTCGAGAAGCGCGGCGTGCTGTCGGCGCAGTGGCTGCCGATCGCGTACTCGGCGGCGATGGGTGTCGACGGCGTCGTGTCGCTCGTCGCCGGCCTGTTGTTCGATCGCAATCGCGCGCGCGGAGGGACCGGCGCGGCCGTGCTCGCCGCGTTCGTGATCGCAGGCGCGGGATATGGCCTGCTCGTGTTCACCGGCAGCTTGTGGATCGCGCTCGGCGGCATCGTGCTGTGGTCGCTCGTCAGCGCGGCGACGAACTCGACCGGCAAGGCGATGATCGCGGCGATCGTCCCGCGCGCGCAGCGTGGCCGCGCCTACGGCCTCTACTACGTCGTGTTCGGCATCGCGTGGTGGGTGGGCAGCGTGCTGCTCGGCTGGCTCTACGATCACGACCGGGTCGCGGTCGGCATCGTCGCGAGCGTCGCGCTCGTCCTCGGCGCGGGTGTGGTGATGTGGTCGGGGCGGCGCGTGAAGTCCGCGTGATCTGCGGAAGCCCTTCGCGGCGTCGGACGTCTCATGGAGCATGAAGCGGATCGCCCTCGTGCTCGCGCTCCTCGTCGCGTCGCAGCGCGCCGACGCCTGCCCCGACGCCGCCTGGATCCCCGACGAGGTCGGCTATGGCCTCGGGCTCGCGATGCTCGGCGGCTACGGCTACGGCACGCTGTACTTTGCCGGCCACGACCTCGCGAACGATCGCGACGATCAGGAGTACGTCGGCGGCGACATCGCGTTCAACGGCCTGTTCACCGCGATCTGGGCAACCGGCACCGTCGCGTCGATCGAGGATCACAGCGCATGGGCGCTGCCGTTCGCCGGCCTGACGGTCGCGCATGGCGCGATGCTCGTGCACGGCCTCGAGCATGCGAACGTCGACTGGAGCCGCTACCACGGCAGTGCCGTGACGTGGACCGCCGGCAGCGCGTACGCGCTCCAGGCGCTCGTGTTCCTCGCCGACGACGACCACGAGCACCCGATCGTCGAGACCGCGATCAATGCGCCGCTTGCCGCGGGTGCCGCGTTCCTCGCCTACCGCGCCCACGAGACGAACGACGGCGGTCACGCGTTGCTCTACACCGCGGCCGCCGGCATCTCGGGCGCGCTCGCGGTTCGCGGCATCGTCGCGATCGCCCATCCGCATCACGCGACGCCGCTCGACTCGCTGACGCCGACGCTCGTCGATGGCGGGGTCGGACTCGCAACCGCCGGAAGTTTCTGAGGGTGAGGGGCACATCGCGTGCAATCGCGATAGCGCATGCTCGGCCGCCATGACCTCGTTGAAGAAATCCGGGTTTCTGCCGGCGCTGTGATCCTGCGCGCCGGGCTCGCTGTGCCCCAGGGCCCGATCGGGCTCGCGATCTTCGCCCAGGCAGGTGCCGCGACCGCACGCACCCGTTACGTGGCGGAGGCGCTCCGTGCGCGCGGGCTCGCCACGCTAGTTGTCGATCTGTTGACCGAGCGCGAGGAACACTTCGATCGGATCGACTCGTCGCTGCGGTTCGACATCGACCTGCTCGCCGAGCGCCTGCTCGCGGTCACCGCATGGGTCACCGACGAGTCGAGCCTCTCGCACCTGCCGATCGCGCTCGTCGGCGAGGGCACCGGGGCCGCGGCTGCGCTGTGCGTCGCCTCGCGCAAGCCCGAGCTGATCCGCGCCGTCGTGTCGCGCGCCGGGCGCGCCGATCTCGCGGGCCGCGCGCTGCCGATCGTGCGCGCACCGACGCTGTTCATCGTCGGGGGCAACGACCACGCCGGGCTCGAGCTCGATCGCGTCGCGCTCGGCAACATGACGGCGCTGACGCAGCTCGCGATCATCCCGGGCGCCGGGCATCACTTCGACGAAGCGGGCGCCCTCGACGAGGTCGCCGAGCTCACCGCCGAGTGGTGCCGCGACCACTTCGCGCGCGCACTACCCGCACTGCCGGCGCGGGCACCGTGGGGCCGTCAGTTCCGCGATCGCGAGGCCGCCGGCGAACGGCTCGCCGCATCGCTGGTCCACCTGGCCGGCCGCCCGCTCGTGATCTGCGGCCTGCCGCGCGGCGGCGTCGCGGTCGCCGATCCGATCGCGCGCGCGCTCGATGCCGCGCTCGACGTCTGGCTCGTGCGCAAGATCGGCATGCCGATCCAGCCCGAGATCGGCATGGGCGCGCTCGCGGAAGGCGCGGCGCTCGTCCTCGACGACTCGATGGTGCGCTGGTCGGGCGCGACCTCGCATGACTTGCTCGCGATCGTCCACCAGAAGGCGTCCGAGATCCGCCGCCATGCGCAGCTCTACCGCGGCAACGCGGCGCCGCCCGATGTGCACGGCAAGACGGTCGTGCTCGTCGATGACGGCATCGCGACCGGCGGAACCCTGCGGGCCGCGATCCGCGGGGCGCGCAAGCGGGGCGCTGCGTGGGTCGTCGTCGCCGCGCCCGTCGCCGCCTCCGATGCCGCCGCGACGCTGCGCCGCGAAGCCGACGAGGTCGTCTGCCTGTCCCAGCCGCAGAATCTGATGTCGGTCAGCGCCTGGTACCAGGACTTCCACCAGATCTCCGACGACGAGGTCCTCGATCTGCTCCACGAAGCGCAGCGCGACGGCAAGATCCGCGCGGGCGCCTGAACGTCCTGCTACGTTCGCGGCGTGGGAACCCGCAGCACCAAGGGTCGCGTGCTCGTCGTCGATGACGAGGTCAACGCGCGCACCGCGCTCGAGGAGCTGCTTCGCGACGAAGGCTACGAGGTCGCGACCGCCGCCGATGCGTTCAAGGCGCTCGGCAAGGTCGAGGCGTTCGCGCCGCACGTCGTGATCACCGATCTCAACATGCCCGGCATGACGGGCATCGAGCTGATCAAGAAGCTGCGCACCGAGGAGTCGCCGCCCGAGGTCATCGTGATGACGGCCGCCGGCCGCGTGTCGACCGCCGTCGAGGCGATGCGCGCGGGCGCGGCCGACTACCTCCAGAAGCCGCTCGACTTCGACGAGCTGACCGTCACGCTCGGCAAGCTGTTCGAGCAGCACCAGCTGCGCCGCGAGGCCCGCATCCTGCGCGCGCGCGTGCGCGAGCGGTTCAAGCCGACGAACATCATCGGGGACAGCGAGCCGATGCGCCGCGTGTTCGAGCTCGTCGACCAGGTCGCCCCGAGCAAGGCGACCGTGCTGATCACCGGCGAGAGCGGCACCGGCAAGGAGCTGATCGCGAACGCGCTGCACCAGCGGTCACCGCGCGCGAACGGGCCATTCATCAAGGTCCACTGCGCCGCGCTCGCCGAGACGCTGCTCGAGAGCGAGCTGTTCGGCCACGAGAAGGGCGCGTTCACCGGCGCGCTCGCGCGCAAGGAAGGCCGCTTCGAGCTCGCGAACGGCGGCACGCTGTTCCTCGACGAGATCGGCGAGATCTCGCCATCGATCCAGGTCAAGCTGCTGCGCTTTCTGCAGGAGCACGAGCTCGAGCGCGTCGGGGGCACCGAAACGATCAAGGTCGACGTCCGCGTCATCTCGGCGACGAACAAGGATCTCGAAGCCGAGGTCGCGGCCGGGCGATTCCGGCAAGACCTCTACTTCCGCCTGCACGTGCTCCCCGTCAAGCTGCCGCCGCTGCGCGAGCGCCGCGAGGACATCCCGACGCTGGTCGCGCACTTCATCCACAAGCTTGCCGCGAAGACGAACCCGCGCGTGCGCGCGATCTCCGACGCCGCGCTCGGCCGCATCATGGCCTA
>JAFAOG010000348.1 GCA_019237945.1 Deltaproteobacteria bacterium | reverse complement strand
AACGGTCTGCCCGGCGCATGCCCCATCGAACGACACCTCGATCCCGCTGCCCGCGCCACCATGAAACGACAGGCATCCAGGAGTCGCCACGGCGAAGTCGTTCGTACCGTCCACGTCGATCGTCATGAGGCCTACTGCCGGAAAATACGGTCGGTTTCCGAGCCGCACGTTGCCGCCGTTCGGCACCCCGACGATCGTCACGAGCCCGCCCGCCACGACGTGAACGGTCGCCGGATCGTGATCGATCGCGAGCTCCGCGACGCCGGCCGCGTCGGTCGTGGCCTGCGCGCCATCCTCTTCGAACACCATCACCCCCGCGATCGGCTTCGCCGGCACGTACGCGTCTCCGCTTGCCGCAGCGTTGCTGTAGACGGTGACCGAGACCTTGCCGACGGGCGTCGTACCACAGGCTGCCAGCGCGCCGACGACGAACCACCTCATGCTTCAACGCTAGCACGCCGTATGCACACCCCGCGGCAGGAGGCACCGATGCTTCCCACCCCGGACATTCCGTCGGCCGAGTACGAGGTCGTCCGCGCCCGCCATGTCGCGCACGTGCGCGCGGCGTTCGCGGCCGCGATCATTTTCTTGGCTTGCGTGTTCGCGATTTCCGCGCACCTGTAGGCGCACGTACTGCGCGCTTCTTCGGGCCGTCGCGCAACACGATCCACGTCGGCGCGTGGTCGGAGGCCTTCGGGCGATCGCGGACCCAGCGGTCGACGCCCGCGTCGGCGAGGCGCGCCTGCAGCGGCTTGGAGAGCAGCAGGTGATCGATGCGCAGGCCGGCGTTGCGCGGCCAGTGATTGCGGAAGTAGTCCCAGAACGTGTAGACGCGCTCATCGCCCGCGATGTGGCGGAGCGAGTCGAGCCAGCCTTGCTCGAGCAGGCGCGCGTAGAGTGCGCGGCTTTCGGGTTGCAGCAGCGCGTCGCGCTTCCATGATTTCGGATCGTAGATGTCGTGGTCGGTGGGCACGACGTTGAAGTCGCCGATGAGCGCGACCGGCTGCCCGGAATCCCACAGCGCCTGCGCGTGCGCGAGCAGCGCCTCGAACCAGGCGAGCTTGTAGGCGAACTTCGGCGAGCGGATCGGGTTGCCGTTCGGCAGGTAGAGGCCGGCGACGACGATGCCGCCGATCGCGGCTTCGAGGTAACGCGCGTGCTCGTCGCGCTCCTGGCCCGGCAGCACGCGGCGGATCTCGACGGCCGGTTGCTTGGAGAGGATCGCGACGCCGTTCCACAGCGGCTCGCCCTTGAAGAGCGCGTGATAGCCGGCGTCGTGGATCGCCTTGGCCGGGAACTGGCGATCGGTCGCCTTGAGCTCCTGCAGGCACGCGACGTCGGGCTGCTCCTTCTCGAGCCACTCGATCAGGTTCGCGAGGCGCGGGTTGACGCCGTTGACGTTGAACGTCGCGATCTTCACGCTGGTTATTTACCAGCGGCGCCCGCGATCGCCGAGCCGCCCACCGTGAGGAGCGCCGCGAGATCTTCGTCGTTGAAGCGCAGCATGCCGCCGAGGAAGTAGTCGCGGCCGAGGTGGAACGTATCGAACTGGATCGGCACGTCGGAGGTGCCCTTGATGATCGGGGCGCAGGCGCCGCCATCGCGGGGGCAGCCGAGCTCGCGCGGCGTGTTGAGCAGCTCGTCCACGCCGCCGAGGATGTAGATGTGCCGGAAGACCTCATAGGCGAGCGTCAGCTTGACGCGCGGGTACTTGTCGAACGTCGCGTCGTAGGCGTCGACCGAGAACCGGATGTTGTGGTTCCACCAGAACTGGTCGGCGTCGGCGCCGATGCCGCCCGTCGATTCCTTGATGCCGAAGCGCAGCGTGAGCCAGTTGAAGCGCTTCGCGAACTGGAACGTGAAGCGGACCTTGTCCTCGATCACGCTGCGACGGATCCAGTGGTTCGGATCGACGGTCGGATCGAACGTCAGCGTGACGTCGGGGTAGTCGCCGCGCGGGCCCTTCTCGAGCTCGATCAGATAGAACTTGTCGGGGCGCGTGTGGAGCTCGACGGTGACGTAGTGGCGCGCGAGGCCGGCCGAGAAGTTGTACTCGCTGCGTAGCCCGACGTAGGCCTTGAGGCCGAACAGCGTCCCGAGGAAGCCCTTCGCGTCGTCGGCGATCTGCTCGACGTTGTCGGCGATCGCGGGATCATTGACGAGGCGGCCGAGCGTGCCCTTGTCCTGATCGATCTTCGTCGTGATCGAGTGGGTGTCGTCGATGACGCCGTCGAGCTTGTCGAGCTTGCCGCGCAGCTTGTCGCCGGTCTGCTGCAGCTCGGACTTCGCCGTCGTGACGAGGTCCTTGGCCTCCGCGCTCGCCTCGTCGAGGTTCGCGAGCATCTCCTTGATGCGCGGGTTCGCGTCCTTGCTGATCTCGCGCAGGTCGTTCGTGATCTGCTCGATCTTGGCCATCGAGCGGTCGGCGCGCTCGATGATGTCCTGCACGGTGTTCGCCTCGCGCTGGACGAGGCCGTCGATGCGCGTCGCGACGTTGGCCATCGGGCCGTTGACGATGCGCCGCACGTCCTCTGACAAATCGCGCACGCTCTCGAGCACGCGGTCGACGTTCGGCAGCGTCTGCTCGATGCGATGCAGCAGCTGATCGGGCGTCGTGGCCTCGACGACGTTCGGCACGCGCCGGCACGCATCGTCCTTCGCCTTGTCGTCGCTGTCGTAGCCTTTGCACGGCGGCCCCAGGCGCGTGAACGTCTGCTGCGTGCCGTCGGGCGCCTGGCGCACTTCCTCGCCCGGATCGATCTCGAGGTAGTTCTCGCCGAGCAGTGAGGTCGCCTTCTTGATGACGGTCGCGCTCGTCCACACCGGGATGTCGTTGCTGAGCTTGAACGTGACCTTCGCGTAGCGGCCGTCGACGGCGAGATCGATCACCTCGCCCTGCGGCAGACCGGCGACGACGACCTTGCTGCCCTTCGGCAAGCCCGACGCATCGCGGAACCGCGCGAACAGCACCTGCGTGTTCTTGCCGGCCGGGTTCTGGCCGAGGTTCTTCCACACGATGTACGCGCCGATCGCGAGCAGCAGGAACAGGATCGCGACGCGCACGCCGGCGGAGACGGACTTCATCGCTCCTCCGCCGTCGTCTGGACCGCCGACACACCGGAGGCGCGCAGGAACTCGTAGACGTACGGATCCGTGCTCGACGCGATCACGCTCGCGGGGCCTGCTTCGAGGATCCGCTTGTTGTGGAGCATGGCGATCCGGTCCG
>JAFAOG010000242.1 GCA_019237945.1 Deltaproteobacteria bacterium | reverse complement strand
GCTAGAGTCGCGCGATGACGAAGCCGAAGCTGACGTATTTCGACGCACCTGCGAGCCGCGGCGAGGAGTGCCGCCTCGCGCTGCACCTGGCGGGCGTGGACTTCGAGGATGTGCGCGTCAAGCGCCCCGAGTGGCCGGCGGCGAAGGCGGCGACGCCGTTCGGCTCGGTGCCGACGTACGAGGTGCCGGGCAAGCCGGTGCTCGCGCAGTCGAACGCGATCCTCGTGTATGTCGGGCGGCAGAACGGGCTGCATCCGAAGGACGACTTCGAGGCGGCGCGGCACGAGATGATGATGGGCCACGTCGAGGATCTGCGTGCGGCGATCGGCGCGACGCTGCGGATGGGCGACGAGGAGAAGAAGCGCGTCCGCGAGGCGCTGGCAGAGACGACGATTCCGGCGTGGTGCGCGAACGCGGAGAAGCAGATCGCGGGGCCGTTCTTCGGCGGCTCGAAGATCCAGGTCGCGGATCTCAAGCTGTTCATGATGGTGAAGTGGCTCGCGAGCGGCGTGCTCGACCACATCCCGGCGACCATCGTGGCGGGCCACCCCAAGCTCGTCGGCGTGCACGACGCGGTTCGCGATCACGCCGCGATTCAGGCCTGGTACGCGAAACAGCGGTAGAGTGGGCCGGTGACCCGGTGCCCGAGCTGTGGGGAGTCGCTCGCCAGCGACGCCCGCTTTTGCGGCGTGTGCGGCACCAAGCTCCCCGATCCAAACGTCGGCCGCGTCGTCGGCGGACGCTACGTGCTGCGCGAGCTGATCGGCAGCGGCGCGCTCGGGTTCACGTATCGTGCGGACCAGCTCGGGCTCGCGCGCAAGCTCGCGATCAAGATCCTGCCCGCGGACCCGACGCGCGATCCGACGGTCGTCGCGCGGTTCCGGCGCGAGGGCTCGGTGCTGGTCAACCTGCGCTCGCCGCACACGGTGACGACGTACGAGTACGACACCGAGGCCGACGGCACGCTGTACATCGCGATGGAGCTGTCGCCGGGGCGCAGCCTCGCGGATCTGTTTCGAGCGGAGGGCGCGCTCGACTGGCGGCGCGTGCTCCACATCCTGCGCGGCCTGTGCGATTCGCTGGCCGAGGCGCATCAGCTCGGCATCGTGCACCGCGACCTGCGGCCGCAGAACATCCTCGTCGAGATGCGTCCGACGCACCGCGACTACGTCAAGGTCACGGACTTCGGGCTCGCCAAGGTCATCACCGACTCGAACACGCCGTCGCCGACGCCGGTCGGCAAGACGGTCGGCACGATCCAGTACTCGTCGCCCGAGCAGCTGATGTCCAAGCCGATCGACGGCCGCACCGACCTGTACGCGCTCGGCATCCTCGGCTTCTTGCTCGTCACCGGGCATCATCCGTTCGAGACCGCGCGCAGCTTCGGCGATCTCGTCACCGCGCACATCAAGACCGTGCCGCCGCGCGCCTCGGTGCTCAAGCCCGATGTGCCGCCCGACGTCGACGAGATCCTCGCGCGGTGTCTCGAGAAGGATCCGGCGCGCCGCTATCCCGACGCGCAGGCGCTCGGCGCGACGATCGAGCTCGCGCTCGCGAACATCCCGCCGCAGCAGGGCGACACGATCCCGAGCAACCCCGGCGAGGAAGACACGATGATGGGCGCCATTCCGAAGCCGCCGGTCAAGTAGGGCGGATCCGCGCCGTCGACGCGCGCAGCGACTTCGCCCACGCGCCGCCGCGCACGAGATCCTCGCCCCGCGCGCGCACGGACGGGGGCAGCGTGCCGGTGAACGCAGCGGCGAGCGCGTCGGCGAGCTCGGCGGCGGTCTGGAAGCGGTCGGAGGCGCGCTTGGCGAGGCCGATCGCGAGGACGAGATCGAGCTCGGGTGGCAGCGACGGCGAGATCGACGTCGGGCGGGGCGGCGCGGTATGGACGACCTTGTAGAGCGTCTCCGCGATCTCGCCGGGCGGGTAGGGCGGCTGGCCGGTGAGCGCGCGGTACGCGATCGCCGCGAGCGCGTAGAGGTCGGCGGTGTGCTCGACGGTCCCGCCGGAGGCCTGCTCGGGCGCCATGTACGACGGCGTGCCGACGACGTGGCCCGACGTCAGCGTGTCGCCTTGATCGATCGCGCGCGCGATGCCGAAGTCGAGGATCTTCCACGTGCCGTGGTGAAGGAACACGTTCTGCGGCTTGAGGTCGCGATGGATGATGCCGGCCGCGCCGGCGGCGGTGATGCCGTTGCCGACCTGGCGCACGAGGTCGACGGCTTCTTGCGGGCCGAGCGCGCGGCGGCCGCGCAGGATCTCGGCGAGCGTCTGGCCGTCGAGCTTCTCCATCACGAGGTACGGGACCGGGGACTCGCCGATCTCGATCACGTGGACGATGTTCGGCGAGTGGACGTTTGCGGCGGTGCGCAGCTCGCGCAAGAAGCGCATCACGTGGTTCGGGTTCGAGAGCGACGCCTGCGAGAGCAGCTTGACGGCGGCGGGGCCTCGGGCGCTCTCGGCGCCGTAGACCTCGCCCATCGCACCGCGGCCGAGCACGGTGCCGAGCGTGTAGCCGGAGATCACCTGATCGGTGAACCGGCCGCGCGTCGAGCGCATCGCGCGATCGAGCTCGTCGCGGGCTTCGAGCAGCAGCGCTTCGCGGTGCGCGGCGATCCGGACGGCGCGTTCGAGCTCGCCGACCGCCAGCAGCGCGGTGCGCCGTGACATGCGGGCGGTGACGAGCGTCGCGAGCAGCACGAGCTGGACGAGCAGCTGGATCACGATCTGATCGTGGCGCGACAGGCTGTCGGCGCGCAGGATGCCGGTGTCGTGAGCGGCGCCCGTGATCACGAGCGTCGAGACGAGCGCCTGCATGCCCGCGCATGTCGTGTAGACGGCGTACGCCAGGCGCGTCGACTTGCCGAGGCCGGTGAAGTAGACGCCGAGCACGAGCACGACCGGCGCCGGCGAGAAGCAGCCGTAGTACGGGATCGCCGTTGTCACGGCGGCGGCCGGCATGAACCAGCCCAGGCCCGTCGACGGCTTGCGGAACGCGATCGGGTCCTTCGTCCGCATGTAGAGGAAGCCGATCGAGACGAGCGCGCAGCCGATCGCGGAGAGGATGAGCACGGTCGCCGTCGGGTCGCCGGGCATCAGCGGAACGCTCGCGCCGCCGGCGATCGCGACGCACACCGCGATCAGGCAGAACCGGCGCGTGCGCAGGATCTCGTCGCGCTCCATCGCCTCGAGCGGCGAGCCAACCGTCGACGAGCCTGCGGAGCTCGGGACCTTGGTCATGCTCGGCCGGCGCTGGCGCGGGGACGGCGAGAGGACCTGGGTCGGCAATGCATCGACCGTCAGGCGCGAGGACGAAGCCTGCGTCTGCTGGTCGTCGTCACCGTTCACTGACCGAGCATAACGCCTGGCGCGACGACGTAGCGCGAATCCGGCTGAACGAGGACATGGCGCCCCGCCGCGGGCTGCCCGTCGACGGTGAGCCCGTCGCCCGACCCGGGCATCGCCGCCTGCGCGCGCTGCGTGTAGCCATTGACGTCGAGCAGCGGGATCGGCGCCGTCGAGCCGACCGGCTGGAAGAAGTCTTCCCAGTGGCCGGAGAGCGCGTACCGCGGGCTCAGGTTCGCGAGGATCGAGGCGGGCTGATCCGTCACGGCATCGGAGCTGCCGACGCACAGGATCGCGACGTCGACGGCCTTGTCGGCGAGCGTCGGGGCGGGCACGTGGCCGCTCGGCGCGTTCGTCGGCGCGTCCTGGTAGAACACGCGATACGCGGGTGCGCCCTGATCGTCGAGGAAGTCGACAAGGAACGCGAGCGTCTGCCCCTCGAGCCAGCCCGCCGCGGACGCCGGCAGGTCGCACTGATCCTGATCGATCGCGCCCGCGCCGAAGTGATACGGGCCGACCTGCGCGGGGTGCATCGAGCAGAACGCCTTGACGCGGACGTGCGCGCTGACCTCGAGCCACGTGCCCTCGAGCGGCGCGCCATCGGGGCGCTGGTCGGGGCAGTTCGTGTAGTCGACGTGGCTCGCGAGCGCATCGTCCATCGCGATCACGCGCGCGCGATCGATCACCGGCATCGCGGCGGCCGAGGTGCAGCCGGTGCGATCCGGCGCGAGCGCGGCGAGGACATGGCGTCCGGTGACGTTGGTGTACGCGCGTGCGTGCGGCGCGACGTCGAGGATGTGCGGCACGTCGAGGAAGTGATCGTAGTGCGCGTGCCCGGACACCACGGCGACGAGCTCGGGCAGTGGCTCGCCGGCGAGGCCGGTATCGATCGCGGCGTCGTCGCGCGTGATCGGCGTGTTGACCGTGACGTCGAACGCCGACTGCCGCGTGTAAAGCGGCGCGGTCAGCACGGCCTCGTGGCCCCACTGGATCCAGAAGCCCTGCACGCCGAGGCCGTGGATCGCGAGCGGCGCGATCGCGGCCGGTGGCGCATCGGGGCGCACGACCGGCGCGTCGACGGACGCATCGGGCGCCGGGCCGCTCGGCGCAGGCGGAGCGCTGCATGCAGCGAGCACGACGAGCAGCGTCTTCACGCGCGCAGTATGCCGATTCACCTCGGCGCGCCGAGCTACAGCTCTGTTACCTGCGGCCGCGGCCACGGCCGAGCGCGTGCTCGACGAGTGGTCGGACCTCGTCGACGAGCTCGGGTGCACACACGAGGCGAATCGCGGCCGTCGGCTGGCCGAGCGGCATGTCCTCGAGCAGGCGCGACAGCGTGACGGCGCCGTACTTCGGATGATCGATCACGTGCAGCTCCTCGTCGTCGCTCGCGAGGTACGCCGCGTGGCGCGCCGTATCGAGGTGCACGTAGAACCGCGCGTTGTCGCCGAACCGCTTCACCGCGACCTCGAGCGCCTGCGGCATCAGCCGCTCCGCTGCCGCGCGGTCGTCGCCGAGGTCGAACGTCTTGAACAGCCGCCGGCGCACGAGCCGGTTTGCGAGGTCGCGCAGGATCGGATCCGCGGCGGGCTCGCCGGTGACGCCGGCCCAGCGATCGAGCGCGGTCGAGACCGACACGTCGTGCAGCCGCAGGTAATCGTCGACGTCGACGGTGGCGCCGCGCGCCATGCGGCCCGCGATCTCGAGGCCCGGCGGCTCGGCATCGCCGCGCGCGAGCTGCGCGAAGCGCTCGAGCGTCTTGATGAACATCCACTCCGCCGCGCGCACCGTCTTGTGGTGATAGACCTGCGCGTACATATAGGAGCGCGCGAACAGGTACTGCTCGACGGCGTACATGCCGCGCCGGTAGTCGACGACGAGGTCCTCGCGATCCGCGCTGACGTGCGCGACCTGGATCGCGTGGATGATCCACGCCAGGTCGTACGTCGCGTAGCCCGCGCCCGAGTAATGGCCGTCGCGCAGCAGGTAGTCGAGGCGATCGACATCGAGCTGCGACGACACCAGCTTGCGCGCGAAGTGCGGCTGGTAGCCCTTGCCCCAGAACTTCTTCAGCGTCTCGGGCAGGCCCGGCTGCAGCGCCTCGAGCGCGCTACTCAGCTCGCGGTCCTCGGTCGCGATGCGCGCGCCCCAGCGTTCATGATCGTGCCCGCCGAACACGTGCTCCCACGCGTGCGAGAACGGACCGTGACCGACGTCGTGGAGCAGCGCCGCGACCTTGACGTGCAGCGAGACCTCGGGCGACAGGCCGAGCCGGCGCGCGACCTTCTGCGCGATGTGAAACGCACCGAGCGCGTGACCGAACCGCGAGTGCTCCGCTCCCGGATAGACGAGCCACGCAAAGCCCATCTGCTTGATCCGTCGCAGCCGCTGCATCGCGAACGTGTCGCAGAGATCGGCGATGGGGCGGTCGTCCCCCTTCATCTCGATCAACCCGTGTACCGGGTCGCGAAAGACGCGATCCTTCACGCCCGCAGTCGTATCACACCCGCGAGTAGGCACGCTCGCTGCAAAGAATCCCTGCAACGTGTCGGTTCCATTGCCGGAACAGCTTCCGTTGCAGGGTGTCCTCGAAGACATGCCGACGCCGCTCGTCATCGTCGAGAGAGGCTCGGCGGCCCTCGTGTACGCGAACCGCGCCGCCTCACGGTTTGCTTCCGCTTTCGCGCCCGATGCAATTCTCTACGACGAGCGCGGCGGTCGCGTCGGCCGCGAGGCACTGCCGCACGTCGTGGCAGCGGCGGGACATTCGTTCGATCGCCGCGTGCTCGAGCTCCGCGATCAACACGCCTGGCTGATGTTTCACGCTCACGTGCTCGAAGCTTTCGCTGTCCTCACGTTCGATGACGTAACGGCGCTTCACGACGTGCACGCCGAATTGCGCGATGCGATCTCGACGCGCGACGAGGTCGTCTCGATGGCGTCTCACGAGCTGCGCTCGCCGATCGGTGCGCTCGCGCTGGTCGTCGAGCAGGTGTTGCGCAAGGCGAAGAACCAGGCGCTCGACGACATCGCGCGGCTCGCCGAGATCGGTACGCGCCAGGTCAAGCGCCTGACCGTGCTCGTCGGCAACCTGCTCGACGTCAGCCGGCTCCGCGCGGGCCGCTTCGAGATCGATCGCGAGAAATGTGACCTCGCCGCGATCGTGCGCGATGCCGCCGGCTCGCTCGAGGATCAGGCGCGGCACGGCGGCGGCGCCGGCATGGTCATCGAGGCCGATACCCCGATCGTCGGCGAGTGGGACGCGATGCGCATGGACCAGGTCGTCGTGAATCTGGTCACGAACAGCATCAAGTATGGCCAGGGCACGCCGATCTGCGTGCGGCTCACGCGCGATGGCGACAGCGCAGTGCTCGTCGTCGAGGACTGCGGGCCGGGCATCGAGCCGGAGCACCAGCAGCGGATCTTCGAGCCGTTCCAGCGCGCGACCGACACGGCGAAGGCGCACAGCCTCGGCCTCGGCCTCTACATCGTCAACGAGATCGTGAAGGCGCACGGCGGGACGATCGACGTCGAGTCGCGGCCCGGGTTCACGCGGTTCACGGTTACGCTCCCGATCCAGATGTCATGAAGCGCAAGAAGTCATCTCCCTCGAATCGTCTCGAGACCGGGATCCCGCGGCTCGACTACATCCTCAAGGGCGGCCTGTTCCGCGGCGGCACGTACGTCGTGATGGGACCGCCCGGCAGCGGCAAGACGATCCTCGGCAACCAGATCTGCTACCAGCACGTGCGCCTCGGCGGCGGCCGCTGCGTGTACGTCACGCTGCTCGTCGAGTCGCACACGCGGATGCTCGAGCACATGAGCTCGCTCGACTTCTACGACGCGAGCTACGTGCCCGATAGCGTCTACTACGTCAGCGGCTACGGCGCGCTGCGCGACCGCGGCCTCGACGGGCTGCTCGAGCTCGTCCGCAAGACCGTGCGCGAGCGCAAGGCGACGATGCTCGTGATCGACGGCCTCGAGTCGATCGAGGAAGCCGCGCCGACGCCGCGCGAGTTCCGCGAGCTCGTCCACGACCTGCAGGGCTTCACCGCGCTCGCGGAGTGCACGACGCTCCTCTTGACGAACGTCCGGGACCGCAACCATCCCGAGAACGGCCTCGTCGACGGCGTGATCGAGGTGTCGGACGTGCTGCTCGGGCCACGCGCGATGCGCGAGCTGTGCGTGCACAAGTTTCGCGGCAGCGACTACCTGCGCGGCAAGCACGAGGTCGAGATCCAGAACCGCGGCATGGTCATTCACCCGCGCACCGAGATCCAGTTCGACCGGCCGCCGGAGAACGCGACCGAGAAGCGCGTGCGGATGAAGTTCGGCATCCCCGCGTTCGACAAGATGCTCGGCGGCGGCCTCCCGTCGGGCTCGACGACGGCGCTGCTCGGCGCGCCGGGCACGGGCAAGACGATGCTCGGGCTGTCGTTCCTCGTCGAGGGTGCGAAGCAGGGCCAGAAGGGCACGTACTTCGGGTTCTACGAGCCGCCGCCGCGCCTGATCGAGAAGGCGGCGAAGGTCGGCATCGAGATCGAGAAGTACACGAAGAAGGGCCTGATCGAGCTCATCTGGCAGCCGCCGCTCGAGCACATGATGGACGCGCTCGCCGAGCAATTGCTCGAGCGCTATCGCGATCCGGAGCCGCGCGAGCGGCTGTTCATCGACGGTATCGAGGGCTTCCGCGCCGCGGCGGCGTATCCCGATCGCATGCCGCGGTTCTTGTCGGCGTTCACGAACCAGCTCCGCATGCACGACATCACGACGCTGATCACCGAGGAGCTCGATCTGTTCTCGCCGCAGATCTCGATGCCGAACCCGGAGCTCGCGAATGTCGTCGAGACGGTCGTGCTGCTCCGCTACGTCGAGCTGCGCAGCCAGCTGCACCGGCTGATCTCGATCATGAAGATGCGCGAGAGCGCGTACGACACGTCGATCCGCGAGTTCCAGATCACCGACGACGGCATCGAGGTCGCGAATTCGTTCGAGTCCGCCGAGCAGATCCTGACGGGCCTTCCCGCGCGGCGAGGTGACCGGTGAAGACGATCCTGGTCGTCGATGACGAGCGCGACCTGCTGACGGCGGTCGCCGGCGTGCTCGAGGACGAAGGCTACGAGATCATCGAGTGCGGCAACGGCCGCGATGCGCTCGAGTGCCTGCGCAAGCGCCGCCCGGACCTCGCGCTGATCGACGTGATGATGCCGTTCATGAGCGGCCCCGAGCTCGTCGACCAGATCCACCGCGAGCCGAAGCTCGAGGGCCTGCCGATCGTGCTGATGTCGGCCGTCGAGAACACCGAGGCCAAGAAGCTCGCGAGCGCGTTCCTCAAGAAGCCATTCGCGCTCACCAAGCTCGTCACGCTGGTCCACGAGCTGCTCGCGGAGTAGTGTCGGCGCGTGCAGACGCGCGAGGTCGCGATCGAACGCATCGACGGTACGGCTCGCGAGGCCGCGCGCGATCGCGTCGTCGTCGAGGCGCCGCTGCAGCTGCGGGCGCACGGCACGCCGGTCGCGACGATCATGCGCACGCCGGGGCACGACCTCGAGCTCGTGCGCGGCCTGTTGCACGCGGAGGGCATCGCGGGTGGCGCGCCGGTCCAGATCGACGAGGATGCGGTCGAGGTCGGCGTCGAGGCGATCGCATTCGCCGGGCGCGGCTTGCTCGCGAGCGCGGCGTGTGGCGTCTGCGGGCGCGCGGCGATCGCGGATCTCGAGCTGCGTGCGAAGGAGGTCACGGCCGATACCGCCGTCGATCACGCCGTGATCGCGCGGCTGCCCGATGCGCTGCGCGCGGCCCAGCAGGTGTTCGGCGAGACCGGCGGCCTGCACGCCGCGGGGCTGTTCACGCGGACCGGCGACCTCTTGTGCGCGCGCGAGGACGTCGGGCGTCACAACGCCGTCGACAAGGTCGCCGGGTGGGCGCTCGCGACGGCCGCGAAGCCCGACGTGCTCGTGTTATCGGGCCGCGCAGGCTACGAGCTCGTGCAGAAGGCGATCATGCTCGGCGTGCCGATCGTCGCGAGCGTGTCGGCGCCGTCGTCTCTCGCGATCGAGCTGGCGGAGCGGTTCGGCGTGGCGCTCTGCGGCTTTGTCCGCGGCCCTCGGGCAAACGTCTACGCGCACGGCTGGCGGATCCGGTAGTCCTTGACGCGATCCCGTCGGAAACACTAGGTTCCCGACGATGATCCGTCTGTTCTCGGTGGTGGCCGCGCTCGCTCTCGTTGCGTGCGGCAAGAGCAAGCCCCATAGCGATGATCCGCCGCCCGCGAAGGCCGGCGATAACGCGCAGACGCCGAAGACGGCGCCCGCCGTCCCGCCGCAGAAGGCGGCCGCGCGCGGCCCCGAGCACGCCGTGTATTCGCTGCTCGACAACCGGCTCGCGGCGCACCTGACGCGCGGCGGCGGCCTGTTGCTCGACGCGGGCAGCGCCGGCTTCGCGAAGTACACGCGCATGGGCAACGTGATGAAGGGTGCGAAGAAGGCGTGGGACCTGCGCCAGACCGAGGGCGACATCAAGGTTGCGAAGATCGAGGGCAAGAGCGGCAGCGTGTTCGTGCCGCTGACGGCCTCGCAGGTCGCCAAGGGCACCGTTCGCATCCGCGCGTTCTCCGGCGACAAGCAGCCGGTCAGCCTCAAGGTCAACGACAACAAGGACATCAACGGCAACCTCGACGCCGGCTGGTCGACGCTCGAGCTGACGGTGCCGAGCGGCCAGCTTCACGAGGGCGAGAACGCGATCTCGATCTTCGCGAAGAAGTCCGGCCTCGAGGTCGCGTGGATCCAGATCGGCGCGCAGACGCCGGCGCCCGACGACGGAAGCGTGAAGTTCTACGACGCCGGCTCGCGCAGCCTCGTGATCCCGAAGGACGGCTCGATGAGCTGGTTCGTCGCGGTGCCCGAGAAGGCGAAGCTCGCGGGCGACCTCACCGACGGCGCGTGCACGGTGCACGTCACCGCGACCTCTGACGACGGCGGCACCGCCGACGGCAAGCTCGTCGGAACGGGCAGCGCGGTCGACCTCGCGCCCGTCGCCGGCAAGGCCGCGCGCATCGACCTCACGACCGAGGGCTGCGCCGACGCGCACCTGACCAGCGCGTCGCTCGTGCTGCCCGGCGAGCTGCCGCAGGTCAAGCGCGGCGATCCGCCGAAGTACGTCGTGTTCATCGTGATGGACTCGCTGCGCGCCGATCGCATCCGCGCGTTCAATCCCAAGGCGCGTCCCGAGACGCCGAACTGGGACAAGCTCGCCGAGTCGAGCACGCTGTTCGTGAACAACTACGTGCAGGGCAACGAGTCGCAGGTCTCGCACGCATCGATGTGGTCGTCGAACTACCTCGCGAAGCACAAGGCGATCGAGATGCACGACAAGCTCGCCGACAAGTGGATGACGATCGACGAGGTCGCGAAGAAGGGCGGCAAGTACACCGCCGGCGCCTCGGGCAACGGCTACATCCGCCCCGCGCGCGGCTTCGGCAACGCGTGGGACCAGTTCGTCAACCACATCGAGAAGTCGCTCGGCCTCAAGGGCGCCGACATCATGGAGAAGGGCCTCTCGTTCATCCAGCCGAAGAAGGATCGCCCGTGGTTCCTCTACCTCGGCTTCATCGACACGCACGTCACGTGGCGCGCGAAGGCGCCGTGGATGGACAAGTACGACGGCGGTTACAAGGGTCGGTTCGCGACCGAGTACGGCGACGACGGCCCGCACGGCTCCGACGGCAAGGACCTGACCGAGAAGGAGCAGGCGCACGTGCGCGCGCTCTACGACAGCAACGTCTCGTACCAGGATGACCTCGTCGGCCAGCTCGTCGAGAAGCTCAAGACGTGGGGCATCTACGACCAGACGATGATCATCATCACGGCCGATCACGGCGACGAGCAGTGGGAAGACGGCCGCGTCGGTCACGGCGGCAGCGAGCGCGAGACGCTGCTCCACGTGCCGCTGCTGATCCACTACCCGCCGCTGTTCCCGGCCGGCAAGGTCACCGAGGGCACCGAGGGCATCGACATCGTGCCGACGCTCGCCGATGCGCTCGGCGTCGCGACCGATCCCGAGTGGCAGGGTCAGTCGCTGATCCCGCTCGCGAACGGCGCCGGTGGCTATCCGCTGATGAGCTTCTCGTCGCAGTACGAGAACGGCCACGCCGGCCGCATCTGGCCGTGGAAGCTCAAGCTGATGGGCACGGGCGCGCCGCGCCTCTACAATCTCGCGAAGGATCCCGACGAGCGCAACGACCTGTGGGGGAAGGCTTCCGCGGAGGTCGGCGCGCGCCTGCTGCTCGATCCGATGTGGATGCTGCGCACGTGGAACGTCGAGTGGAAGAAGTCGCAGTGGGGCAACGCGGCGGACGTGTCGAGCCGGTTCGCGTCGGACCTCGGCGAGTGAATCGCGACCTGACGCCCACCGAAGGCGTCCGCGTGCTGCTCGAGCGGCGGCGCGAGGAGGGCACCAGCTGCCGCTACCGCGTCGAGCTGTTCACGCCCGACGCGACGTACGCCGGCGAGGCGACGCTCGGCGAGGACGGTTCGGTCGAGCTGCAGCTGACCGCGCCCGACGAGCTCGCCGACGCGGCGAGGATGTTCGCGAAGCTGACGGCACGAGGGGCCGCCGGCCGCCGCGCCGATGGGCTGCCGCCGTGGCCTGCAAGAGTTCTTCGCTGGCGCGGTCCGGGGCGCGGACAGGGACGAAGCTGAGGTAAGGCAGAACTCGCGGGCGCTGGGTGTTCCTCTGATGCGCGCGTCGAGCGTTTTGGGCAAGCTCGACGTATGGACCGGTTGGCGCTGATCGAACGCATTCACACCGTCGAGCTCCAGCTCGCGAAGCTGCAGTACACGGCAGCCGCGGCGCAGCTGATGCGAGGGCGTTCGCACGAGCTCGGCAACCAGGTCCAGATCCTCAAGCTCGCGTCGCTCGAGATCGAGCGCCAGGCGTCGGCGGAGCAGGCGGATCTCATCAAGGATCTGCGCGCGGCGGCCGAACAGGCGAACCTCGTGCTCAGCGACATGATGGCGGCGGCGCGTCCGCCCGAGCGCACGGCGGTCGGTCCCGCGTTTGGCCCGACGGTGCGCGCGGTGATCGAAGAGGCGCGGGGCGTGATCGGCGCGACGCTCGATCTGCGCAGCGAGCTCTCCAACGGCCAGGCGACGCACGCGACCGCCGAGGAGCTCGCGGCGATCGTCTACGCGGCGATGCTCGACGCCGAGGATGCGAAGTCGATGACGTTCATGCTGCGCGAGCGCCAGATCAACAAGAAGCCGTGGGTCGAGCTCTTGCGGTTCGACACGCGCCAGGGCGTCGAGCCCGAGGCGAGTCGCTACCTGCCGTTCCTCGAGATGGCGGTGAAGCCGGGTGGAGGCGAGGCGTCGCTGTCGCCGGGGCGAAACGGCCTCGAGCTCGCGATCGCATTCCCGATCGCGATCGCTCAGTCCTCGTCGTCCTCGTAGTACTCGACCGGCTCGTAGCGCTGCTCGCGGCTCGCCGGGCACACCCCGCGATAGCTGCAGCGATCGCAGTACGTGCCGGGGTTCGCGCGCGGACCATCGTCGACGGCGAGCGCGGCCGCCTCGATGTTGTCGAGCAGGTCGGGAACCATCTCGTCGCGGATGTACTCGCGTGCGACCGGCTTGCTCCACTCGACGGCGCGCTCGGCCAGCCAGTGGATGCCGAGCCAGAACGACTGCACGTGCTTGAACGCGGTCGCCGCGAGCACGGCGTAGCCCTCGAGCTGGTCGGTGATCGACGTGCCGGGGATGCGCACGCCGGTCTTGTGATCGACGAGCGCGATCGCGTCGTCCTCGAAGATGTAGCCGAGGTCGAGCACGCCGCGGTAGTACGCGTCGCCCGAGTAGAACTGCGTGGTCGTCAGGTCCTCGCGCACCGCGAGCGAGTACTCGACGAGCTGGCGAGCGACGCGTCGCCGCCGCTTGAACTGCGAGATCCGCGTCGAGAACGGCTGGATGCCGGCGCCGAGCAGGTCGAAGCGGCGCTGCTCGGTCTCGTTCGGCAGCTCGGCGCGCAGCTTGTCGGTCGCCTCGGTCAGCGGCGTGCCCTGCAGCACCAGCTCGAGCGCCTTGTGGATCGACTTGCCGATCCGCGTCTCGGCCATGACCTCGGGTTCTTTCAGCTTCTCGATGTACTTGAAGTGAAAGAGCCGCGGACAGCGCAGCGCCGTCGACACCTTGGAGGCCGACCACGGGGCGTGGATCAACGCGCGGGTCGACGGCACGGCCTCATAAGGTAGCCGAAAATTTGCCCCCGGAAAGGCGCGGGCCGACAACCGAAGGGTGGACATCCCTGCGCACACCTGCGAAGTCTGCAATGCGTCTGTCGGCGAGCTGCGGCGCGGCCGTTGCTGGGGTTGCTACGCGCGCTGGGTCGACGCGCGCCCGGTGCCGCTCGGCGCCCGCTGCGTGACCTGCAACGAGAAGCGGCGGCGTGTCCTCAAGACCGTCGAGCTGTTCGGCGGCTGGAAGCCGATGTGCTTCAACTGCTCGGGGCAGCTGCTCCACCTCGACCCGATGCCGAAGACGCTCGGCGAGATGCGCGACATCGTCTCCCGCGAGCGCCGCAAGAAGGACCGCCGCATCGGCAAGCTCGACTCGCGCGTGTTCCGCTACGAGCGGCGCGTCGGCGAGCGGCGCAGTGACCGCGACGACTTCCCGCTCGTCGACGACGACATGATCATCGAGATCGCGACGGCCGAGCCGGGCGATGACTTCGAGGACCTCACGCAGATCCGCGAGCTGATCCACGACCTGCGTCCGGCCGAGCTCGCGGGTTAGCCGCGTGCACTAGCCGTTCGACGGCAGGATGCAGAGGCGGTGCGCCTCGTACTGATCCGCCTCGAACGACACGGCCCACACCGACCCGTTCATCATCACGAGGTCGTAGGCCGAGCTGGCCGGGTGCGTACCCGCGATCGCGGCCGACACGTAGTGGCCGCCGTCGAAGTAACCGGCGACGACATCCCCGCGCTGGTCGAGGTAGCTCAGCCAGATCCGGCTGCCGTCCCAGAGCGCGCGCGGCGCCGTCGCGTTGCGCCGCAGGATCTGCGACACGCCGACGACATTGGTGTGCGACCAGTCGGTCATGCGGATGCCGTCGCTCGCCTCGAACGCGAGCACGCCCTTCTGCGTGCCCGGATCGATCGCCATCGCCGGGTTGTCACATGCCTCGGGGATCGTGACGAGCGGGCCGGGCGCGGCCGTGAACAGCGTCATCAGGCGGCAGCCCGACTGCGTCGACCACGCGGCGACGGTCGCCGACGACATCTGCGTCGCCGTCATCGACTTCGCGGGGTCGGTGTTCGCGACGCGGATCGTCGTCGCGTTCCACTGCGAGTCGAACTGCTCGACGCGCAGGCCGTTACCGTCGGCGACCGGGATGATCAGATTGCCGTCTGCGAGATGGAACGTCGGCTTCGCGACGAGGCCGGCATCGAGCTTCGCGAGCGCCTGCGCGCCGCTGAGGTCGTTCGCGATCACGCTGATGCGGATCGACGAGGAATTCACGCCCGTCGCGATCAGGTGGTTGTAGACCGTGCTCGCCGACACCTGCGTGAAGCCGGAGTCGTACGTCAGCGCAGGCGCGATCTGCTGCAGGTTCATGTCCTTGTCGAGCGAGTAGCCGGTGATCGCGCCACCGGCGACCGGCACGCTGAGCACCTGCGCGCCCGACTCGCGCGGCACGACCGCGACATCGACGGCGCCGTTGCCGCCGCTGACCGTCCAGCTCAGCTCACCGCAGACTTGCGGCGTGTAGCGCGTCGCCGGCAGGCCATCGCCCGCGGGTTGCGTCGTGTCGACGCCACCGACCGGCCTCGGAGGAGAAACTTCGGTTCCGTTATCACCACACGCAGCGAGGAAGAGAACGCCCGCGAGAATTCGTCCCATCTTCCCAGTGTGCAACAGGCCACGTCAGCTCCGGAAGATGCGTAAACCGCTGCAACTGCCCTACATCAGCGGTGCTTGGCGGGGGCCGGAGGCGTCGCAATCCTGGCGGGTTCCGCGGGCTTGGCCTCATCGCGCATGAGCAGTGCGCCCGCCACACCGATCGGCAACATTCCGCCGAGCGGCAGCACGTACGACAGCGAGCGATCGGACAGGCGCACCGACAGCTTCATCGTCTTCGGATCCTTGTCGATCGCGGCCTTGAAGTTGCCGTCGCCGATGTACTGCTCCGCGAGCTGCATCAGGTCGGCCTTGTGGCGCAGCAGCTCGTCGACGCGCTTGTCGGTGCCGCGATAGGACTCGAGCGCGCCGATCGCGATGTTCGCGAACCCACGCGGTGCGATCTGCGCGGCGCGCAGCACCTGCACGACGCCGTCGCTGACCTGCACCATCGAGTCGAAGCCGGACTTCGTCGTGTCGATCCACGTCCACCCGATGCCATCGTGATAGACGGAGAACGTCGCCGCCTTGTGACGCTTCAGCAGATCGGTCGCGAAGTTCTGGCCGTGATGCTCGATCGCGAACTTTCGCGCGGCGGGCGAGAGCGTCAGCACGAGCGCAAACACCGGCTTGCCGTTGATCGCATCCGCGGCGTAGCCGAGGTTCGTGCCCGCGCCGTGCGGCGGCGTCTTCCAGCCATCGCCGATGCGCTCCTTGACCAGCGTGGTCTTGCCCGCGAGCAGCACGCCGTCCTTGGTCACCGCGACCGCATCGTCATCATCGACCGCGACCCAGCTCGCCGCACCGGCCTTGACGGCGGTCTGGTGCACGACCGTCGCGATCTTGTCGATCGTCGCAGGCGTGAACTTGCCGTGGACTGTCACCAGCACGGTGTGGTCGTCCTCCTTGCCGGTGATGTGTACGAACGCGGTCGCGTCGGCGACGTCGGTCGCGATGTCGATGCCGAACATGCCCTTGAGCAGCCCGCGCGGCGCATCGACCTGCGCGACGACGTCCCGCACCGCCTTCTGCAGCTCGGGGGACGCCTTGATCGCGGCCTGGTCGGGCAGCGCCTCCAGCGCCTTGTAATTTCCCGGTATCACGCTCGCCGCGTCGAAGTGCGCGACGATATCGGCGTCGGGAACCGCGTACTCGAGCGCCTGGTCTGCGGTCGGCGCTTTGGGGTTTGCCTGCACGCCAAACCCGCCAAGTCCCAAGAGCAACGATACGACCTCGACAATTCCGGCTGACATGGGGCCATTCGTAGCGTGGTTCCGCCCACGTTCGCCGAAAATTTCAACGTCCTTTCACGTGCTCTCACGCTCGTGTCACAGGCTCCGAAAAAAAACTGATGTCAAGACTGGTGTGTCTTCACCACGGAGCTAGGATGGCCCTCGTCTCGACGAAACGTCGTCGAAACTTTTTTTCAAGTCGGGAGGCACGAGGTCATGAGCACGCTTGCTGTGGTGGAAGAGATCCTTCGCGAAACCGCAATCCCCATGTCGGTTCGCGAGATCGTGGAACGCGCGGGTGCGCGCCTGCCAAGCAAGTCGAAGACTCCAGACACGGTTGTTGCTCGCGACCTTTCGATGGACATCAAGAAGAAGGGCGAAGGCTCGCTCTTCGTTCGCACCTCCCCCGGCCGTTACACGCTTCGCGTACTTGCCACGGGTACCCAGCCGCAGGTCGACCGCAATGTGGCGGCCCAGCCCATGAGCGCCCTTGCCACACGCAAGCCGGCCGCCTCCGCGTCCCCCGCGCGTCCCGCCACTGGTCGTGCCGACACCGCCGAGGGCGGTGGCTTCGTAGGCTAGCCGTCACGCAGGAGGGCGCATGATCCGGCGCGCGGAGGTTCAGGACTACCCCTGGATCGTCGCGACGGGCGCCGAGGCCTACCACGACCTCGGCGACTACACCCGGATCTTGCCTTCGTGGCTCGAGCAGCCCGGCGTCCTCGCCTGGATCGACCACGATGCGCACGGCCACGGCCGCGGCTTCGCGATGCTCGGCTTCTACACCGACGACAGCGCCGACAAGCAGGTCGTCGCCGACCTCCTCGCGCTCGCGGTCCTGCCGGCCTTCCAGCGCAAGGGCATCGGCTCGACGCTGCTCGCCCACGTGATCGAAGTCGCGGAGCGCGTCGCGCCGTCCTCGCACATCCAGCAGCTGCGCCTGACGGTCTCCGAGGACAACGTCGGCGCCCAGCGGCTCTACGCCCGCACGGGCTTTCGCATCGTCGACAACTCTGCGACCTACGACCGCGGCCAGCGCGCGCTGCGCATGATCCGTCCGCTGCGCGCTACAAGATAACGCTGCCGCACGGGAAGCTCGCGTCGACCGTCGGGCTCGCGCTGTTCTTCAGCCTGTCGCACGCCGCACCCTGCAGGTGGATCGTGTTGCCGCCGACGAGCGTCCAGTCGGTCCCGTACATCAGCGTCTGCCCGTTGAGCGTCACCGTGCCGCCCGACGCCTGGTTCGGATCGATGTTGCCGCTGATCATCAGGTCGCAGCTGACGACACCACCGATGATCTGCTGAAACGCCGACTGCAGCTGCGCGGGGCTGTTCGCCGTGTAGTACGGCGCGTTCGCCATGCCGACGCCCGCATCCGCGACCTGGCGCAGGAACGAGTCGTTGACGCCGGCGATGCCGAGCACGAACACCCGGATGCCCGCCGAATACGCATGCTGCGCGGCCACCACCGTCTGCGCGGTCGTGTCGTCGTTCGCGTTGCAGCTGTTCGGCAACCCGTCGGTCGCCAGCACGATCACGGGCGGCGAGCCCATCGGCGGCGGGTTCGCCGCGAAGTCCGCGACGACGGCATCGATCGACGGCGCCGTCGGAGTATTTCCACCCGGCGCCTGGCTCTCGATCAGCGTCTTGATCGTGCTCGCGTTCGCCATCGCGCGAGACTGGCTGTACAGCTTGGGGCACGGCGCATCGGCGCTGAACAGGCTCGCCCCGAAGTACACCTTGTTCTGCAGGCTGCTCACGACTCCGTTTGCGCCAACCAGCGCGTCGTGCATTGCCTGATACCGGCTCGTGTTCGTGTTCGGCAGGTTCGTATCCATCGACCCGCTGCGATCGATCAGCAGCTGGATGCTGGGTGTGACCTGCGTCGCCATGAAGTGCACCGCCGGGCAGCTCGCATCGGGGCCGCCACCGCCGCCACCACCGGTGTTCCCACCGCCACCCTGGTCATCGCCGCCGCCGATCGTTCCGGTCGAGGCACCACAGCCAAACGCGAGCAGCAGGACAGACGTTGCAGTTGCGAGGCGAATCATCACGAGCTCCTTCTTGGGGCGCTCGCTCGCTACAGCACGAAGCAGGCCGACGCCGGCGCACGCTCGTCGCGAATCGATCCGCGCGCTTGCATGGTGGAGACAGCTGACCCTGGGAGCACAGGTCCCCCAGGTCCCAGGAATCGTTGCGCGAATTGCGCAGCCGAAACGGCGAAGGGCCGGTTGCCCGGCCCCGCGCGCGCGCTCTCTACCTTGCCGAGCTCTAGAAGATCGACCCGATGCAGCTCGAGAGGTCGAAGATCATGAACGCGAGCGCCTTCTCCTGCGGCGTGAGGTCGGTGCCGCCGCCGCAGCTGTCGGGGTAGTCGCCGTTGCCGGGACCGCCGGAGACGTGCATGTCGGAGAACACGACCTTGCCGCAGCGCATGGAGATGTCGACTTCGTTGGGCGTCGTAAACTGGAAGTTCTGCGTGGTGCCGCCCTGGCCTTGGACGTACGTCCAGCGCTCGCCCTTCATCGTGTCGACCTGGTTACACGTGCTGCGACCCGTCGTCGCTTGCAGCGGAATCTGGTCGCGCGTCGTCGAGCCCATCACGTTGAGCATCCAGGTCGCGAACGACGAGCCCTTGGGGTTGTTGGTCTCGTCGATCAGGTCGACCGCGGGGTCGCTGAGGTTTCCGCCGTTCGACCACGTCGCGATGCTCGGCCACACGGCGGGCTTCTGATTGCCGCCGCCCTGCGTGCTGCCCTCGATCCAGATGTTGTGCCAGTGCGAGGCGAACACGCGACCACCGAGGTCAGCGTAGGCCTTCATCGCGTCGAGCGCGGCCTGCGGCTTCGTGTTCGAGTTCTGCGCGCCTTCGCACGACAGGATCACGATGTCGTACGGCTTGAGGTTGTTGACGTCGTTCCAGAAGCTCGTCGCGGACGAGAACGACTGGGCCGAGCCGCCGGCCCAGCCCTGCTTGAACTTCGCGACGCCGCCGGTGCCCGCGTAGAAGTGGACGCGACCGCCGCCCGAGGAGTTCGTGATCTCGGAGTCGGCGACGCCGAGCTTGCGGATGAGGCACTCGAGCGAGTCGGCGCCGCCCGTGGTCAGCGCGATCTTCGGGATGTCGCCCTCGGTGTGGTCCTTGGGGAAGCGCGTCTGGGCGGCCATCAGCGCGTTGTCGGTGCACTGCGCGACGCTCGGGATCGTGACCTGGCGGCGCCACTTACCGGAGACGATGACGAGCGGGATGTTCGCGCCGGAGGGGACGTCGAGCAGCTGGAAGTGGCCGGCTTCGTCCGTCGTCGCGCGCACGATCGGCTGGCCGGGCAGGTCGTCGGCGCAGCGATCGCACACGGCGCCGTCGGCGAGCGGGCCCGGATCGGCGTTCGGGACGTAGACCGTGACGCCGTAGAGCGGCAGCGTGCCGTTCGGCGCGTAGACGGTGCCCGAGAGCGACGTCGACGGCATGTTCATCTTGCTGCAGTTGACGACCTGGCATTGCAGGCCGACGCATGCGCCGACCGGCTGGCACTGGCCGTCCGAGGTGCACGTGTAGCCGTCGCCGCACTCGTTGCCGTTCTGTGTGCAGAACGCATCGCACGTGCCGTCGGGCGTGCAGTGATAGCCGGCGGGGCACGTGTTCGGTGCGCCGGGCGTCGCGCTGCACATCGTCATGCACGCCGCAGGCGGCGGCACGACGTTGTCGCAAATCGATTTGCCGTGAGAGCCGCCGCCGCATGCAGCAGCGAACGAGACAACGAGCGAGAGGAGGGCTACCCGCATGAAACGAATGGTACCCGGATCTGAGCGCTGACCGCGAATGTCTACATCTATCAGCGCGTTGGCGGGGCTTTGCGCAGCACCAATGTAGGTGTGACTTATTTAGGGGCGGCCCTGGGCTGCCAGAACGCGAGCCGGTAGAGCAGCGCCATCACGATCGCGACGAAGACCAGCGAGGGGACCCAGAGATCCGAGTATTTGCCGGAGAACAGGGCGACCGCGTTCTCGGAGTGCTTGACCGCGACCGGCACCGCGAGCCCGATCCCCATCAGGGCTTCTCCTGTGATGAAGCCCGCAGCGGCCAGCAGGCCCATCCGCTCGACCTCCTGGCGGCGCTCGGCCGAGGCGCCCCGCTTGTCGAGCGCGCGGTTGACGAAGTGGGCGATCACGCCGCCCAGCAGGATGGGCACGTTGAGGTCGAACGGCAGGTAGACGCCGACCGCGAACGCCATCACCGGGATCCGGAACGAGGCCTTCTTCGCCTCGAGCCCGGCGTCGATCGCGATCACGACCGCGGCGATCGCGGCGCCGATGCCGATGAACAGCCACGGCAGGCCGCCGGCGAACACGCCCTTCGCGACCGTGCCCATGAGGTTCGCTTGCGGCGCCGACAGACCCGGCGAGCCGATGTGATAGGCGTCGTTGAGCAGGTTCAAGACGGGACCCATCGCGAACGCCGCGACCACGACGCCGAGGATCTGCATCACCTGCTGCTTCCATGGCGTCGCGCCGACGAGCTGACCGCACTTGAGGTCCTGCAGGTTGTCGCCGCCGATCGCAGCCGCGCAGCACACGACGCCGCCGATCAGGATCGCGGCGACCGGGCCGGCGGGCGACTTGAGGCCGAGGCCGAGCAGCAGGAGCGCGGCGACGAGGATCGTCGAGATCGTGATGCCGGAGACCGGGTTGTTCGAGCTGCCGACGAGGCCGGCCATGTACGACGCGACCGCCGAGAACAGGAAGCCGGCGATCACCATCACGATCGCCATGACCGCGCTGATGCCGATCGAATCGACGAAGTGATTGAAGATGAAGAACAGCGGGATGACCGAGACCGCGACGAGGATCAAGATGATGTTCATCGGCATGTCGTGCTCGGTGCGGAGCACGGCCTCGCTGTTGCCGGCGCGGCGCTTCTTGTACGCCTCGAGCCCGGCCGTGACGCCGCCGAGCAGCGACTTGCGCAGCTTGAACAGCGACCAGACGCCGCCGACGAGCATGCCGCCGACGCCGAGGTAGCGCGTGACCGCGCGGTGGATCAGATCGGCGCAATCGAGCGCGTTGAGGCCGGTCATCGCGTCGGCGAGCGTCGTGTGCTTGTCGGGATCGAGGATCACGCTCGCGGGGTCGCCGAGCAGCGAGAACAGCGGCACGCCGATCCAGCGGTTGACGGCCGCGCCCGCGAAGATCACCGCCGCGACGTTGAAGCCGACGATGTAGCCGACAGAGAGCAGCGCCGGCGACGCGTTGAGGCCGACGTAGAACGGCGCGCCGGCCTTCGTCGCGGCAGCCGTCTTGGCGCCACCGGTGAGCCAGCCCGCAAACCGGACGGTCTCCGCCCACAGCTTGAGGCCGGTGACGCCGAGCTTGCCGACCGCGCCGACGATCGCCGTGCCCACGAGGACGCCGACGCCGCCGCCGCCTTCCGCGCCGACCTTGAGGACCTCGGCGGTCGCGACGCCTTCGGGGAACTGCAGCGGCTGATCGATGATCAGCGCGCGGCGCAGCGGGATCGTGAACAGCACGCCGAGAATGCCGCCGAAGCCGGCGATCAATAGCGTCTCGACATACGAGAAGCGTGCCCACACGCCGAGCAGCACGAGCGCGGGCAGCGTGAAGATGACGCCGGCCGCGAGGCCTTCGCCGGAGGCGGCGGCCGTCTGCACGAGGTTGTTCTGGAGGATGTTGCCGCGGCCGATCAGCCGGAAGATGCCCATCGAGATCACGGCCGCGGGCACGGACGCCGAGACCGTCAGCCCGGCGAACATGCCGAGGTAGGCGTTCGCTCCCGCGAGGATGACGGAGAGCAAGCAGCCAAGGATCACGACGCCGACCGTCAGCTCCGGAAGCGTCTTGCTGGCAGGGATGTACGGTTCGACCCGCTCCGACATGGGCCGCGACAATCGTCTGCTAAGTCCAGACGATCAAGGGGCGCGTGGGGCAAGATGGCGGCGCAGCACGAAAGGTGGGTTGGTGCGTTTCTATTCGTGCATCCGGAGGCTACCGGTGAGAAAACGTTCGTTTGCGACCCGTGCAATCGCATGGGTGACGCTGTGCTCGTTCGTCGTGACCAGCTGTGGCGGCAAGTCGCCCGGACCAACCCGCGCCCCGATCCCGTCGCCGATCAGCGATCGCGTGCTCGTGCAGACGAAGGATCTGCCGCCCGGTCTCGACATGCGCGTGTCGCAAGGCAAGCAAGGCGCGCCCGCGTTCGATCACGGCAAGCTCGCAGCGGCGAAGAAGCTCAGCGATGCCGACGCCGAGGCGCTGCTGTCGCGCGCGCGACCGATCAAGGACGAGGCGAGCGACAAGCAGGAGTTTGCGCTGCGCCCCAAGAGCGCGCCGCCGCCGCGCACCGGCACCGTGATCAAGGGGACGTTCCCGCCGCCCGCGTCGACGCTGCTGCCGCCCGCGAAGGCGACCGATACCGGCGACCTCAAGGTGCTGCGCTACATGCCGGAAGGCGCGGTGCCGATCGCGCCGGAGCTCACCGTGACGTTCTCGCAGCCGATGGTCGCCGTCACGTCGCAGGAGGATGCGGCCGCGACGACGGCGGTGAAGCTGACGCCGCAGCCGAAGGGCAAGTGGCGCTGGCTCGGCACGCGCACCGTGCTGTTCGATCCGGATCCGCGGTTCCCGCAGGCGACGACGTATCAGGTCGAGATTCCGGCGGGCACGAAGAGCACGACCGGCGGTGTGCTCAAGGACGCCGTGAAGTTCACGTTCGAGACGCCGCCGCCGTCGCTCGTGCAGCAGTGGCCGGCCGGCAACACGCGCCTCGATGTCCCGATGTTCGCGATGTTCGATCAGAAGATCGATCCGAAGGCGGTGCTGGCGTCGACGAAGGTGACGGCGGCCGGGCAGAGCTATGACATCGAGCTGCTCGATCAGGCGGCGATCGACAAGAACAAGACGCTCGCGTCGATCGTCAAGGCCGCGCACGACGCCGAGCAGGACGGCCGGTGGCTCGCGTTCCGCGCGACGAAGCCGTTCCCGCGCGACACCGAGATCAACGTGCAGTTCGCGGGCGGCACGCCAAGCGCCGAAGGCCCGAACAAGACGGCCAAGGAGCAGTCGTTCTCGTTTCACACGTACCCGCCGCTGCGCGTCGACGAAGCCGAGTGCGGCTGGGGCAGCGAGTGCCGCCCCGGGATGCCGTTCTCGATCGTGTTCAACAACCCGCTCGACGACGACGCGTTCGACGACGCACAGGTCGCGATCACGCCGGAGGTCCCCGACGTCAAGATCATCCAGGGCGGCGCCGGCATCACGATCAGCGGGCTGACGAGCGCGCGCACCACCTACAAGGTCGTGCTGAGCAAGGCGCTGAAGGACACGTTCGGCCAGACGCTCGGCGCCGACACGACGCTGACGTTCTCGGTCGGCGATCCGACGCCGACGTTCTTCGGACCGTCGGGGATGGTCGTGCTCGATCCGGGCGCGAAGAAGCCGACCTTGGATTTCTTCACGATCAACTACGAGCAGCTGAAGGTGCGGCTCTACAGCGTCGAGCCGGCCGACTACGACGCGTTCGGGCGCTACATGCGCGACCGCTGGAACCACGATCACCCGCCGAAGATGCCCGGCAAGAAGGTGTTCGATCAGCTCGTCGCGACCGCGAAGGGCACGAACAAGCTCGTCGAGACCAGCCTCGATCTGATGCCGGCGCTCAAGGCGAGCGGCGTCGGGCACGCGATCGCGATCGTCGAGCCGTATCCGTGGAAGGAGACGTGGGAGCCGCCGCAGATGATCGCGTGGGTCCAGGCGACCAAGCTCGGCCTCGACGCGCACGTCGACGGCGACAATCTCGTCGCGTACGCGACCGACCTCGGCACCGGCAAGCCGGCGGCGGGCGTCGCGCTCGAGATCCGGCCGTTCGGCACCAAGGCCACGTCCGATGACAAAGGAACCGCGACGATGCCTCTCTCGTCGCGGTCGCTCAAGGGCGCGCACTTCCTGCTCGGGCGGCGCGGCGATGACGTCGCGTTCGTCAGCGACGACGGCGGCTGGTGGAACGAGTACGGCAGCTGGGTCAAGCAGGGCCGCGGTAAGCAGACCGCCTGGTACGTGATCGACGATCGCAAGATGTACAAGCCGGGCGAGGACGTCTCGCTCAAGGGCTGGCTGCGCGCGATCGATTACGGCAAGAACGGCGATGTCGGCGCGGCGAGCGCGTCGAGTGTCTCGTACGCGGTGACCGACTCGCGCGGCGTCAAGATTGCGGAGGGCTCGTCGAAGGTCAGCGCGGTCGGTGGGTTCGACACGAAGTTCACGCTGCCGAAGACGCCGAACCTCGGCTACGCACAGATCGCGTTCAAGACCGACGCCGGCGACACCTACGGCCACAGCTTCCAGATCGAGGAGTTCCGCCGCCCCGAGTTCGAGGTCAGCGCGGCCGCGAGCCAGGGGCCGTTCGTAGTCGGCACGAGCGGCGACGTCACCGTCAACGCGAAGTACTACGCCGGCGGTCCGCTGCCGGGCGCGCCCGTCAACTGGTACGTCACGGCGAGCGAGACCAGCTTCACGCCGCCGAACCGCGACGAGTACGTGTTCGGCAGCTGGGAGCCGTGGTGGGGCTATCACGCATGGGACGAGGAGGAGGGCGGACGCATCGGTCGCTACAAGGCGCCCAAGTCGTGGTCGCTGCAGGGCAAGACCGACGCGACGGGCGCGCACGTGCTGCACATGGACTTCCTGTCGCTCAACCCGGCGATGCCGATGGCGGTGACGGCGAACGCGAGCGTCACCGACGTCAATCGCCAGACGTGGTCGTCGGCGGCGGCGCTGATCGTGCACCCGGCCGATGAATATGTCGGCTTGAAGATGAAGCGGCCGTTCGTCGAGAAGGGGACGCCGATGGATCTCGATGTGATCGGCGTCGATCTCGACGGCAAGGCCGTCACCGGCGTGCCGATCGAGGTGAAGGCGTCGCGCCTGGACTTCGAGGTGAAGCACGGCAAGTACAAGCAGACGCGCGTCGATCCGCAGACGTGCAGCGTCAAGAGCGCGGTCGATGCGGTGCCGTGCCGCTTTACGACCGACAAGGGCGGTGAGTACGAGGTCGTCGCGACGATCGTCGACGACAAGGGCCGGCCGAACCAGACGAAGCTGACGTTCTGGGTTTCGGGAGGCGACCAGCCTCCGGCGCGCGAGCTCAAGCAGGAGCGCGTGCAGCTGATCCCCGACAAGAAGGAGTACGTCGGCGGCGAGACGGCCGAGCTGCTGCTGCAGGCGCCGTTCTATCCGGCCGAGGGGCTCGTGACGTGGCGGCGCAGCGGCATCGTGCGCGTCGAGCACATCGCGATCACCGGACCGACCGCGACCGTGAAGGTGCCGGTGACCGATGCGATGGTGCCGAACATGGGCGTGCAGGTCGATCTCGTCGGCATGGCCGCGCGGACCGATGATCACGGCCTGCCCGATGGCAAGCTGCCGAAGCGGCCCGCCTATGCGACCGGCACGATCGATCTGCCGGTGCCGGCGAAGCAGCGCACGCTCGCGGTGAGGGTCGCGCCCGCACTGCCGAAGGTGTCGCCCGGCGAGGCGACGAAGCTTTCGATCGAGGTGCGCGACGCGAGCGGGCGGCCGGTCGCGAATGCGGAGACGGCGGTGATCGTCGTCGACGAGGCCGTGCTCGCGCTGACGGGCTACCAGTTCCCGAACCCCGTCGACTCGTTCTATCCCGAGCGCGGCACCGACACGCGCGACTACTACTCGCAGTCGTACGTCAAGCTCG
>JAFAOG010000582.1 GCA_019237945.1 Deltaproteobacteria bacterium | reverse complement strand
CGTCGAGCCGTATCACGCGCGCATCCGGTCCGCGCTGCTCCACGCGCTGCCGCAGGAGCGCCGCGTGCGCCATCATCGCGCGATCGCGACGGCGCTGTCGGGCAAGGGCACCGCGGAGCAGCTCGCGCGTCACTGGTACGGAGCCGGCGACGTCTCGCACGCGGCCACGCACGCCCGCCGTGCCGGCGACGAGGCGCGCGCGAAGCTCGACTTCGATCTGTCGGCGCGCTGGTACGCGATCGCGCTCGAAGGCGCGCAGTGGACCGACGACGAGCGCCGCGCGCTGCGCACCCAGCTCGGCGACGCGCTCGCCGATGCCGGCCATCCGCGCGAGGCCGCCGACCAGTTCCTCGCGGCCGCCGGTGGCGCCGATGCGTCGACCGCGCTCGAGCTGCGCCGCCGCGCCTCGGGCTCGCTGCTGCAATCCGGCTACATCGCCGAGGGTCTCGAGCTGACGCGCGCCGTGCTCGCCGCGGTCGGCGTGAAGCTGCCGAAGACCCCGCTGCGCGCGCTCGTGTCGATGCTGCTGCGCCGCGCGTGGCTGCGCATCCGCGGCATCGGGTTCAAGCCGCGTCAGATCAGCGAGTTCAGCCAGGCGGAGCTGACGCGCGTCGACGTGTGCGAGGGCGTGTCGTTCGGGCTCGCGCTCGTCGACACGTTCCGGTCGATGGACTTCGGCACGCGCTTCCTCGCGTTCGCGCTCAAGCTCGGCGAGCCGTGGCGAATCGCGCGTGCGCTCGCGCTCGAGACCGATCTGCTGTGCGCGATGGCGAAAGGCGACCGCGCGATGCGCACGCTCGCCAGGCTCGAGGACATCACGAAGACCGTCGACAAACCGGAGGCCGCGACGCAGCTGACGACGACGAAGGCGTTCGTCGAGTTCTTCGTCACGAACCAGTTCCGTACCGCGAGCGATCTGTTCACGGAGGCGATCGATCGCCACCGCGCGACCGTCAACCGCGCCGGCTTCGAGCTCGACACCGTGCTGATGTTCTGGTGCTGGACGCTGTACTACCAGGGCCAGCTCGGCGATCTCGCGCGGCGCGTCCCCGCGATGGCCGAGGCGGCCGTGCGCGCCGGCAACCGCTACACCGCCGTCACGCTGCGCTGCGCGTTTCCGATCGCGTGGCTCGCGCGCCTCGAGCCCGATGCGATCGAGGCCGAGCTCGATGCGGCGCTGACGTCGTGGGGCATGCCCGACGGCACGTATCAGATGCAGCACCTGTTCGCGATGTGCTCGCGCATCGATCTCGCGCTCTATCGCGGCCGCCCCGACGATGTCACCGCGCGCATCCCCGGCGAGCTCAAGGCGGTGCGCCGCGTGATGCTCGACAAGGCGCCGATGCAGGGGATGCTGCTGTACTCGTCGCTCGCCCGTCACGCGCTCGCCCGCGCCGCGACAGCCCCCACGAGCTCGCGCCGCGCGCTGATCGACGAGGCTCGCCGCCACGTGCGCACCTACCGCAAGCTCCCCGTGCCGCTTGCCGGGTACAGCGCGCGCATGTTCGACGGTCTGATCGCGCAGCACGAGGGCGACACGGCGACCGCGATCGCCTGCTACCGCGAGTGCCTGCCGAAGCTCGAGAGCTGCGACACGCATCTGTTCGCCAATGCGGTTCGCGCCCGCCTCGGGGAGCTCGTCGGCGGCGACGAGGGCCGCGATCTCGTCGCGATCGCCCGCACGTGGCTCGAATCCGAAGGCGTCCGCAACCCCGAGGCCGTGCTCCAGATGCTCGTACCAGGTCCGCACTGATGCCCGCGACGCAAGCGCTCACGATCCTCGCCGAGATCGAGAACCGAGCCGAGCTCGAGAAGGTGCTGGCCGCGATCGCTGCCGATCCAGACGACAACGAGCTGTTCCGGCCCCGCGATCTCCCGGCGACGCACTTCACGCGATTCGTGATCGTCAGCGACGAGCCGCGCAACGAGCTGCCGCCGCTACTCGCGTGGGAGGTCAACCACGACGGCGACGCGACCGCCTATCTAGCGCAGGTCGCGCGCAAGGTGCGGTCGATCGATCGCGTGTTCGAGCACTGCCGCGACTATCCGGTCGCCGGCGCCGCCGACCTCGACGGCTGGGTCGCGTGGATGCGCGCTCGCAACCACCACGCCACCGCGTTCTACACGGCGTATCGCGGCGTGCCGCGCTCGCGGGTCGTCAACGACGGCGAGGTCCACGACGAGATCCGCAACATCATCGATCGCGAGCGCACCAAGCTTGCGGGTTATCCCGCGACCGAGATCCAGCGCCGCCTCGCGGTGGAGCTGCACCGGCGCCGTCCCGATCTCGACATCGCCGCCGAGGACGAGCCGTCGTGGGCGCTGCAATGGGTCCTCGCGATCCTGATCGGCATCCCGGTCGCGATCGTGCTGCTGCTGATCCTCGCCCCGTGGGCGATCCTGCTGCGTCATCACGAGAAGACGGAGCCGACGCGCCGCTATCACCGCCCGGTTCACGACCTCAAGGACATGCGGAAGTTCGAGGATCAGGTCACGCAGAACCAGCTGACTCACCTCGTCGACATCAAGCCGGGATGGTTCCGGCTGTTCACGGTGTGGACAGTGCTGACCGTGATCGACGGCCTCGCGCGCTTCTACTTCGTCAACGGCGCGCTCGGCGGCATCACGAGCATCCACTTCGCGCGCTGGGTGATCGTGCGCGATCGCCGCCGCATCCCGCGCAAGCACAAGCGCCACCGCCTGCTGTTCTTCTCGAACTACGACGGCAGCTGGGAGAGCTATCTCGGCGAGTTCGTCGATCGCGCGTCGACGGGTCTCACCGCCGTGTGGTCGAACACCGTCCACTTCCCGCGCAGCTACTTCCTGCTGTGGGACGGCGCGAAGGACGAGGAGGCGTTCAAGCAGTGGACGCGCGACCACCAGATCGCGTCGCAGGTGTGGTGGACGGGCGTACCCAAGTCGACCGTCCAGAACGTGCGCGATGACGTGATGATCCGCCGCCGCCTGCAGCGGCCGCTCCCCGACGACGAGGCAATGCAATGGCTCGAGAAGCTCTGACCCACGCGCCCGCCGAGCCGCGCGAGGCCGATCTCGCCGACATCCAGGGGATGGTCTACAGCGGCTTTGCCGATCACCCGTATGCCGCCTACGTGTTCGCGCGCCTCGGCACGAACCCGAAGCTGTCGCGCGCCTGGCTCGCCTCGGTGCGCACGCGCGTGACGAGCGCGGCCCGCGAGACCTACCAGCCGCACGGCCGCGTGCAAGTCGCGCTCGCGCCCGGCGGCCTGCGCGCGCTCGGCGTGCCCGACCTCGTCATCGACGACCTGCCGCAGGAAGCGAAGCTCGGCATGCACGAGCGCACGCGCACGCTCGGTGACCCGCCGGCGTCGACGTGGGAGCTCGGCAACGAGGACACGCCGCTCGATGTGCTCGTCATCATCTTCGCGCGCGACGAGGCAACGCGCGATCAGATGATCGATCGCGAACGCAGCGCGCTCGAGACGGCGGGCGCGCACGTGTACCCCGCCGAGCTGTCGCAGGACCTCGGCGGCCGCGAGCACTTCGGCTTTGCCGACGGCCTCTCGCAACCGCACCTGCCCGGTCCGCATCGCGAGCCGCGCAACGGCGGCACCGCCGTCGCCACCGGCGAGATCCTGCTCGGCTACAAGAACGCGTACAACGCGCTTCCGCACGCGCCGCACTGGGGAGACATCGATGTCGGACGCAACGGCACGTACCTCGTGTTCCGAAAGCTCGCGCAGGATGTCGCCGGCTTCTGGGGCTGGCTCGACAAGCACGCGCGCGACCTTGCCCCTCGGGATCCTGCCGCCGCCGCGGACCTCCGGGAGCTGCTCGCCGCCAAGCTCGTTGGCCGCTGGCGCAGTGGCGCGCCGCTGACGCTGACTCCCGACCGCGACGATCCGGGCTTCGCGACGCCCGAGATGCGCAACAACTTCGAGTTCCTGCCGACGGACGCCGACGGAATGCGCTGCCCGATCACCTCGCACGTCCGCCGCGCCAACCCGCGCGACGCCCGCGGCGGCTCCGCGCAAGACTCCGACGACGTCGTCAGCCGCCACCGGATCCTCCGCCGCGGCCGCTCGTACGGCGCCCCGCTCGACGACGCCGCGGCGCGCGCCGGTCGCGACGACGGCAAGCCTCGCGGCCTTTATTTCATCTCGCTGCAAGCGAGCATCGCGCGCGGCTTCGAGTTCATCCAGCAGACCTGGCTATCGGCGCCGGGCTTCCACGGCCTCCACGCCGAGCCCGATCCGATCATGGGCAATGGCGATGGCTCGTCGCATGCCACGATCCCGGCCCAGCCGCTCCGCCTCCGCCTCCGCAACGTGCCGCGCGTCGTCACCGTGCGCGGGGGCGGCTACTTCTTCTTGCCGTCGCTGACCGCGCTCGAACGCTTCTCGGCCGAACCCACCTAGTCGTCGTTGTCGTCGGAATTGTCGCCGCCGCCGGCGGCGGGATCGTCGGGAGCCGCCGGATTCGGCGTCGGCAGGTCGTCGGAACCGCTGTTGATACCGCCCGGCGTGTTCCAGTCGATCTGCGGACCCTTCGTCGCCGACGGGTTCGCGGCGCGGGCCGCCTTGCGCTCGGCCTTGTCGCGCGCCTTGTCCTTGAGCTTCATCTCTCGGTTGCCCTCCGATCACTAACAACGATGATTGGCCATCACGGTTCGGGTACCACGCTCGGCGGCGCCGGACAAGCGCGCCGGTCGGTGCTACGCAGCGCGGCGACGCCGCCGGACGCACAGCGCGATCGCGATCACGAGCATGCCGCTGCCGGCGCCGGAGCTCGTCGAGCAGCCGCCGTGGACGTTGCCGTCACCGGTGCCGCCGCCGCCCGTGCCGCCGCCGCCGCCCGTTCCGTCGCTGCCCATGCCGCCGGTGCCGTCGCTGCCCGTGCCCATCGACGCGATCGTCACCGTGATCGACTGCGTCTGCGTGTTGTGGCCGTCGGTCGCATCGACGCGCAGCGTGTGGGGGCCGACCGCGAGGCCGGGATCGGTCGTGAACATGTAGGGTCCGGTGCCCGGCGTCGTCGTCGCCGGCTGGCCGTCGATCGTGAGCGTGGTCATTGTGACGCCGACGTCGTCGGTCGCCGTCCAGCTGACCGCGAAGCCGGGCTGGACAGTCGCGCCGTCGGCGGGCGAGGTGATCGCGAGCGTCGGGGGGATGCGGTCCGCCTTGCCGACGCGCGCGTACAGCAGCTGCACCGAGTTCTGGTTCGCGCGGCAGCTCGTGCCGCCGATGCCGCACGCGCGGTTCTGGTACTCGCCGCACGACGCGGTCTGATCCTGGAACGTCTTGTGACCGTTGTACTGCAGGTACGTCATCGGATCCGACGCGAGCATCTCGTGATCGAGGCCGTAGCTATGCGCGACCTCCTGCGACATCACCTCGCACAGCAGCTGGGCGTCGTCGGGGAACACGTCGGTGAACGTGAACACGATCGAGTTCTCGATGATCCCGCAGTCGTCGGTGAACGGCGACACGCCGCCGACGCCCTGGCCCATTCCGATGTCCTGCGGCGAGCCGCCGAACACGGCCATGATGTGCGGCGTCGCGCCCGGATCCTGGTCGGTCACCGTGACGTCGAACCGCGACCACTCGTCCTGCATGCACGCGACGGTCGCGTTCCAGGTCGCCTGGCTCGTGTTCCATGCCGGCACGGTCGACTGGCCGCCGATGATCGACGAGTGGTTGGTGCGCGAGTCGTCGTCACCGGGCGTCAGCGTGACGCCGCGATGGTTGAGGTAGATGACCTTGCTCTGGGCCATCACGTCGGGGTGGCCGGTCGCGGGAACCAGCTTGCGCGCGAGCACGAGGTTCGTGCCGGGCAGCGGGCTCGTGACGACATCGCCGACCGAGGTCGGGCGCGCCGCGGCGGTGGTCGCGAGAGCCGCAGTCATGACGAAGCTGGCGAAGATCGGTCGCATCGTAACCTCCCCGTGAACGTTTGTTGACAGTGACTCAACAGTGAGAAGCGCGCGCCTCAGAAGCCGAGGACGCGCTGACACCAATCGGTGCCCCAGGTCGCGCGGGCAAATGCACGCAGGTCGTTGGCGTCCGCGGCGGTGCGCAGCGAGGTCGCGTACGTGTCCTGCGTCGCCCACGAGAACTGCGACATCGTGCGCCCGGCGTTGAACAGCCGCATCGCGCGCTCGATGTTCCAGGCGGTGAACCGGCGGAACTGCAGATTCGTCGCGAAGTACGTCGGATCCTTCACGGATGCGGTCTTCGCGGTCGCCATCGCGTAGACGACGAACTCGAGCGGTCCCATCACGGCGTCGGTCCACTGGCCGGTGTAGAGGTTTGCCTGCACCTGGCCGACCGCGACCTCGGCGCCGTTGCAGTAGGCATTCCACTCGTCGAAGACGTAGAGCGGCGTGTCGTCCCACTCCGTCTGGCCGGTGATGTACGTCGCGTAGCGGCTGCCTTGCAGCGACGGTGGAATCGCCGACGCGATGTCGGCCTTACGCATGTTCGGCTCGAGGACGAACGCCGCCTTGTCGTGCAACACGTAGAACGCGTTGTAGCGGCCGTTTTGCGGCGCTTCGTAGTTGCGCAGGTGGGCCTGGATGCCGTGCGTCGTCTCGTGACCCGACGTCATCCCGTCGCCGGGGAACCAGTACTGCTGGCCGTACTGCGCGGGCAGGTGGCGCGCGATATCGGTCAGCTGCACGCCCCATGTCGGATCCGACAGGTTCTGCTGCTCCGGCCACGTGAACCAGTCGACGCCGTCGCCGGGATCCGGCGCATCGGAGCCCGCATCGGCGCCGGTTTGCGTCCCGTCGGAGACGATGATGGCGCCGTCGTCCGCGCTCGCCGGCCCATCGGGCGCCGCCGGCGTATGCGACTTGAACGAACAGCCGACCAGCACGACCCCCACAAGTGCGGTGCGCATGCAGACATGTTCCACGTTGTTGATGCTGTCTCAACAACGAAGGCCAGGCCGCGCGCTAACAGCTGCCAACCGCGATCACTTGTAGCGGAGCGCGTCTTTCGGGGCGAGCACCTTGCCGAGCATGTCGAACAGCGAGTCGACGAGCAGGTCGCGCACGCTGTCCCGGGACACGTCGCGGCTGGTGCGCCACTCGAGGCTCGCGGCCTCGACGAGCCCGATCCACGACCGGATCGCGATCCGCGCCATCGGCCGCGACTGCAGCACCTTGCTGATCGGTGCGCCCTGCAGGAACTCGTCGAGGATCGCGACGCGCACGCGCTCGAGCACGGACGCGACCTCGGGATCCGACCCGCCGCGCATCAGCGCGACGAACCCCGCGGGCTGCCGCTCGACGAACGCGAGGTAGGCCTCCACGCCCTGCGTCGCGCGGGCGCGCGGGCTGTCCGCGATGTGCGTCACGACGCCGAGCTTGTTCACGAGCTCCGCCGCGATCTGCTCGATGCTCGCGAGGTAGAGGTCCCGCTTCGTCGGAAAGTAGTGATAGAAGAGCCCGCCCGAGATCCCGGCCTTCTCCGCGAGCTCCTCGACGGAGACCTCGTCGTACGCGCGCGACTGGAACGCCGCACGCCCGAGCGCGAGCAACTGCAGGCGCCGCGCCTCGCGATCGAGACGTTTCCGGGCTGGGCGCTGAACCGCCTTGCGGGGCATACGGCCTGCCCAGTATCACCCGTTGGCCCGCGCCAGGGGTAGGCTCGCGCGCATGCAGCTGCGCCTGGTGCCGCTCCTGGTCATCCTCGCGGCGTGCGGCGGGAAGAGTGTCGCGCCGCCGCCGTCCCCACCGCCACCCCCGCCCGCGAAGCCCGCGCCCGTCGCCGCGCCGGCGAAGTCGCTCACCGGCATCTGGCTCGGCACGCTGCACGCCGGCGATGTCGACCTGCGCGTCCAGCTCCATCTCGATCTCGCCACGACGCCGGCGGGCTGCTCCGGCGACAGCCTCGACCAGGGCGTGAAGGGCATCGCGTGCACCGACGTCGTCGCGACCGCGACCTCGCTCGCGTTCACGATGCCGGCGGTCCACGCCACGTACACGGGCACGGTCTCTGCCGACGGCAACACGATCACGGGCACGTTCACGCAGGGCGGCCCGCTGTCGCTCACGTTGACGCGCCAGGCGACCGCGCTCGAGCCGGCCGCGCCGATGCCGCCGGTTGGCGTCGACAAGATCCAGCAGGTGATGACCGACGACATGGCGACGCTGCTCGCGGGCGAGCTCGCGCCGTCGACCGGCATCGGCGTGACGATCGGCGTGATCGAGCATGGCAAGCAGACGATCTTCAGCTTCGGCGCCGCGAAGCCGGACTCGGTGTTCGAGATCGGCTCGGTGACCAAGACGTTCACCGGCCTCGTGCTCGCGCAGCTCGTCCAGCAGCACCAGGTTCGCCTCGATCAGCCGGTGCGCGAGCTGCTGCCGAAGGGCACCGTCGCGAAGCCGGCGACGGGTGCGGAGATCACGCTCGTCGATCTCAGCGCGCAGCGCTCGGGACTGCCGCGCATGCCCGACAACATGGCGTTCGCCGACCCGACGAATCCCTACGCCGACTACGACGCGAAGGGACTCTACGCGTACATCGGCAAGCACGGCGTCGCGATGCCGGAGAAGCCGGAGTTCGCGTACAGCAACCTCGGCGTCGGCCTGCTCGGCCAGGCGCTCGCCGAGCACGCGCATTCGTCGTACGACGCGCTCGTCGCCAAGCAGATCACGGGGCCGCTTGGCATGCACGACACCGCGGTCACGCCGACGCCTGCGATGGCCAAACGCTTCCTCGACGGCCACGGTTCGCAGCACGCGGTCGTGCACCACTGGGATCTCGCCGCGCTCGCCGGCGCCGGCGCACTCCGCTCGACGGCCGGCGACATGCTCGTGTTTCTCCAGGCGCAGCTCCACCCGGAGTCCGTCAAGGGAACCTCGCCGCAGGCGCGCACGCTCGCGGCCGCGATCACGGCGTCGCATGCGATCCAGGGCGAATCGATGCCGGGCATGCACATTGCGTTCAATTGGTTCCGCATCGATGCGACCGGCGAGTACTGGCACAACGGCGCGACCGGCGGCTTCAGCTCGTACGCGCTGTTCGATCCCGACAAGGACTTCGCGGTCGTCGTGCTCGTCAACCGCGGCATCGACGACGGCATGCTCGCGGACAACATCGGCACGCACGTCGCGGCGCGCCTCGCGGGCCGGCTCGCCCCGCCGCTGCACTAGCAAAACACGCCGGGTGTCGCGGAGTTACGCGACGCTGCAGGGTTTGCCCGGCGGCTGCGTGTGTCTGGGTGATGCAGCTGTCCAACCCGGCCTCGCAGCTCTCGTCCCCGTCGGCCGCGGGCGATCGCCCGATCGTCGTCGGCACGCGCACCGCCGAGCGCCGCGGCGCGCACATCCGGCTCGGCCAGCTCGACCTCGTGATCCCGGCCGATCTGCTCTCGGCGCGCATCGGCGCGAGTGCGGTCGTGCTCGATGGCAGCACGCTGCTGGTCGAGCTGGCGGGCGCCGCGAGCTCGACGATCGCGCTGTACAGCTTGCGCCAGGGCCGGCTGAACGCGCGGATCCGGATCGGCGAGTCGCGCGTCGTGGCGGTCGCCGAGCGCGCCGGCCTCGTCGTGCTCGCGCGCGGCGAGCATGTCGCGCTGCTCGACCTGCGCGAGGGACGCTGCATCGCCGAGCGCATCCTGACGTCGCCCGTCGCCGCGTGCACGATCGACGAGGTCGGCACGACGATCGCGATCGTCGACGCGGCGGGCACGTCGATCCGGCTCGGCCGCGCGCTGACGGACGTCGATGGCGCAACGAGCGAGGACGCGCCCGTCGATACCGACGTGTCGGTTGACGACGAGGCGACCGACGAGGCCGCGGACGACATCGCGCCGGCCCCCGAGGCGCCCGCGCCGGCCGACGAGCCCGCCGACGAGCTGTCGGTCGCGGAGCTGCGCGAATACCTGCACGCGCTCGGCGCCCCGCGGGCCGAGGCGCTGCCGCGCGAGGCGCTCGCCGATTACCTCGCGACCGCGCACGCGTGGATCGAGGCGGTGTGCGCGATCGCGATCGCCGCGAAGCGGTCCGATGACGCGGCGCTGGCGACGGCGCGCGAGCGCGAGCGCGTGGCGGCGGAGCGCTATGCAAGCTGGCAGCGCCGCGGCGCGCCGCACATCGAGCTGGCGCACGAGCTGTCGCTGTCGCCGCTCGCCGCGACGGTGATGCTGCTGATCGCGGCCCCGCAGATCTGGTGCGAGCTTGCACGCGACTATGCGGCGGTCGCGCCCGACAGCTCGCGTCCGCTCGTCGACGAGGTGCTGCTCGCGACGCTGCTCCACGCCGGGATCGAGGACCAGTCGGCGCTCGCGCGCGAGCTCGATGCCGATGCGCCGCTCGTTCGCTCGGGCGCGGTCGTGATCGCGCCGGGCGTCCGTCCGTTCGCGGCGCTCTCGGTGCATCCGATCGTCGCTCGCCGGCTCGCCGGGGCGAGCATGGATCGCGCGGCTGCGAGCGTGCTCGACGTCGCGGATCTCGTCGGCCCGCGCGACGCCGTCATCGCCCTCGCCGCTGCCCTCGAGGAGCCGCGCTCGACGCCCGCGCGCATCGCGCTGCGCGGCAAGCCGGGTGCGGGTCGCCGCACGGCCGCCGCGATGCTCTCCGCGCGCGCCGGCCGCGACGTCGACGTGGTGATGGCGAGCTCGCCCGAACTCGCTCAGCGCCTGCGCGACATCACGCTGCGCGGGCAGCTCGCCGTCGTCGATCTCGACGGCCTGTCCACCGACGACCAGGCCCGCGTGCGCACCGCTCTCGAAGGCCACACGGCGCCGCTGTTCATCCGCGCCGAGCGCGATACCGATCTGCCGGTCACCGCGACCGAGAGCATCGACTTCCCGATGCTGACCGAGACCGAGCGCGCCGCGTGCTGGCGCGTCCACCTCGACGATGCGGCGCGCGCCGACGTGCTCGCCGAGCGGTACGCGATCGGTCCCGGTGCGATCGCCTGCGCCGCCGCGTCGCCCGATCCGATCGCGGCGCTGCGCGCGTCGCGCGGTCGTCGCATCGCGCGGCTCGCCGAGCGCGTCGACCGGCTCGCGGCGTGGGAGGACCTCGTCGTCACGGCGGATGTCGACGAGGCGCTGCACGAGCTCGTCGCGCGCGTGCGCTTCCGCCGCACCGTCCTCGAGACGTGGGGCATGGGCGATGTCGCGACGACCGCGCGCGGCGTCACCGCGCTGTTCCAGGGTGGCCCGGGCACCGGCAAGACGATGGCGGCGGGCGTGATCGCGCGCGCGCTCGGGTACGAGCTGTGGCGCGTCGACCTGTCGAAGGTCGTCTCGAAGTGGATCGGCGAGACCGAGCGCAATCTGGCGCAGCTGTTCGATGCCGCCGAGGAAGGCGAGATCGTGCTGCTGTTCGACGAGGCCGACTCGCTGTTCACGAAGCGCACCGAGGTGAAGTCCTCGAACGACAAGCACGCGAACGCGGCGACGAACTACCTGCTGCAGCGCATCGACTCGTTCACGGGCGTCGCGATCCTGACGACGAACTTCGGCACCGCGATCGACGCCGCGTTCCGCCGCCGCCTCGCGGTCCACGTCGAGTTCCCGTTTCCCGACGAGACCGAGCGCCTGCGGCTGTGGACCGCGCACCTGCCGAAGAGCCTGCCGACGCGCGGCGACCTCGGCTTGCGCGAGCTGGCGGAGACGTACGAGCTCTCCGGCGGCTACATCCGCAACGCCGCGTTGCGCGCCGCCTATCTCGCCGCGGCCCGTGCGGACGCGCCGGCGATCACCGCTGACGACCTTCGTCGAGCAATCAAGCTCGAGAAGGAGCGCGTCGGAAAACTCGGCAACGGCCGCATTGAATGAGGAGTGTCATGCCAGAGCACGCACAGAAACCAGCGTCGAAGCAGACCACGCAGACGGTCACGACCCCGCCGACCCAGACTCCGAAACCCAAGGACGACGAGAAGGTCTCCAAGGCGCTCGACGCATTCGCGCGCGCGTCGGATCCCAAGGCCGTCCAGGCGGCGGCGAGCGCGTACATCAAGCGCACTGACAAGGTCGAGGACAAGCAGCTCGTCGGCACCGAAGAGCGCGGCATCAAGGCGAACGGCACGCACGAGAGCGCCGCGCAGGCGACGCTGTACGGCCGCGCCGAGGTCGTCGAGCTCGCCGACGCGTACGCCGTGCTCGTGCAGGCCGGTCTGATCGTCGGCGCGTCGCTCAAGCTCACCGGCGAGCTCGAGGCGAAGTACGGCAAGCTGACGACGAAGCTCGGCGGCAACCTGACGCTGTTCGCGGGCGTCGTCGCGCAGGTGACGGGGCGGGCGCAGGTCGGTGCCGACGGTGTCGTGCTGCAGGGCAGTGCGAGCGCGTTCGCGGGCGCGAAGGGCAAGGGGAGCGTCGAGCTGACGTTCGATGTCGGCGCGCTCGGGCTCGGCGGCGAGATCGAGGCCGAAGGCAAGGCGGGCGCGTGGGCAGAGGCGGAAGGCGAGCTCGCGTTCTCGAAGGAATCGATCGCGGTGCAGGGCAGCGTGAAGGCGTTCGCGGGCGTCGAAGGCGAGGTCACCGGGACGGGCACGGCGCGCCTCTACGGCCGCGACGCGTTCACGGTGAAGGCAGGCCTCACCGGCCAGCTCGGTGCGGGCGGCGAGGTCGGCGGCGGCTTCAAGATCAAGGGCGGCAAGATCGAGCTGCACCTCGACGCGAAGGGCTCGCTCGGCTTCGGCGGCGGCGGCGACATCGACATGACGGCGGATCTCAAGCCCGTCGCGGTGTGGGCGTGGCGTCAGGCCGACAAGGCGAAGTGGGCGCTGCGTACCGACGGCAAGGGCAAGGACATCCTCGATCACCCGGCGCAGATCGTCGATCCGCTGTCGTCGAAGATCGCGAAGTACTCGCAGGCGAAGATCGACGCGCTCCACCTCAAGAAGGCGGAGAACTTCGTCAAGATCGAGAAGCTGCAGGCGTACGTCGGGGAGGTGATGCCGCGCAAGCAGATCAAGGGCCGCCCGAACGCGGCCGCGATCGATGCGTGCATCAAGCAAGCGATCGAGAAGGGCCTGCGCACGACGACCAAGGTCGCGGACATCGAGGTCACGGTCACCGACGGCAAGATCATGAAGCTCGACAAGCTCCCCGAGCCCGATGACCTCGCCGACCGCTTCGCGGTCAAGAGCCAGAAGACCGGCCAGGCGCTGACGTCGATCGTCTCTACGTAGGCGCGAGTCGCTTCGCGGTGGCGAAGTCGGGCCCGAGCTCGATCTCGAGGCCCTCCGACTCCCACACGATCCGCGTCGTCCCGCTCGGATCGCGATGCACCTCGGCCTTGCTCGTCGGCGCGGTGAACATCGCGAACGGGCGACCGACCGGTCGGTCATCGATGAACACGAGGCCTTCGCCACCGCGCGCGGCGACGACGACATGCCGGCCCGAGACCGTCAGCGCGGCCCGCGACTGCGCGGCGGGCATCTCGGGCGTGACGAGCGGCCCGAACGGCAGCTCCGGCATCGCGGCGCCGTGCTCGAGGCTGCGCAGCAGGCGATCGAGATCGCTGCCGGACTCGATCACCGTCGCGAGGTCGGGCTCGTCCTCGCGCTCGTCGGCGGCTGGGAACCGTCGCCCGAGACGCTCCGCGACGAGCGCATCGAGGATGTTGCGCTTCGCCAGCTCGGCGAGCCCGGCGGTCGCATCGTCGGCGTCGACGTGCTCGAGCACGAGATCGATCGCGAGGTGCGTCGCGCGCCGCAGCGCGAGCGAGGTCGCCTTGGTGTCGTGCTTGGCGAGAGAGGTCCGCACCTTGCGGAGCTGGCGACCGAGTTGTTCGTAACGTCCTGACACGATCTACTCCTTACCACTCGAGGATCGCGACGATCTCGCTCCGGTGGCTCGGGAGCTGCGTGTATCGCACGCGGGCCGCGCCGAGCTTGGCAATTCGCGTCGCGAGCCGCGGCAACGCCTCGAACACGCCGTCGTCGTTGAGCTTGAGCGTGATGAACGCACCGCGCAGCCCGCCATGCGCCAGCGCGACGAACCGCTCGACGTACTTGAGCGCGACCATCGGCGCGAGGTTCACATCGCTGGCGAGCCATTCGTACGTCTTCGGCAGGTCCTTCTTCGCGACCTCGGCCGCGGGCACCGCGTGATGCGTGAACCGGTTCCCGCCGGCGCCCGCATACGCGAGCACGCGCGGATCCATCGCGCCCGGATCGACGCCGTGCACGTGCAGCCCGCGCTCGAGCAACGCGAGGCTCGCCCCGCCAGGCGCGGACCCGATCTCGATCGCGACCTCGCCGGCCTTTGGCACGAGCCCCGACCACCGGATCGCCTCCTCGATCTTCGCCCACGCGCGCGACGGCGCATGCGCCGGAATCGCCACGTGCCCGACGCCGCCCGCAAACGGCCCGCGCGTCGCATCGTGCCGGTGCCAGCCGACGAAGATGCCGTCGTCGTCCTCCTCGGCCGGCGCGACGATCAGATCGAGCACGAGATCGCCGGCCTTCGCCTCGACCTCGTCGGCAAACCGCCCCGGCGCCGCTGCTCGCACCGCCGCATCGAGCGCCGCCGCCCGCGTGCCCGCGATCGCCGGATCGCGCTCGTCGGCCGGGCGATCCGGATCGCGCTCGAACACGTGCAGCCGCACGAGCGGTGCGCTCGGCAGCGACGCGGCATGCGCCAGCGCCTCGTCGACATTGGTCGCACGCCCGATCGATCGCCCGTGCGCGCGCGCGAACGAGCTGATCGGCTCCGCGGCGACCGCCGGATCGATCTTGAACGTCGTCAGCCCTGGCCGCGAGAACGCAAACCGCAGGTCAGGCCGCGTCGCCGCGATCTCGCGCTTCAGCCACGCCGTCGAGACGGGCTGATGCGTGAACCACACGTACGCGTCGCCAGCTGCCAAGGCCGGCCGACGCTACCACGCCGACCGCTACATCCCGCGCTTCGCGAGGCGCAGGTTCGGCAGCTCGACGGCGCGGCCGGTGTTGCGGAAGCGCTCGAGCCGGATCCGCAGGTTGTTCGGGCTGTCGGCGGCCGCCAGCGCTTCGCTATCGGTGATGCGCCCCTCGACGACGAGCTCGTACAGCGCCATGTCGAACGTCTTGCAGCCCTCGCCGGCGCCTTGCTCCATCGCGTCCTTGATCGCCTCGATCTCGCCGCGCTTGATCAGCTCGCGGATGCGCGGCGTGTCGAGCAGGATCTCGAGCGCGGCGGCGCGCCCGCCGTCCTGCGACTTGACCAGGCGCTGCGAGATGATCGCGCGCAGGTTCAGCGACAGCTGCAGCCGGATCTCGTGCGCACGCTCGGGCGGGAAGAAGTTCAGCACGCGCTCGATCGTCTGGTTCGCGTTGTTCGAGTGCAGCGTCGCGAGGCACAGGTGGCCGGTCTCCGCGAACGTGATCGCGGCCTCCATCGTCTCCGCATCGCGGATCTCGCCGATCAGGATCAGGTCCGGCGCCTGCCGGAGCGCGTTCTTGAGCGCGTCGTGATAGGAGCGCGTGTCGATGCCGACCTCGCGCTGCGTGACCACGCACTTCTGATGCGCGTGGATGAACTCGACCGGATCCTCGACGGTGATGATGTGGCCGCTATCCGTGCGGTTGCGGTGATCGATCATCGCCGCGAGCGTGGTCGACTTGCCGCTGCCCGTGCCGCCGACGACGAGGATCAAGCCACGCTTGGACTTCATCAGCTCGGCGAGGACCGGCGGGTGATGCAGCTCGTCGAGCGTCTTGATCTGCGTGCGCACGAGCCGCACGACCATGCCGACCGCGCCGCGCTGGCGAAAGATGTTTGCGCGGAAGCGCCCGCCGGTCGACGTCGCGAGCGCGAGGTTCATCTCGAGCTTGTCGCGGAAGTCCTGGCGCTGCGCCGGCGTCATCAGCGAGTCGGCCATCTTCTCGATCATCTCGGCCTCGAGCGGCTTCTTCGCCGGATACCCGACGCCATTGATCCGGAACACGGCCGGGCTCTGCGCCGCCAGGTACAGGTCGGACGCCTCGACCGACACCATGTGCTCCAGCATGTTGCGGAGCAGGGGATCCCACTCGACGTCAGGTACGCTCATCGTGCACCGCCTTGCGCCGGAGCGCGCTGTGCTTCGGCCGGCTCGCCGAGACGTTCGCGCGCGGTCTCCGTCGTGATCAATCCGCGCGTCACGAGATCGGCGAGCGCGGCTTCCATCGTCACCATGCCGGTCCGCGCGCCGATCTGCATCGCGGACGCGATCTGGTAGGTCTTGTTCTCGCGGATCAGGTTTCGCACCGCCGGGGTCGCGACGAGAATCTCGATCGCCGCCACGCGCCCGCCGCCGACCTTCGGCAGCAGCGCCTGCGTCGCGACGCCGAGCAGCGACTCCGACAGCATCGTGCGGATCTGCGCCTGCTGGCCCGTCGGAAACACGTCGATCAGGCGATCGATCGTCTTCGGCGCACTCGACGTGTGCACGGTCGCGAACACGAGGTGACCGGTCTCGGCCGCCGTCAGCGCGAGGCTCACCGTCTCGAGATCGCGGAGCTCGCCGACCAGAATGACATCGGGATCCTCGCGCAGCGCACTCTTGAGCGCGTTGTTGAACGAATGCGTCTGCACGCCGACCTCGCGCTGGTTGACCAGGCACCGCTTCGGCTTGTGCACGAACTCGATCGGATCCTCGAGCGTCAGGATGTGACCCGACGTCGTCTCGTTGATGTGGTCGATCATCGCGGCGAGCGTCGTCGACTTGCCGCTGCCGGTCGGGCCGGTGACGAGCACGAGTCCCTTGTCGCGCTCGGAGAACCACCGCAGGATCGGCGGCAGGTTCAGGTCGGCGAAGCTCGGGACCTTCGTCGGGATCGTGCGGAACACCGCGCCCTCGCCGCGGTTCTGCACGAACGCGTTGACGCGAAATCGCAGGTTGTCGTCGAGCGCGAACGCGAAGTCGATCTCGAGCTTCTCCTGGAACGCGCGGCGCTGCGCATCGTTCAGCACGTCGAACAGCAAGCGGTGCGTGTCCTCCGGCGTCAGCGCCGGGCCATCGACGCGCTCGATCTCGCCATGAACGCGCAGCATCGGCGGCTCGCCCGCACTGAGGTGCAGGTCCGATGCCTTCTGAGCCACCGCGAAGCGCAGCAGCTGATCGATCGTGAGCACTACAGCTCCTCCGTGTACGCGATGTGAACCTTCGCGATGAAGCTGACGTGCGCGGCCTCGTGCACGACGACATGCAACATCGGATCGTTGAGGCAATCGGCCGTCCGCCGCCGCCCCGACGACGCGATCCACCGCAGCTCGCCCTCGATCGACCGCCCGCCGCGCAGCCGGATCCGCACGCGCTGCCGCTCGAGCGGCAGGTCGGGATCCTCGGGCGGCGCATCGGTCGACTGCACCGTGATGCACGCGATCGAGCTGCGCGATACGAGTCGCAGCCCGGCGGTGTAGCTGACCGGCACGAACGGCGGCGCATCTTCGAGGAACCGGATCACGGACGAGCCGGGTGCGAGGAACAACATCGCGTGCGCCTGCTCGCCATCCTCGAGCGTGATCATCACGGGTGTCTGGTCGCGGGGAAGCCGGAGCAGCTGCTGCGACCGCTTGTCAGGACTGAGACCGCTCACCCGTACAGGTATCGGCCATTCGGCCAAACTTTTCACGCGCCGCGGTATGCGGATGTGCGAGACGGCGATTCACGCAGGCGCGCGCGTGCGCACCTGGTAGGGCGGGGCCTCGACGATGCTGCCCGCCTCGAGGTGGTCGCGGACGACGCAGTTCATCCCGACGACGCAGTCGTCCCCGATCCGGACGTCGGCCTTCGCGCCGCTGCACATCTCGAAGCGCACGCGCTCGCCGACCGTGACGCGACCCGCGAGCGTACTCGACGCACTAAAGTAGCAGTGGCTGCCGATCTTCGTATGGTGATGCATGACGGTCGGGCCGATCACGTAGCAGTTGTCGCCGAGCGTGACCTCGGGGCCCAGGTAC
>JAFAOG010000563.1 GCA_019237945.1 Deltaproteobacteria bacterium | reverse complement strand
CGCCTGTTCCTCCATTACGGCGACCTCGTCGACGGGACCGGCCTACGCGAGATCCTGACCCGGGTGCAGCCTAACGAGGTGTACAACCTCGGCGCCCAGAGCCACGTGCGCGTGAGCTTCGACCAGCCCGTCTACACGGTGCAGTGCGACGCGCTGGGCACGATCAACCTGCTGAAGACGATCCGCGACACCGGGCTGCCCGTGCGGTTCTACCAGGCCAGCAGCAGCGAGATGTACGGCAAGGTGGTCGAGACGCCGCAGAAGGAGACCACGCCGTTCTGGCCGCGCAGCCCCTACGGCTGCGCCAAGGTCTATTCGCACTGGCTGACGGTGAACTACCGCGAGTCCTACGGGATGCACGCCAGCTGCGGCATCCTGTTCCACCACGAGTCGCCGCGCCGCGGCGAGACCTTCGTCACCCGCAAGATCACGCGCGCGGCCGCCCGCATCAAGCACGGCCTCGAGAAGAAGCTGTTCCTCGGCAACCTCGACGCGAAGCGCGACTGGGGCTACGCGAAGGACTACGTCGAGGCGATGTGGATGATGCTCCAGCAGGACAAGCCCGACGACTACGTGATCGCGACGGGCGAGTCGCACTCGGTGCGCGAGTGTCTCGATGTCGCGTTCGGCGTCCTCGATCTCGACTGGCCGAAGTACGTCGAGATCGACCCGCGCTACTTCCGCCCGACCGAGGTCGATCACCTGCTCGGCGATGCTTCGAAGGCGCGCGCGAAGCTCGGCTGGAAGCCAACGGTCACGTTCAAGCAGCTGATCACGATGATGGTCGAGCACGACGAGCACGACGTGCGCAGCGCCCTCGCCGGCCGCGCGCCCGCGATGTAGGCCACGGTGGCGGCCCCGCGCGCGCCGCTGTACCTGCGTGGTCTCGACGGACTGCGCGCGATCGCGGCATGCGGCGTGATGGTCTCGCACGCGATCAAGGAGCTGGTGCGGTTCCCGGGGCACGCGCCGCATCACAGCCTCCAGCTGGGGCGCCAGGGCGTGACGATCTTCTTCACGCTGAGCGGGTTCCTGATCACATACCTGCTGCTCGAGGAGCGCGAGCGCGTCGACCGCATCGACCTGGGCGCGTTCTACCTGCGCCGCATCCTCCGGATCTGGCCGCTGTACTTCGTCGCGCTCGCGCTCGCGATGCTCTGGCGCGGCGACGCAACCGGGCTCGTGCTGTTCGTGCTGTTCCTGTCGAACGTCGCCTACGTGACCGGCCGCTACGTGCCCGACACGGCGCCGCTGTGGTCGATCGGGATCGAGGAGCAGTTCTACGCGCTCTGGCCGCTCGTCGTCTCGCGCGTGCGCCGCCTGGTGCCGCTGCTCGCCGTCATGGCGATCGCGCTGCCGCTCGCGCGCGCCATCGTTCACCATGTGCTCGGGCCGGGACGCCATGTCGCGAACGATCTGCTCGGCACGTTCGGCTACGATGCGATGGCGGTCGGCGCGCTATTTGCGATCGGATACCGCAACGGCAACGCGCGGTTGTTGCGGCTCGCGCGCACGCCGTGGCCGCACCTCGCGTTCGTCGCGCTCGTCGCGCTGCTCGCCGCGAACCAGCTCGGTTTCCTGCACGTCTTCCTGCCGCCGCTCGTCGCGCTCGTGACCGGCGTGTTCATCGTCGCGCAGGTCGCCACGGAGCGTCCGCTGCTCGACCTCGAGCTCGCGCCGCTGCGCTTCATCGGGCGCATCTCGTTCGGGGTGTACGTCTATCACATGCTCGTGATCACGCTGCTCGCCCGCCTGCTCCGCGACACCCCGCTCCCCGGCGCGCTGGTCGTCGCAACCGTGTGCGTTGTGACGATCGGTGTCGCCGCGCTGTCCTACTACGTGCTCGAGCGGCCGTTCCTGCGTCTGAAGCACCGCTTCGAGCGCGTCGAGACCGCTCGCTAGTTGGTACCTCGGTATTCGGACCCGGATTAACGCGAAAACGCGAAAACGCGAAGTCATTCATGGAGAGAGCGGATCACGCGTCTGATCCCCCCGCGATTCATCGACGGCACGTTGAAGTTCAAGATGAGAGCGAGCTCGAGCCCGGTCATCGCGAGGTAGGCGTTCGCTTGTGCAACGTGGATCATAGCGATCGCCTCTACCGCCTTGAGCTCCAAGATCAGCTTGCCTTCGACGAGCAGATCAAGGCGAGCTGCGCCGAGCGCGATGCCCTTGTACTGGACGTCCAGTAGGTGCTGCCGGTGAAACGAGATCCCGCGAAGCCCGAGCTCGTGCACCATCGCCTCCTCATACATCGCTTCGAGCAAGCCCGGACCGAGCAGGGTGTGCACCTCGATCGCTGCACCGATGGCTCGGCGTGCGAGGTCCTCGACATCTTGTGACGCTTCCAGCATGCCCACCCTATCGGCCGGTGATGTGCTTGGTTGCGTGCTCACGAAAACCTTCGCGTTTTCGCGTTTTCGCGTTAATCCGGACCGCGCAGCGCCACCGAGATGCGCGGCGCTCAGCAGAGTGAGAGGGAGCGCAGCGCCGAGAGGATCTTGTCCTCGGACTCGGCCGGCGTCTCGCGGTCGGTGCGGACCTCGACCGTCGGGTCTTCGGGCGGCTCGTACGGATCCGAGACGCCGGTGAACGCGGGGATCTCGCCTGCGTGCGCCTTCGCGTAGAGGCCTTTGACGTCGCGCGCGGTGACCGTCTCGAGCGGCGCGTTGACGAAGACCTCGACGAAGGCGATGCCTTGCGCTTCGGCGGCGCGGCGGACCTCCGTGCGCGTAGCGGCGTAGGGGGAGATCGCGGAGACGAACACGAGCACGCCGTGCTTTGCGAGCAGGCGGGCGACGTAGCCGATGCGGCGGACGTTCGTGTCGCGGTCGGCGCGCGAGAAGGTGAGGCCTGCGGAGAGGAACGTGCGGACCTCGTCGCCGTCGAGCAGCTCGACCGGGCGCTGCGCGGCGAGCTTCGCCGAGAGCGACGATGCGAGCGTGGACTTGCCGGCGCCCGAGAGGCCGGTCAGCCAGACGATCCCGCCTTTCGCCACGCGAATCAGTCCGGGACGAGCTGGAGCGTGATCGCGAACGAGGCGGTGGTCGCCTCGCCGTCCTTGTCCTTCGGCACCGGGAAGCGCCACGAGGCCATCTGCCCGCCGATGCACTCGTCGACCTCCGAGGCGAAGCCGTGGGCCGCGCCTTTGACCGTGCGACCGGTCTCGTTGATCTCGAGGTTGAGCGTGACCTTGCCGCGCGCGCTCGCGTCCTTCTTCAAGTATTCCTTGTAGCAGCGCTTGAGGCCGGCCATGTAGGCCGACTGGATCTTGGCGAGGACGACGTCCGGGGTCAGCGAGGACTCGTCGAAGGACTGCTTGTCGGCGACCGAGATGCGGCCCGCGGGCGCGTGCTCCTCGGACTTACCGCCGCCCGCCGACGCGATGTCACCCGCGCCGCCGATGCCGGGGCCCTTGCCGGTGCCGACGCGAGCGTCGCCGTTGCCGCGCGAGCCACGGCCGGAGCCGCCGCCGACGGAGACGGTCTTGCCGCCCTCGCGGACGTCGGCGATCTGCTGGCCGAGGTCGGCGCCCGGGCGGCGCTTGCTCATGTCGCCCTCGGAGGTGCCGTTCTTGCCTTCGCCCGTCAACAGGTCGGCCATCGCGGCCGCTTGATCTTCGGCGAGCGCGACGTCCTGCTTGGAGTCGCGGCCGGAGTTGTCGCCGCCGCCGGCGGGCTTCTTGGTCGGTTTGGTGTCGGGCTTCTTCTCGGGCTCCTTCGATACGGCGGAGCCGGCGCCCTGTGCGTTCATGTCGACCTTCGGCTGCTCGACGTCGACGTTGTACGTCTCCTGGTTGAAGGAGAGGTTGTACGCGCGCTCGGCGATGCCCTCGCCGGTCTCGACGTCCATCGCGAGCGCGACGATCACGATCGCGAAGTGGATGATGATCGAGGCGCCGAGGATCACGGAGAGGCGCGGGTCGAAGCGATCGGCGAACGTGCCGCGGACCGACGCGGGCAGCATCGGCTTGGGCTGGCGCGGCGGCTCGGTGACGAACTGGAACAGGATCGTCAGGTCGCCGAGCGACAGCTTGCCGCGCGACGTCTCGGAGAGCGGGGCCTCCCAGTAATCGCCGTGGTTCTGGGCGCCGCGGCCCTTGAGCGCGTCGAGCGTGTGGACCTGCGCGCCGTCGGAGAGGCGGCCGTCCATCTTGTTGAGGAAGCGCAGCGAGTAGCGGCCCTCGTGCATCGAGAACAGCGTGAGCTCGAGGGGAAGGCCCTCGACCGGCACGCTGAACGTGTTCTTCATCGACTGGCCGATCGTCACCGGCACGCGCTCGCGGATCAGGCGCTCCTCGACGATCTTGCCGCCGAGCAGCACGCCGATGCGAAGAATGCGCGGGCGCGGGCCCGACGATGGCTGCGGCTGGGGTGCGCGTTGGCTCGCCATCAGAAGGGCGCTTTCTTCACGGTGGCCAGGATGAGAGGCATGAAGTCCTGCTTCAGGCTCTCCCATTCGTAATCGATGTTCTTCGCCGTGAGGACGTAGACGACCGACGGACGCGGGACCTTGCCGCACACCGCAACGACGGTATCGATCACGGTGACCGGCTTGCCGTTGATGTACTCGATGTGGAACTTGCCCTGTTTCTTCTCGCCGCCCTGGGTGTCCTCGTCGCAGCCTTCCGGCGCGGCGTAGACCGGCGCGGAGACCGCGAGGAGCAGGCCGAGGGCGAGGAGAGTCCGCATCGCTCTAATCATGGAATACCTCCGGCTCATGCGCCACCGCCGCCCTTCGCGGCCTTCTTGCGGCGCTTCTCCTCGCGCTTGATCGCCTTGTCGACGTCCTTGGCGCGCGTGTCGTACAGCTTCATGTCGACACCCGGCATGTTCTTGTACTGATCGAGGAACTGCTTGGCGGCCGTGAGGCGCTGCATCGTATCGAGCGTGCCGCCGCCCGACGGGAACGGATCCGCGTCGAGATAGAGCAGCGCGAGGTCGTAGTACGCCGGACCGTAGTTCGGGTTCGCGGCGAGCGCCTTCTTGTACGCGCCCTCGGCCTGGATGATGTAGTTGTTGCGCTCACCGGAGCCCGGCGGATAGTCGCCGCTGCGGCCGCGATACGCCGACGCGAGCGCGGTCAGCGTGATCGCATCGGTGCGGCCGAGCTCGCGCGTCAGCTTCTCGTACGTCGCCTGCGCCTCGGTGTACTGCTTGTTCTGCAGCTGGTGCACGCCGAGATCGACGAGCGCGCTCGCGAAGTTCGGGTTGAGCTGCACGGCCTGCTGGAACGCGAGCACCGCCCGCTCCGGCCGGTTCGTGTGGTCGTACACGAGCCCGAAGACGTACAGGATGTTCGCGTTCTGCTTCGCCGCGGGACGCTTGAACACGTCGTCGAGGACGAGCTCGGCCGAGTCGTACTGCTTCTTGTGATAGAGCGCGAACGCGACGTACGCCGCCGCGTCGAGGTTCGCGGCATCGATCGCGAGCGCCGCGCGGGCCTCGCGAAGCGCGGTCTCGGCATCCGGCGTCGGCGCCGACAGCGCCTGCTTGGCGACGCTCAGGTGCTGATCGACCTGCGCCTTCGCCTGCGCCGGATCCGGATCGTAGTTCGGGTACGACACGGCCGGCTCGTTGCTCGCGCTGTTGCCGCCGGTGTCGCCGCTGCCCGCGCTACCGCCGGTGTTGCCGCCGCCGGTGTTGCCACCGCCACCGCCGCCCGCGTTCATGTCGGGCGTCGGCGAGTCCTTCATCGACTGGTCGCCGCCACCGCCGCCGCCCTTGCCCGGCGCGGGCGTGGTGTTCGTCTTCTTGCTGCCACCGCCACAGGCGGTCGCAACGGCAAGCGCAGACAACAGCACCGCGCGGAGCACGCCTCTATAGACGCGCGACGAGCGCGGTCGATCTGCGGTGCAAGTGGTCGCGATCATGGAGCATCCGTTCCCTGCACCAGCTCCTGGCGCAGCGTGTGGTACTCGTCGGGGAACTCGCGGGCGAGGTTCTCGGCCGCGTGCTGGCTCCACTTGTTGGACACGCCGCCGGCCTTCGCCTTGTCGACGACGTCGGCCCAGTCGGCCTTCGCCTCGTCGAGCTCCTTCTTCAGCGCCTGGTCACGGGCGTTCTCGAACGCGGCGACCGCAGCGTCGTTGTTCTGGATCAGCTTGGGCAGCGGGATGTCCGCGACCTTCTGCGCATGGTCGTACTGGATGTCGCCGTAGCGGACCTTCGCCGCCATCGACGTCTCGAGCACGCCGTACTGGTCGAGCGCGATGTACTTGTCCTCGACGTCCTTCTTGACCTTGTCGATCGACGCCTTCTGCGCCGCGATCTGCTTCTGCACCGCGGGGACCGAGCTGCCGGCCGCCGGCGTCTTGATCGAGAACGTCGTCCACTTCTTGTCGTAGAAGTCCTCGGCGTCGCCGAGCGCGAACTCGGCCGCCATCTTCGCGCCGTCGGTGTTCTTCTGCGCGCCGACCTTCTTCCAGGCGTCGATCGTCGCCTGCTCCGCTGCCTTCGCCTGCGGCGTGCGGCCCTTCGCGTGATAGAGCTGCGCGGTCACGTAGAACGACTTGACGTAGTCGTCGGCGTTGCCCTGATCCATGCCGTACTTGCCGCGCCAGCGGTCGAAGGACTCGGTCATGTTCCCGATGTCGCCCGACTGGCGGTAGATGTTCGCGATCGACCAGTACGCGCGATCCTGCTTGCGGCGATCCGGCTCGACGCGCGCGTACTGCGCGTACAGATCCGTCGCCTTCTTGAAGTCGCGCGACAGCTCGGCGGCGAACGCCGCATTGTAGAGCGCGTCGAGGCCGATCTGCTCGAGCGTCTGCGGCTTCTCGCCGGGCAGCGGATCCGGCGGCTTGATGCCGAGCTTCTTCGCCTTCTTCGTCGTGTCGTACAGGTCCAGGTACGTCTTGACGCTGTCGTCGTACTGGAACGCGGCCTGCTGGCTCGCGGCCGTCAGGCGAAGCGCGTCGAGGTAGTACGGCGAGTCGCGGAACTTCTTGCTCGGGTTCGCCGTGAACTCCTTGAACAGCGCGATCGCGTTCTTCGGATGGTCGGCGAGCTTGTACGCGACGGCCGCGTTGTAGAGCGCGGTCGGCAGATCCGGATCGTCCTGCGGCGCGGTCTTGTAGAAGCGATAGAACGCCTCGGCCGCCGGCAGGTACTCCTTGTTCTTGTACTTCTCGGCGGCGCGGCTGAAGTTCAGCGAGCGGTTCTGCGAGATCGCGAGCGCGATCGCGTTGTCGTCGCCACACTTCTGGTTGATGAACTTCTTGTTCGTCGCCTCGATGTCGTCGAACTTGTCCTGCGCTTCATAGATCGCGAGGATGCCGTCCTTCGCCTTCGCGGCCGGAGCGAGCTCGCCCTTCTTCGCGGGCGGCGTCGCGCAGAACTTCTCCATCACCTTGTTGAAGCGCGCGATCGCGTCGTCGGTGTGAAGATAGGCGAGCGAGATCAGCGCCGCGTTGATGCCCTGCTGCGGCGCCGCGGCCGGGTCGTTGACGATGTTCTGGTAGCTGTCGTACTCGGCCTGCAGCGCCTGGTCGAGCGCGGGAATCGGCTGCGGCTGCCACGGCTGCGGCAGCGCCTTGAGATCGGCGACCGTCGGCACCTTGAGCGGCTGGAGCTTGCCTTCGGCGACTTCCTTGTCGCGCTCCGCCTCGTACGACTGCACGACCGAGCGCGCGGCATCGATGTAGTACTGCGTGCCGAGATCGCGGTGATCGCGGACCCACTTGTACTGCTCGACGGCCTCCGCGTAGCGCTCGCTGTAGTACAGCGCCTCGCCCTCGCGGAACGTGAACTCGTAGATGTAGTCGCTATCCGGATACGTCGTGATGAACTGGCGATACAGATCGACCGCCTTCGCGTAGAGCGCGAGGTAGTCGGCCTTCGCCTGCGGATCCTTCTTTGCGGCCGCCTCGTAGTCCTTGCGACCGGTCGTCGCGGCCGAGTGCGTGTTCAGCGCGGCCGCGTACAGCGCGCGCTCCGCGATGCGGCGCTGGTTCTCCATCGCCTCGCGGTCCTTCTCGTTCGCCGTGTACCAGGCGGTGCCCGGCGCGTACTTCGTCGCGAGCTCGGCGGCAGCCTGGTCGGCCGCGAACTTGTCGCCCTTGCTCTCGAACGCGTTGACGATCTCCTGGTGGACGACCGGGTTGTGCGGATCGAGCTCCCACGGCGGACCGATCGCGATGCGATACGCGTCGACCGCCTGATCCCACGCCTGCAGATCGGCGAACGCGTGGCCGAGCGCGACCCACACGTCACGCACGTGCGGCTCGTTCTCGCGACCCTTGTAGAAGTCGCGTGCGCGCTGGAACGCCTTCGCCGGATCGGTATCGGTCTCGCCTTCCCACGGATCGGTGAACGCGACCGCGATGTACTGGATCGACTCGTCGCGCAGCTCGAGCGGCGGGGTATCGCCCTTCGCCACCGTCGCGTCGTAGAGCTGGACACTCTTGTCGAAGCTCTTGATCGAATCCATCAGGAAGTCGCGCTTGTAGTAGCTCCACGCGAGCTTGTAGAGCGACTCGGCGTAGAGCTTGGACTCGTTGCCGCCGTTGGCGACCTTGAGGTACGCGGCGATCGCATCGTCGAGCTCGCCGGGAACCGTGAAGTGGTAGTCGGCGATGCCGCGAACCCACGCGTGCCGCACGAGCTCGGTCTCCGCGCCGGGATAGCCCTGGCAGTCCGCGTACGGATCCCGCAGCTGCTTGCTCTCGACGCGCTTGATCGCCTCGGCCTTCGTCGGCGGCGCGGGCGGCGGATCGCTCCACTTGTAGTGGTTCGCGCACGCGAGCGAGAGGAACACCTGCAGCGAGCGGCGCTCGTCCTTCGTCTTGCCGTAGTACGCGAGCAGATACAGCGTCGACGGCGTCTGGCGGTAGCTCGGGAACCGCTTGAGGATGTCTTCCCACAGCGCGAGCGACTTCGAGTAATCGGCGACGATCGCCGCCTGATCCTGAGGCGCGCCCGAGCCACTGCCCTGCGGCGTCTGCTCCTGGGCGGCGAGCCGCGCTTCGACCTCGTCATCGGCCTGATCGAGGTAGAGGTCGGCGAGCCGGAACATCGCGTCCGGCGTGAACGTCTCGTGGTTCGGGTGGTTCTGCAGGAACTTCTCGAGCAGCGCGATCGTGTCGGCGTGGCGCTTGCCGCGATCGCTCTCCGTCTTCGCGATGCGCTCCGCGTACCGCTTCTCGAGCTCGGCAGTGCGCGCGTCGAACTCGTGGCGCGCGATCTCGCGCATCCGCTTGTCGTGATCGTCGGCGGCCTTGAGGAACGCGTCGTAGTCCTGCTCGACCTCGTGGAGCTCCTTGAGCTCCTTGTCGTTGAGCTGGATCGGCGCCGCGGCCGGCTTCGGAGGCGCCTGCGGAACGCCGAGGCCCGGACCGCTTGGCGGCGGCTCGTTGTGCGCGGGCGTGCCGGACGGCTGCGCGTACACGATCCCGCTGACGAGCAGGGCGATGAGTGGCCAGCGAAACTTCACGGCGTACCTCCCTTGGCGCCGCCCTTCGGCGCGGCACCGCCCTTCGGCGCGGCCCCGCCCTTCGGTGCAGCTCCGCCCTTCGGCGCGCCGCCCTTGGGCGCGGTGCCCTTGTTGCCACCGGCCGGCTGCTCGTCGGGCTTCACGCTCGGGCTCGTCGGCGACTGCGTACCCGGCGCGCTGCCCGGCGACACGCGCTGATCACCGTTGCCCTTGTCGGGGCTGCCGCTCGTGCCCTCCGTCACCGGAGGCAGCGCGCTCTTGCGCTGCGGCGCCGACGGCTTGGACGTGCCGGCGTCGAGGATGTCCTTGAACTCGTCGCGAAGCTGCTTGAGCTCGCGGCTGCGCGCGAGGTTGAGCCGCTTGAGGTCGTCGTCGTTGTCTTCCTTCTGCGACCACGCGACGTCGACGTTACCGACGTCGGTGCGAACGATGACGTCGTAGAACTTCGCCTTGACGTCCTTGAACGACGCGCCGAGCACGGTCGTGCCGACCTCGCGCGATTCCGACTCGTAGCCAGCGAGCTCGGCGCGGTACTCCCCGAGCAGCTTCTGCGCGTCGGCGAGCTCGACCTTGACGTCGTCGAGGCCCTCTTCCTGGGCGTGGGCGAGCTGCGCATCGGTCTGCTCGAGCGTCGCCGCGAGCCGCATCGCGCGCTGGGCGAGCTCGTTCGACGCCATCGACCGCGCTTCGCTGTCCTGCGCGGCCGTCAGCTGCTTGCGCAGCGCGCGCGCCTGCTCGATGCCCTCGTAGCCGACGGACGCGAGGTCCT
>JAFAOG010000560.1 GCA_019237945.1 Deltaproteobacteria bacterium | reverse complement strand
GGTCGAGCGCGCACCCTCGGGGACCTTCGGCTTCGGCGGGGGAGGCGGCTGCGTCGACGGGCGGCGCGGCGCGGTCGACGGCTGCGAGCCGGCGGGGTGCGATCCGCTGACCTCGGTCTGCGCGAGCGGGTTGACCTTCGCGCCGGGAGGCGGCGGGGGCGTCGTGCTGCCGGTGCGGCGCGCGGTGAAGTTGCCGGTCGAGCGGCCGTCGAGATCGTCGTCAGCAGGAGCCGGCTTCGGACCGACGCCGAGCATCGTCGGTGCCTGCGGCTTGGGGCCCGTCGGCTTCTGGGCGCGCTGCGCCCGCGCTTCATCGGCGATCGAGAAGTACTGGCCGAGCTCGGTGATGTCGCCGAGGCGCTTCCACGTCTTGCCGGAGCGCGAGATCAGCGACTCACGCGTGACGATGCCGGCGACGATCCACTGCTGCAGCGTTGCGAGCTCGCGGCACGTCTTCGTCTCGCCGTTCTCGAGGCGCACCATCCACACGCGTTCGCTCGTCGGGCCGCTCGGCGGATCGTTGACGTCGATCGGCGCGTCACTCGCGGCGCGCGCGCGCACTGTCTCGGGCGGCTTGCTCGGCGTTCGCGTGACGGCGCGCGGACCGGGCGGCGCCGCGTCCTGCACCGTCGGCAGACCGACGTTGGTCGGCGTGCGCTTGCGGATCTTGAACATGTGTCCGCAGTTGGTGCACTTGACCGTGACACCTCCGGGCTTGAGTCGGCTCTCGTCGAGCTCGTACTCCGTCCCGCACTTCTCGCAACGAACGTCCATGGTTTCCGTCGGTTGCCACGTACGGTAGCACGCCGGATGGCGTCACGCAGGGCGAGGTCGGCTGAACTTCATCGTGCGCGTCGAGTCGGCGTACTCGCCGGCGGTCAGCTCGTAGCGACGGTGATCCCACCACCGCCCGAACCGCCAGAAGTCCTCCTCGAAGATCGCGAGGAAGCGGAAGCCGAGCTTCTCGATGATCGCGCGCGACGCGTCGTTTCCCTCGACGCAGCCGATCGTCACCTTGTGCAGGCCGAGCGTCTCGAAGCTCCACCGGAGCACCGCAAACGCCGCCTCGCTCATCAGGCCCTTGCCCCAGTGCGGGCGGCCGAGCCAGTAGCCGATCTCGGCCTTGTCCATGCGCCAGGCGCGGAAGTCCCAGCGGATCCCCTCGACGGAGATCACGCCGATGACGGCACCCTCGTGCGTGATCGCCCAGCCGATGCCGCTGTTCGCGGCGTACGACGCGGCCATGCGCTGGAGGAAGCCGACCGTCTCGCTGCGATCGCGGTGCGGATCCCAGCTCATGTTCTTCGAGAGCTCGGGGTCCGACGCGAACGGAAACAGCGCATCGGCGTCGCCGAGCTCCAGCGGACGCATCACGAGGCGCGGCGTCTCGATCACGAGCGGGACCTCGGACAGCTTCGTCGGCTCGCGCGGCGGCGGCGACGTCACTGCACGTCCTCCTCGGCGACCTCTTCGACCGTCGCGAGCACGTCCTTGACGTCGATCAGGCGCAGCCGATCGTCCCACGGCACGCGCACGCCGGCTTCCTTGCGGAACAGCACGAACGCGCCGTGCGGCACGCCGCTGACGTTCTCGCTCGCCTCGTCGGTCGTCGGCCGATCGCGCGCGACCTCGATCACCTTGCCGTAGAGCGCGTCGTCCTGCGCTTCCTTCGCGCCGGCGGGCAGGTAGAGGCCGGCGTCGGTGCGATCCTCGTCACGCACGATCTGCACGAGCACGCGCATCCCGAGCGGCAGGATGAGCCGGTGCGGCTTAGAGGTCACGGGCGAAGACAACGGCGCCACTCTGCTCCACGCAACGCAGCGTGGTCAAGCCTGCCGCCTTGAACTGCGGCGCGGCGTTCTCGAGCGCGGGCTTCATCGCCGGATCGGCGCACGCGCCCGAGCGCACCTCGACCGTCGAGCCGCGCACCGTCACGCTCGACCACAGACGCTGGCGGCGCAGTGCGGTCTGCACATTGTTGGCGACCGAGTCGGGCGTGGGACCGCGCGGCGCGGTGCTGGGGACGGGCGCGGCCGGCGCGAGCGTCGGCGTCTGCGCAGTCTGCGTGACCTGCTGCGGCGCGGGAGCCGCGTTCGCGGTTGGCGTCGAATCCGCGCCGCGATGGCGCAGGCCGAGCCACACGATCAGCGCGACGCCGACGAGCCCGATACCGATGAACACGGCCGGCGGAACGCGCGGACCGTCTGTCGGCTCGAGCGACGTGCCGCCCTCGACGGTGTTCGTGGAGCGCTGGGGCAGCGCGTTGTGACACTTCGGGCACCGGGTGTACCCGGGCACGACCGGAACGCCGCACGCAGGACAGTTCATCGCGCCCGCCTCCTCCTCGCCAGGAGCGTGACGAGGCCCGCGAGCACCGCCGGTCCGCCCGCGCCGCTACCGGTGCTGCAGCATCCGGCGGGCGCCGCGACGGCCGTGCACGTCCCCGGATCCTTCGACGTCGGATAGACGGTGCAGATCGCGTTGATGTCGTCGGGCGCGAGCGTCTCTTTCTTCGTCTCGCCGCAGTCCTGGAAGTTGTACATCGTCGGCTCGGTGACCGCCGGGTTGTTCATCGAGCTCGCGCACGTCGGCACGGGATTGCCGCTGCCATCGACGCGCGCCGGATCGCCGGGCACCGTGCACGTGTGCTCGAGGCCGTGCAGGTGACCGAGCTCGTGCGTCAGCGTGTTCTGCAGCTCGGCCTGACACGGCGCCGTGCCCGTCGTCTGGTGATTGACGCTGATCGCGAAGTCGACGCCGTTGATCTCGATGTCGGCATCGACGATCGCGCCGTCTCGCGAGCTCGTGCCGTCGTCGACGTACGTCGCGGTCGTGATGCCGGCGCTGTCGTGCGCGTAGCAGCGCGCCGGATCGTTGCCGACCGCAGGCCGGCACCAGCTCGAGTCGCGGAACTTGATCACGTTCTTGTGATCCTTGCCGACCTCGACCGCGGCGCTGCCCGCGTCCTTGACGACGAGGTAGCTGCAGCTCGCGGTGTCGTCGTTCCACGTCTGGATCGACTGATCGATCACGCCGAACTCGGCATTGCCGGCGACCTCGCTCGTGCCCGCCGAATCCGGCGTCACGAACACGCAGCCGCTCTCCCAGTACAGGTAGTGGCCGGCCTTCGTCGGGCCGGTGCGCACGAACCCCGCCGGATTTGCGAGCACCTTCACGTCATCGACGAGCACGTGCTTGATGTTGCGCAGGTCGACATCCTCGTGCGCATCGACCGCGACGACCATCCCGGGCTGGAGCAGCTCGGGGCCCGGCATCGTGCGCATCGTCAACCCGTCGACGGTGCCGCCGAGCTGGCTGACGACGACCGGGCCATCGCTGGTCATGACGGTCGCTTCCGTGACGATGCGACTACCGTCTTCGGTCCAGAAGCTGTGGGTCTCGACGACGTTGCCGCTGAGGGCCATCGCGAGCAGCAGACTGCTCATTTCCTGAGGGTATCACGGCATGTTACAAGGGCCCACCATGTCCAGGCCCGTGCGCGTGCGCATCGCACCTTCGCCGACGGGCGATCCTCACGTCGGCACCGCGTACATCGCGCTCTTCAACTACGTCTTTGCCAAGAAGATGGGCGGCAAGTTCGTGCTGCGCATCGAGGACACCGACCAGACCCGCGCGCGCTCCGACTCCGAGCAGATGATCTTCGACGCGCTCCGCTGGTGCGGGCTGTCCTGGGACGAAGGCCCCGATGTCGGAGGGCCGTACGCCCCGTATCGCCAGTCCGAGCGCAGCCAGCACTACCGCGACGCGGCCGGCACCCTGTTAGAGAAAGGTGAGGGCTACCGCTGCTTCTGCACGGAGGACCGCCTCGCGAAGCTGCGCCTGCAGCAGCAGGCCGAGAAGACGACGCTCGGCTACGACCGCCACTGCCGCACCATCGCTCCCGCGGAGGCGGCGTCGCGCGCCGCAGCCGGCGAGTCGCATGTCGTGCGCCTCAAGGTGCCGGTCTCCGGTCCGATAGAGTTCACCGACAAGCTGCGCGGCACGATCACGCGCGACGCCAAGGAGATCGACGACCAGGTGCTGCTCAAGTCGGACGGCATGCCGACGTATCACCTCGCGAACGTCGTCGACGATCACCTGATGGAGATCACGCACGTGATCCGCGCCGAGGAGTGGATCAGCTCGACGCAGAAGCACGTGCTGCTCTACCGCGCGTTCGGCTGGGAGGCGCCGGAGTTCATCCACATGCCTCTCTTGCGCAACACCGACAAGTCGAAGATCAGCAAACGCAAGCACCCGGTCTCGATCAACTACTACCGCGACATCGGCATCCTCCCGCACGCGTTCCTCAACTTCCTCGGCCTGATGGGCTGGTCGTTCGGCGGTGACCGCGAGAAGTTCACGCTCGCCGAGATGATCGACGTCTTCTCGTGGGACCGCATGTCGCTCGGCGGCCCGGTGTTCGACCTCGACAAGCTCACCTGGCTCAACGAGCAGTACATCCACGACCTCTCGTACGAGCAGCTCGCCGATGCGCTGATCAGCTGGCGGCTCAACCGCGAGTACCTCGTGAAGCTGCTGCCGCTCGTGCGCGAGCGCATCAAGAAGCTCGACGAGGTCATCCCCGCGACCGAGTACTTCTTCTCGGGCGATCTCGACCTCACGCCGGTGCTGCCCGAGATGACGGTGCCCGAGGTCGCGCCCGCTGCGGTCGGCAAGGCGCTGCTCGATTACGTCGAGCGGTTCGAGGCGCGCGACGGCTTCGACAAGACGATGCTCGAAGAGGTCGCGCGTCAGTGGACGGAGGCACTCGGCTGGAAGACGAAGCACGCGTTCATGCTGCTCCGTCTCGCGACCACCGGCCGCAAGGCATCGCCGCCGCTGTTCGACACGATGGCCGTGCTCGGCAAGGAGATCACGCGGCGCCGCCTGCGCTCCGCGGCTGCCGTTCTCGCCAAGGCGAAGTGATGATCCCACGCGAGGTGTGGCGGTTTCTCGCGCGCAACTGGCTCGCGATCCTCGTCCTCCTCGGCGTTGCGGGGCTCGCCGGCGCGGCGGACCGTCTCGAAGCGCATGCGCTCACCGGCAACCCGCTCGTGATCGCACGCGTGATCACCTGGCTCGCGTTCGTCAGCTTCGTCCTGCTCGTCACGCCCTACCGGCGCTGGATCTGGTTTCTCAGCATTCATCAGTGGCGCCGCATCGACGCCGAGACCGACCGCACTCCGATCACGCCCGGCAGCTTCGACCTGACGATCCTCATCGTCCTCGTGACGGTCGCGGTCTCGCTCACGCTTCAGGAGTACATCGGCGATCGCGGCTACTTCGAGCTGCACTGGCCACC
>JAFAOG010000620.1 GCA_019237945.1 Deltaproteobacteria bacterium | reverse complement strand
GCGCGTCCTGCAGGCGCTGGCGGCGGGCGTGCTCCTCGGCGAGCCGGGCTTTCTGCTCCGCGACGACATCTTCGGGCGCGCGCGCGAGGAAGTCGGCGTTGCCGAGCTTCTTCTCGATCGTCGCGATCTCCTTCTCGGCCTTGCCGATGTCCTTCGAGATGCGCGACTTCTCCGTCGCGGGATCGATCAGGCCGCCGAGCGGCATCACGATCTCGATGTCGCTGCCGACGAGCGTCTTCGCGGCGCCCTTGACGTCACCGCCGCTCGCCGAGATCGTCGCGGTCACGCGAGCCATGCGGCTCAAGAAGTCGTGGTAGCGCGTGATGACCTCGCGCGTCGCGTCCTTGCCAATGCGGAGCTCGACGCTGACGTTCTGCGCGGGCGGCAGGCCGTACGTCTGGCGCAGCATGCGGCACTGCTGCACGACGCCCTGGATCAGCTGCATCTCGCCCTCGGCCGCCGCATCGACCCACTGCTGATCCGCGCGCGGGAACACCGTGATCATGAGCGAGCCGGGCAGCGCGGGCGGCTTCGGCAGCTTCTGCCAGATCTCCTCGGTGACGAACGGCGCGAACGGATGCAGCAGGCGCATCGTCGTCTCGAGCGTCGTCGCGAGCACGCCCTGCACGATGTGACGGCGCGCCGCCTTCGCGAGGTCCTGCTGCAGGTCGTCGCTCTGGTGGAGGTGCGGCTTCGCGAGCTCGATGTACCAGTCGCAGAGCTCGCCCCACACGAACTGGTAGATCGCGTTCGCGGCGTCGCTGAACCGGAACGCCTCGAGCGCCGCATCGACATCGCCGGCGACCGCCTGCAGACGCGACAGGATCCAGCGCTCCGGCATCCCGAGCTGCGCGCGCCCCGACGGCGACGCGAGCTGCGCCTCGAAGCGCTCCGGGTCGTAGCCATCGAGGTTCATCAGCGCGAACCGCGACGCGTTCCACAGCTTGTTGATGAAGTTGCGGTAGCCCTCGACGCGATCGATCGAGAGGCGGATGTAGCGACCGCTCGTGTTGAGCGCGGCGAGCGAGAAGCGCAGCGCATCGGCGCCCATCCCGGGGATGCCCTTCGGGAAGTGCTTCTTGACGCCCTTCTTTGCCGCCTCCGGATCGGGCGGCTTCTCGACATCGATGCGCTCGAGCAGCGTCTCCTGCGTCGCGCCGTGAACGACATCGAGCGGATCGATGACGTTGCCCTTCGTCTTGGACATCTTGTCACCGTTCTCGTCGGTGACGATCGACGTCAGGTACACCGTGCGGAACGGGACCTTCCCCATGAAGTGGATGCCCATCATCATCATGCGGGCGACCCAGAAGAAGATGATGTCGGGGCCGGTGACGAGCACGTTGTTCGGATAGAACGTCGCGAGCTCGCGCGTCTTCTCGGGCCACCCGAGCGTCGAGAACGGCCACAGCGCCGACGAGAACCACGTGTCGAGCACGTCGTCATCTTGGCGGACGCCCGCCTTGCACTTCTCGCAGGCAGTGGCGTCCTCGCGTGACACGGTGATGTGCCCGCACGACGTGCAGTACCACGCCGGAATTCTATGGCCCCACCACAGCTGGCGCGAGATGCACCACGGCTTGATGTTGGTCATCCAGTGCATGTAGGTCTTCGTCCACAGCTCGGGGACGAACTTCGTCTTGCCGGTCTCGACGGCCGCGGCCGCCTTCTGGGCGAGCGGCGCGGCATCGACCCACCACTGCTCCATCAGCATCGGCTCGATGACCGCGCCCGAGCGCTGCGACCGACCGCGCGGCACCTTGTACGGCTTGACGTCGCCGAGGAAGCCACCGGCCTCGAGATCCGCGACGACCGCCTTGCGCGCCTCGTCGACGGTCTTGCCGATGTACGGCGCCGGTGCGGGCGCCATCATGCGGCCCTTGGCGTCGATCACCTGGAGGACGTCGAGGTTCGCGATCTGCGACGCGTCGTAGTCGTTCGGATCGTGCGCGGGCGTGATCTTGACGGCGCCGGACCCGAACGCCGGATCGGGCCACGGCTTGCCGTCGCGCACGAGGTCAAACGGCACGATCGGAATCATGCGGCCCGTCAGCGGCAGGTCGACCGTCTTGCCGTGGAGGTGCTTGTAGCGCTCGTCGCTGGCGTGGACCGCGACCGCGGTATCGCCGAGCATCGTTTCGGGGCGCGTGGTCGCGACGATGATCTCGCCGCCACCGCCGGTCAGCGGATACTTGATCTCCCACAGCGAGCCATTCTCCTCGGCGACATCGACCTCGAGGTCGCTGACGACGGTCTCGCTCGCCGGGTCCCAGTTGATCATCCGCTTCGCGCGGTAGATCAGCTTCTCTTCATAGAGGCGAACGAACGCCTCGCGCACGGCGCGGTTGGACTTGTCGTCCATCGTGAAGCGCTCGCGCGGCCAGTCGAGCGAGAAGCCCATCAGCTTCTCCTGCTCGCTGATTCGCCCGCCGCTGCGCTCCTTCCACGCCCACGCGCGCTTCATGAACTCGTCGCGGCCGAGCTCGAAGCGCGTCTTGTTCTCGCGGCGCTTGAGATCCTTCTCGAGCAGCACGTGCACCGCGATCGAGGCGTGATCGATGCCCGGCATCCACATCGAGTTGAAGCCGTGCATGCGCTTCCACCGGATCAGGATGTCCTGCATCGTCGAGCCGAGCGCGTGGCCGATGTGCAGCGAGCCGGTGACGTTCGGCGGCGGCAGCGTGATCGAGAACGGGACGGTCGGGCTCGACTCGTCCGCGTGAAAGAACCCGTTCTCGAGCCAGAAGCGGAGCCAGCGCGGCTCCACTTCGCTCGGATCATACTGCTTGGGAAGCGCCGTCGACGTCGACATGACGTCGGGACGCTAGCACGCGCAGCGACTAGCTGCGACGCGCTGCGGCGAGCTACTCGAGCCTAGCTGCGACGCGAAGCGGCGAGCGTTTCGAGATTTTCGCGGATGATTTGCTCCGCCAGATCCGGCACGACCTCCCACACGACGCGCTCGACGACTTCCGTCGACAACTTGAGCAGCGCGGCGAGCTCGGGCGAGCCCTCCTGCAGGCCGGTGGCCTCGGCAAGGCGAGCCGCCATCTTGGCGAGCGTCGCCTCGACCAGCTTGCTGCGCTTCGTTGCATTACCGGCGACCATCGGGGCGCGATTCATTCCACCAACTCCAGAAATGACGGGGGTCGAAGCAGCAGCGGGTTGAGCAGCAGCGGCGGGAGCCGCGGCCTGGGCAGGCGGGCGAAGGCCGGCTTGCGCGGCGAGGTTCGCGGCGACCGGCGGGACCGCCATCGCCATCGTCTTGGCCGGGCCGGGAGCCGCCGCGGCGGGCGTGACGGTCGGCGCGACGCCAGCCGGCATCTTGATCGTCGGCATGCCCATGATCGTGGAGGAGCGCGGAGGCTGGTTCGCCGCCGCCGCCGCAGCGGCTGCCGCCGCGGGAGTCGTCGCCGCAGGAGCTGCGGCCGCCGCCGGCTTCGCCGCGGGAGCAGCTGCCGCCGCACCGGCCTTCGCGGTCGCGCCCTTCGACACGATCTCGGTGACCTTCTCGAGCATCGTCTGCGTGTCCCACGGCTTGGGGAGGTTCGCATCGGCGCCGACCTGCGTGCCCTTCGCCGCGTCGTACGGCGCGCCGTTTCCGACGAGGATCACGACCGGAACATCCGGCATGCTCGCCTTGATGTCCTGGCACAGGTCATAGCCGGTCTTGCCCGGCATCTGTGAATCGGCGAGCACGATCGCCGGCTTCTGGGACTTTGCCTTCTGCAAGCCCTCGTCGACGGAGCGCGCGCCTACGTACGTGAAGTCCGTGCCGCGGAATGTGATCTCCGCGACCATCTGCATCGTCGCGCTGTCATCGACGCACAAAACGATCTTGCTCACTTGGTGTCCTCCCAGAGCTGAATCCAATCGTAACCCGCCCACGCGCGCACCGTCAAACCAAGGGGCCCGAAACCGTAAGCCTTTTCCGTGTGCTAGCGTGCGCCGCCATGCCGAGCCATCTGACGCCGCTGCATTCCGCCGCCGCCGAGGCTGTCGCCGCGCATGCCGGCGTCGCTGCCAGCGAGCTCAAGGTCGAGACGCCGCCGCGCCCCGAAATGGGCGATTTCGCGGTCGGCTGCTTCACGATCGCCAAGGCCAAGAAGGCCAATCCGGCCCAGGTCGCAAAGGAGATCGCGGCCGCGTTCCAGCCGACCGAGCTGCTCGCGAGCGCCACCGCGGCCGGCCCGTTCGTCAACTTCCGCGCGAACCGCGCCGCCGCCTTCAAGTGGCTGATCGGCGCCGCGACCGGCGGCTCGCTGCTGCCGCGGACGCTCGGCGCGGGCAAGACGATCACGATCGACTACGGCTCGCCGAACATCTCCAAGCGGCTCGCCTACCACCACATCCGCTCCACGACGATCGGTCACGCGCTCGCGCAGAGCTTCCGCGCGCTCGGCTACCGCGTCGTCGCGATCAACTTCCTCGGCGACTGGGGAACGACGCACGGCATGGTGCTCGCCGCGTACGAGCGGTGGGGCGCCGGCGCACCGCCGACGATCGATCTGCTCGATCAGCTCTACAAGCGGTTCCGCGCCGAGGTCGCCGATCCCGAGGGCGAGGGCCGCGCGTGGCTCAAGCGGCTCGAGAATGGCGAGCCCGAAGCGACGGCGCTGTGGCAACGGTTCCGCGACGTGTCGTGGGCCGAGTTCGAGGAGGTCTATCGCATCCTCGACATTCACTACGACGATCTCAACGGCGAGGCCTACTTCGCGAAGCAGACCGACGCGATCCTCGAGAAGCTCAAGGACGAAGGCCTTCTCGTCGAGAGCGAGGGCGCGCAGGTCGTCGAGCTCGAGGAAGAGAAGGCGCCGATCGTGCTGCTCAGCAAGGACGGCACGACGCTCTACGCGACGCGCGATGTCGCGGCGGCGATCTATCGCGAGGAGCGCTACCACCCGACGCGCTCGCTCTATGTCGTCGATCGCGGCCAGTCGTTCCACTTCCGGCAGCTGTTCAAGCTCCTCGCCAAGATGGGCTTTGGCTGGGCGAGCACGTGCCAGCACATCTCGTTCGGCCAGGTGAAGGTGGGCGGCAAGAAGGCCGGCTCGCGCCTCGGCAACGTCGTGCTGATGCGCGACGTCTTCAAGATCGCCGAGGACGAGGTCCGCGAGGTGATCGCCCAGGTGAACCCCAGCCTGCCCGCCGACGTGCGCGATCAGGTCGCGCGCCAGGTCGGCATCGGCGCGATGATCTTCGGCAACCTCGCGTCGCAGCGCGAGAAGGACATCGAGTTCGACCTCGACAAGGCGGTCTCGCTCGACGGCGACTCCGGCCCGTACGTCCAGTACTCGCACGCGCGCTGCGCGTCGATCCTGCGCAAGGCGAACGAGCCGGTCGCGACGGACGTCGACTTCGGCAAGCTCGCGAGCGACGCCGAGTGGGCGGTCGCCAAGCGCCTCGCCGATTTCCCCGAGATCGTCGTCCGCGCGACCGACAACTGCGAGCCGCACGTGATCTGTCACTACCTGCTCGAGCTCGCCGGCGAGTTCTCGCGGTGGTACACGGCCGGCAATGGCGACGCGACGCTGCGCGTGCTCGTCGACGATGCCGAGGTGCGCCGGGCGCGCCTGGCACTCGTGGCGGCCGTACAGGCGACCTTGCGCGAGGGCCTGTCGCTGCTCGGCATGGCCGCGCCCGATCAGATGTGACGGCTAGCGGATGCGCTTCTTGATGTCGGCGAGCAGCTGCTCCGCGCCGTCGAGCGCGCGCATCAAGCGGTCCTGCAGCTTCGGATCGGTCGACAGGTCGTGCCACAGCCGATCGCGCCGGTGGATCGAGCGCAGCCGCGTGACGACGTCCTCCGCGTAGAGCACGTGGCGCAGCGGGTACGGCGCCGCTTGCTGCGGATCGGCCTGGCCGGTGACGAGCTGGCGCGCGAGATCGGTCGGCGCGGGACGCGGGTTGCCGACGCTCGTGCCGCGCGCGGGGACCGGCACGATGCGCGGGTTCGCGCCGAGGCCGTCGGGCGCGTTGACGCGCGTCTTCATGTTCGCCTCGGGCGGCAGCGGATCGCCCTCGCGATGGACGAACGTGATCGGCGACGTGCGCATCGTCGCGACCTCGAGGATCTTGCCGACCCACTCGACCGGCGGCACGTCGAACAGCGAGCGATCGCCGATCCGCGGATCGGAGTCGCGAATGACGACGTTCTCGCGATCGCTGCCGGCCTGGCCGCGCACGATGCACGTCTTCTTGCCGTGCTCCTCGTGGATCGCGAGGTGGTAGACGCTGGACTCGGTCTGCACGCGATAGACGTGGATCGCCTGTGCACGGAGATCACCGAAGTGCGTCCGGGTGAGGTGCATCGGTCCATGATACCAGTGAGGACGTGGCCCGTCGTGAGGTTCCGGCTGGAGCGCTGCTCGCACTATGTGGGAGTGCGCTGTTCCAGCTCGCGTGCACGATCCGACGCGGCGCGTTTCACCCGACGGCGGTGATCATGATCGTCGCGGCGGGCGTGCTCGTCGGGATCGCGCTGCGCGGCCGGCGCGGCATCGACGCGCGGTGGCTGCTCGCACCGATCGGGCTCGTGCTCGTCGATGGCGCGTTCGCGGCGCTGCCGCCGCCGAACCTCGAGCATGCCGCGCCGGCGCTGACGCTCGTGCCGCTGGTCGCGCTCGTGCTCGCGGCGACCTATCTCGTGCCGGTGCGCGCTCCGCTCGCGACCGCGCGGTTCGCCGTGCTGTGCCTGCTCGTCGTGTGGCTCGCGATCGACATCTTCTCGTCGAGCCCGCACCCGCACATCGACGTGTTCGACATGCAGACGCAAGGCGCAGAGGTGCTGCAGCACGGCCGCGACCCCTACGCGGTCGTGATGGTCAGCGACACGAACGACGCGCACTTCGACGTCCCGTACACGTACCCGCCCGTGCAGCTGATCATGACGACGCTCGCGCACGCCGCGACGGGCGATGTGCGATTCGCAATGGTGCTGATGCTGATCCTCGCGGCGGTCGGGGCGCGGATGGCGCTGCGCGACGGCGATGATCTGCTGCGCGATAGCGTCGCGCTGATCGTCCTCGCGGGACCGATCACCGCGTTCGTCCTCGATCAGGCGTGGGTCGATGTCGTACCGCTCGGGTTCGCGGGCTGCGCGGCGTGGGCGTGGGCGTCCGGGCGCCGGACTCTCGCGGCGGCGCTGTTCGGCCTGACGTTCGCCGCGAAGCAGCCGCTCGTCATCGGATTCCCGTTGCTGCTGCTGCTGCCGGGCGTCACGAGGCGACAGCTCGCGATCGCGCTCGGGGTCGCAGCCGCGATCACGCTGCCGTTCTTTCTCTGGGGACCGAGCGACTTCCTCCGTGGCACGGTGCGCTACTTCGTCAACCTCGAGCCGCGCAGCGATGCGCTGACCGTGTCGAACCTCGTCAAGATGCGGTTCGGCCACGCGCCCGGCGAGCTGCTCGGCGCGGCGAGCGCGCTGCTCATCTGCGCGGCACTGTGGAAGCGCGTCGAACGCTCGCTCGCGAGCCTGTTCGTGCTGCTGACCGTCGCCCTGCTCTGCTTCTTCGCGACCGGCAAGATCGCGTTCATGAACTACTACTTCTTGCTCGGCGGGCTCGCCGCGATCGCGGCCACTCAGTTGTCGGGACCCGCTCTCGCGACGTCGAGCGCCGGCGGCAGCGGCTCGCAGCCACCCGGCCGGTGAAACAGGCAGGCGGTGTTCCAGCACTCGCCGCGCACGTAGGGGCCGAGCGGATCGGGAAGATCGGGGCGGCCGAGGATCGCGTTCGCGAACGGCGTCAGCTGCTCGAGTGTCGCGCGGTTCTTGACCACGAGCAGCGGGATGTCACGGTGCAGGTACGCGTACCCGCCGGTGTTCGACCAGTGCACGCCGACGAGCGCGACACCGCACACGGTCGGATCCTCGCCGAGCACCAAAGTACCGACGAGTGTGCCGCGCCGCTCGCGCCAGAGCGAGTCGACGCGCAACTTCACGTTCGCCGGAACGAACCCGAAGTGAATGCCGGGGTCGTCGTAGCGGTTCGCGAGCTGTAGTGACATCGCGAGCACGATCGCGATCGCACCGGCCGCCGCGAGGTTCGCGGTGCGCACCTGCTCGATCCGCGCGACGAGGCTCGCGAGCCCGACGCCGACGAGGACGATCACGAGCTCGAGCGCCGGGTACAGGAAGCGATACTCCTTGTGCGCGATCGGCACGTGCGTGATCACGATGACGGCGGCGATCGCCGCGTACAGCGGCACGCGCACCGCGCCGACGGCCGCGATCGCGAGCACGACGAGGCCGAGCACGCCCCACAGGTCGCGATACGCCGCGAAGTACGCCGTCCACGGCGCAACGCCGAAGTGATGGCTCTTGCCCTCGATGATGTTCGTGCGGAAGTTCTCGACGAACGACTGGAACGGATAGCTCCACGTGATCCAGTCCAGCATTCCGACCGCGAGCACGACGAGCGCCGCGACGATCGCGGCATCGATCCGCTGCCGCCACGGCAGCCGCCACACGGCGACGAGGAACGCGATGCCGGCCGCCGGCGCGAGCTGCATCCGCATCGCCGCGACGAGCGCGAGCAATCCCGCGCACCCGCGCACGAGCGACCGCGCCGGCCCGGCCCCCGCGATCCGATCGGTGTGCCGGATCCGGTCGGCGAGCATCACGCCGATCACGAGGATATTGCCCGCGACGACCTCGCCGAGCGCCTTCGGTGCGAAGTAGACAAGCTCGTACCACAGCGTGCACGTCGCGGCCGCGATGATCGCCCCGCGCAGTCCGAACGGCCGCTCCGCCGTGCGAAACGCGACCCACACCGGCGCGAGCGACAGCACGGAGAGCACCGTCGCGCAGGCGCCGAGGTAGACCGTCGGCGACGAGCTGACGAACGAGACCGACTTCATGATCGCGGCGAGCGCACCGGGAAATAGCCACGAGCGCGTCGCGTCGCGGAACTCCCACGGCAGCACGCCGCGCCCGAACACGACGCGGTGCGCCTGCTCGAGCGACTGGAAGATCTCGTCGGGCCAGACCTGGTTCGGCATCGCGAACGCGATCGCGATCCGCACCGCCAGGGCGATGACGAGGATCACGAGCAGCGCGCGCGCAGCGCCGGAGAGCTTCAATGCGTTACGATGATACCGGATGCGTCGTGCCGGCTGGGCCATCGCCATTGTCGCCGGCGTCCTCGCGCTCGCGCACGCGATCTCCAGGACCTGGCTGTGCGACGACGCGTTCATCTCGTTTCGCTACGCCGACCACCTCGCGCACGGGCACGGGCTGGTGTTCAACGTCGGCGAGCGCGTCGAGGGCGACACGAACTTTCTGTGGACGCTGTGGATCGCGGTCGGCCGGCTGTTCGGAGCGAGCGCGACCGGCTGGGCGATCGTCTGGGGCCTGGTCGCGTACGCGGGCACGATCGCGCTCGTCGCACGGCGCAGCCTGCAGCTCGACGACATCCCGAGCGCGGTCGTGTTCGCGGCCGCGCACGTCGGCTGGGCGGAGTTCGCGACGAGCGGGCTCGAGACGAGCGCGTTCACGCTCTGCGCATTCGCCGGCTACGTGCTCGTGTGTCCCGAGAGCGACGAGCCGGCGTCGCGGCGGCGGATCGCGGCGGCGGGCGCCGTGTTCGCGCTGGCGTCGCTGACGCGTCCCGACGGCGTGCTGTTCGGCGCGGTCGCCGGCGCGTGGTTGCTCGCGCAGAAGCGCGTGCGCGACGGCCTCGTGCTCGCGGCGGCGTTCGCGATCGTGTGGCTGCCTCCGACGGTGTGGAGGATCTCGTATTACGGCGACTTCTTCCCGAACACGTACTACGCGAAGTCGGCGTGGCTGCCGTGGTGGAGCCAGGGGCGCTGGTATGGCCTGTGGTACCTCGAGCGCTACCTGCCGTTCGTGCTGGTGCCGTTCGCGCTGCTGACGAAGGCGCGCAAGCGGGCGGCGCTCGAGCTCGCGATGGTCGCCGTCTACACGCTGTACGTGATGCGCGTCGGCGGCGACTTCATGTTCGCGCGCCTGTTCGTGCCGCTGACGCCGTTCCTCGTGCTGCTGCTGCAGCGCGCGATCGGACTGTGCCGCCCGCACATGCGGATCGTGCTGACCGTTGCCGCGGCTGCGTCGCTGAAGTGGATGCCGATGCCGCCGCGCGACAACCTGCGCGGGATCTTCGACGAGCGTCACTTCTACGCGATCCGCTCGTGGGCGGTCGACTCCGATGCACACGGCGCGGTGCTCGCGCGCCAGCTGCGCGGCTTGCCGGTCGTGCTCGGCTTCAGCGGCGCGGCGGCGCGGCTCGTCTATCGCAGCGACGTGCCGACCGCGATCGAGACCGAGACCGGGCTGACCGATCCCGAGATCGCGCACCAGCCGCTGATGGCGCGCGGCCGCGTCGGGCACGAGAAGCACGCGCAGCCGGCGTATCTGTTCTCGCGCGGCGTCGACTTCGTCAACGCGCCGTTCGACGTGCGGGGGCTGTCCGAGGAGCTTCCGCACCTCGAGATCGATCTCGGCGAGGGCGCGCGGCTCGTCGTGATCGCGTGGCGGCCGGAGATCATGAACGCGGTGCTCGCGCGCGGCGCGACGTTCCCCGACCTCGCCGACCAGCTCGGCAAGGAGCTCGCGCGATGGTCCGAGCAGAAGCCGGCGGTCGTCGCGCGCGAGATGGATCTGTTCATGCGCGCGCTTCAGAGCTTGCCGAGCGCCGACGGCGGCGATCGATCGCGTCCGCGATAGAGCGAGATCACGAGCAGCGTCACGACGTACGGCAGCAGCGGCGCGAGATCGACGATCTGCCGGCGCAGCTCGCCGCCGCCGGCCATGTGCATCTGGACCTGCACGCTGAGCGCCTGCGCGGCCGCGACGCCAACGCATGCGAGCGCGGCGAGCGCGGGCCGCCAGCCGGAGAGGATCACCATCGCGAGCGCGATGTACCCGCGGCCGCTCGACATGTCGGCGGAGAAGCCACCGACGGCGAGCGACAGCTGCGCACCCCCGGCGCCCGCGAGCGCACCGCCGACGAGCATCGCGTGGAGTCGCGTGCGTCGTGGCGATACACCGACCGCGACCAAAGCATCGGGGCGATCGCCGGCCGCGCGCAGCCGCAATCCCCAGCGCGTGCGCCGCACCGCGAGCGGCACCATCAGCGCGCACACGATCGCGGCGGGGACGAGCGGGTTCGTCAGCACCGCGTCGCCGTACGCGGGCGCCGGCGGCGAGTTCGCGCCCTCGTGATAGATCGCCTGCAGCAGGAACCGCGTGCCTCCGAGCGCGATCACGTTGAGCGCAACGCCGATGATCACCTGATCCGCGGCGAGCCACAGCGCGCACCACGCCTGCACGAGCGCGACCGTCATGCCGGCTGCGACGCCGCCCGCGATGCCGCACACCGCCGAGCCGGTCGCGTGCCCGACCGCCGCCGCCGCAAACGCGCCGAACAGCAGCTTCGCCTCGAGCGCGAGATCGATCACACCGGACCGCTCCTGCACCGCGCCGCCGAGCGCGGCGAACGCGTACGGCACCGCGATCCGGATCGCCTGCGCGAGGAACGCGAGTGTGAGCACCGAAGCGATCATGCGGCCGCCCGCCTCTCCCACGCTGCCGCCGTCGCGACCGCGAGCAGCACGACGCCGAGCAACACCTCGGTCAGCTCCTTCGGCACGAGGTCGCCGACGGCGAGCCCGCCGACCGACAGAAAGCCGAGCAGCAGCGACGCGATGCCGACGCCGACCGGATGCAACCGCCCGAGCAGCGCCGCGACGATCCCGAGCAAGCCGGTGCCCGCGCCGAGCCCTTCCTCGAGCGCGTGCTTGTGGCCCATCACGAAGCTCGTCGCGGCGAGGCCCGCAAGCGCGCCTGCCCCCGCCATGACGAGGATCTGCACCCGCGCAACCGAGATGCCCGCGTGGCGCGCGGCATCGGGATCGCGGCCGACCGCAAGCCACGCCTGCCCCCACGTGGTTCGCGCGCGCAGCCACCACACGAGCGCGACCGCCGCGATCGCGATGAACAGCGCGCAGTTCGCGGCACTGCCGCCGAGCGGCAACCGCGGCAACTCGGCGCCGGGCACGATCGCGGGCCCCGTCGTCGTGCCGCCCTGGAAGATGTGCTCGCTACCCTCGACGAGCACGACGCCTGCGACGATCGCGTTGAACATGATCGAGGTGATCACCTCGTGTGCGTCGCGCTTCGCGCGCAGAAACCCGATCGCACCGCCGATCGCGCCGCCCGCCGCGGCCGCGGCCAGCGTGCATACGGGGATCGCGACGATCGCGGGCGTGCCGGCCGGCAGCGCCGTCCCGACGAGCGCGCACGCAAAGATGCCCGCGCCGAGCTGCGCCTCGCCACCGATGTTGAACAGGCCCGCGTCGAGTGCGACCGACACCGCGAGCCCGGTCAGCGCGAGCCCGGTCGCCTTGTACAGCACCTGGCCGACCTGGTACTCGCTGCCGAGCACGCGCGTGACCATCGTCCACCACACGTGCCCCGGCGACGCACCGACGACGAGCATCAAGATGCTGCCGACCGCCATCGAGGCGAGCAGCGCGACCGGCAGTGACCGCCTCATGCCGCCCCCGTCATCAGATCGCCCAGCCCGCTGCGCGCCTCCGCGCCCTGTAGCGCCGCGCCCGCGCGCTCGCCGACGATCTTGCCGCGCAGCATGACGACGACGCGGTGACACAGCGCGAGCAGCTCGTCGAGATCGGCGCTGATCACGAGCACGCCGGCCCCGGCCGCGGCGGCCGCGCGCAACCGATCGTGAATGCGCACGACCGCGCCGAGATCGACGCCGCGCGTCGGCTGCGACGCGAGCACCACGCGCACGTGCGGCCGCGACAGCTCGCGCGCGATCACGATCTTCTGCTGGTTGCCGCCCGACAGCGCCGCCGCGCGCGCCTCGGGATCCGTCGGCCGGATGTCGAGCGAACGGATCTGCTCTTCGGCGAACCGCCGCACGCGCGCACGATCGATCGCGAAGCGCCCCGTGATGTCACGCCGCGCGAGCGCGAGGTTGTCCGCGATCGACGCCTCCAGCACGAGCCCGCCGTGATGCCGGTCCTCGGGAATGTGCGCGAGCCCCGCCGCAAGCCGCTCGCCCGCGCTGGCACGCGAGATGTCTTCTCCGCCGAGCTTCACGCCGCCCGTGTGCGGCACGAGCCCCGCGATCGCCTGCGCTAGCTCGCGCTGCCCGTTACCGTCGACGCCCGCCACGCCGACGAGCTCTCCCGCACGCACGACGAGCGAGATGTCGGCGAGCGGCACGTTCTCGCGCGGCGCCGGCGCATCCTGTCGCTTCTCGCCGCTGAATGCCTCGCGCAGCCCCGCAAACCGCCCGCGCGGGCGCGCCGACGGCAACGCCCCCGCCACACCCACATGCTCGAGCGCGAGCACCACCGGCGCATCGCCCGCAGGCTCCGCAACGCTGCTTGGCGGCGGCAGCTCGGCGCCGACCATCGCGCGCGCGATCGTTGCAACCTCGAGTGGCGCGCCAAACGTGCCGACGGTCTTGCCGGCGCGCAGCACCGTGACGGTGTCGGCGACCGCGCGCACCTCGTCGAGCTTGTGCGTGACGAGCACGATCGTCGTGCCGCCTTTCGCGAGCGTGCGCAGCGTCGCGAGCAGGCCATCGACCTCGACCGGCGCGAGCACCGCGGTCGGCTCGTCGAGGATCAGCAGCTTCGCGCCATGATGCAGCGCCGCGACGATCTCCGCACGTTGCGCCGCGCCGAGCGGCAGCCGATCCGCGCGCGCCCACGGATCGATCGGCAGCCCAACCTTCGCGCCGAGCGCCTCGAGCGCCTTCGCGGTCGGCGCGAGATCGAGCAGCGCGCCGCCCTCTGCCCCGAGCACCGCATTCTCGACGACGCTCAGCGTCCCCGCCGATGCACCGTGCTGCTGCACGATCCCGATCCCGGCCGCACGCGCGCGCCGCCGATCCCACGCGCCGAGGTCGACGTTCGTGCCGCCGATCGCGAGCGAGCCGCCATCCGCACGCACGATGCCGGCGATGATCTTCACCAGCGTCGACTTCCCGGCCCCGTTCTCGCCGACGAGCGCATGCACGGTCCCCGCCGCGACCTCGAGGCGCGCCGCGCTCAGCACCTCGCGCCCGCCGTAGCGCTTCGTCAGCGTCGCTTCGATCATCGCCGTCATTCGCTCGGCACCCTGATCTTGCCGGCGACGATGTCATCCGCGATCGTGCGCGCCTTCTGCACGACGTCGAGCGGTAACAGCTTCTCGTTGCGCTCGTCCGACACGAACGTCACCCCGTGCTCCGCGAGCCCGAGCTCGTGCAACCCGCCCTTGAACCGCTTCGCGATCACGTCCTTGATGATGTCGATCACCGCGACATCCACCCGCTTCACCATGCTTGTCACCACGCAGCACGGCGCGCGCTCGAACTGATCGCTATCGACCCCGATCGCCTTGAGCCCGCGCTGCCGCGCCGCCGCGAACACGCCGTCGCCCGTCTTCCCCGCCGCATGAAAGATGATATCCGCGCCCTGCCCGTACTGCGCCGCCGCCAGCTCCTGCCCCAGCGACGGATCCGCAAACGCGCGCGGCTCGGTCCCCGCATACGCGCTCAGCACCACACACTCCCCGCACACGTACTTCACGCCCGCGATGTACCCGGCCTCGAACTTCCGGATCAGCGGGATCTTCATGCCCCCGACAAACCCGACGACCTTCGTGCGCGTCAGCATCGCCGCGATCGCCCCGACCACAAAGCTGCCCTCGTGCTCGCGAAACCGCAGCCCCGCCAGGTTCGCGATCGTCCCCACGCCCGGCGACGGCGAGTAATCGATCCCCGCGAACTTCACACCGGGAAACTGCTGCGCGAGCCGCTCGAGATCCGGCCCAAAAATGAATCCGACCCCGATCACCAGATCATCGCCGCGCGCGGCCAGGCTCCGCAGCGCCGTCTCGCGATCCGCCCCCTCGGTGGGCTCGATGTACTCGACGTCGATCCCGAGCTCCGTCTTCGCCCGCTCGAGCCCGCGCCACGCGCTCTCGTTGAACGACCGGTCGTTCTTGCCGCCGATGTCGAACACCAACCCGACCCGAACGCCCGCGCCCGCGCGATGCGCAGCCGGCGCAAACGCAACCGCGCCGACGGCGATCAGCGCCGCATTGAGCAGCGCGAGTCCGACGAGCAAACGGCCCGGAGTCACCGGGCGCATCGTATGCGAATCTCGTGCGGCTCGCGCTCATCCCGCCCGCCGAACGATCCGATAGAGGCGTGCGCGCGTGATACCGAGCTCGCGTGCAGTCGCCGCGAGATTCCCGCGGTTTCGCTCGAGTGATGCTCGCACCGCTCGCATCTCGACCCACTTCAGCTCGTCGTCGAGCGTTACTGGCTCGCCGGTTCTGCCGAAGCGAAGCCGGTCGGAGATTGTGGCTAGCCGGGCCGCGAAGAGCTCCAGGCGTTCGCGGTCATCATCAGCAAAGCGGCCAGGCACGTGGCGCCCCTGCACGTAGACGACGCCCACGGGGTCGGCCACGCCGATGGGCGCGCACATGACGGCACGGATGCCGTTTTCGATGACGCTCGGCGACATTCGAAACTTCGGATGCTGCACGGCCGAAGCGACGTTGATGGTCGCGCGCTCTTCGACGGCCGCGTGGATAATGTCGCGCGATACCCAGCGCGCGACCTCAGGTGCCCCGACATCGCAGTGCGCTCTCCGGAATGGCGCCTCGTCGGTCATCGCGACCGTGTGCCGCGCGCCAGCAATGTGGCGTTTCGTGAGCTGATGTTCGCATAGCACCTGACGTCCTCGACCCCGTGACATCGGAGGGCCGAGGAGAGAACAGGTGGCGAAGAAGAAGAGGAAACGAAGTCCTCAGCAGTCCATCAAGCGGA